>CALFYG010000108.1 GCA_937952095.1 uncultured Micrococcales bacterium | reverse complement strand
GAGTTCATGATCCTGGTCGGGCCGTCGGGATGCGGCAAGTCCACTCTGCTGCGCATGATCGTCGGACTGGAGGACATCACCTCCGGCGACATGCTCATCGGCGGAACTCGCGTCAACGACAAAGCTCCTCGCGACCGCAACCTCTCGATGGTCTTCCAGAACTACGCGCTGTACCCGCACTTGAGCGTCTTCGAGAACATCGCGTTCCCCCTACGGCTGCGGCGCGACCTGTCCGACGACGAGATCCGCACGCGCGTCGAGGATGCAGCCGACACCCTGGAACTGCGCGAACACCTCGACCGCAAGCCCTCCCAGCTGTCCGGCGGTCAGCGTCAGCGCGTCGCCATGGGGCGGGCCATCGTTCGCCAGGCCGATGCCTTCCTGTTCGACGAGCCGCTGTCGAACCTCGACGCCAAGTTGCGTGGACAGATGCGCACCGAGATCCTGCGGCTGCAGCGCCGACTGGGCATCACCACCGTCTACGTGACCCATGACCAGACCGAGGCGATGACTCTCGGCGACCGGGTCGCGGTGTTGCGCCGCGGAGTGCTCCAACAGGTGGCGAGCCCGCGGGAACTGTACGAGCAGCCCGTGAACCTGTTCGTCGCGGGATTCATCGGGTCGCCGCCCATGAACTTCGTCCCCGCGCAGGTGACCGATGACCACCTTGAACTGCCCTTCGTCACCGTCCCGCTCGACAAGGAGCGGCGATCGAGGATCGGCGACCGGACCGCCCTGATCGCGGGTATCCGTCCCGGCAACTTCGAGGACGCCGACATGGTCGACCCCGGGAAGAGGGCTGCAGGCGTCACCTTCGACGTGCCGGTCGACGTGACCGAGTGGCTCGGCAACGAGCAGTACGCCTTCGTGCCGTACGAGGCTCCGGAGGACATCGCGGCCACCCTGTCGGAGTTGCAGAGCGATCTGGACAGCGAGCAGATGCGCACCCAGATGGTGGTCGAGCTCGACCCGCTGAGCCAGGTGCACGACACCGTCACGTTGTGGATGGACCCCCGCCGAATGCACCTGTTCGATCCCACCACGGGCGAGAACCTGAACCGAGTGCACGCCGATCAGGCCTCCGGGCTCTCGTCGGGCTGAGCGCATGCACGACTGGTGGCGCTCCGCGGTGATCTACCAGGTCTACCTGCGCAGTTTCGCCGATGGTGACGGTGACGGCCTGGGAGACATCGCGGGCCTGCGCAGCCGCTTGGGGTACCTGGCGGAACTGGGCGTCGACGCCCTCTGGATCAACCCCTGGTACCCCTCGCCGATGGCCGACGCGGGTTACGACATCAGCGACCCGCGGGACATCGATCCGGCCTACGGAACGCTGGCCGACGCCGAGGCGCTGATCGCCGAGGCGCACGAGCACGGACTGCGAGTGATCCTGGACGTGGTCCCCAACCACACATCGGACATGCACCCGTGGTTCCAGGCGGCTCTGGCGGGTGGGCCGGGCAATCCGGACCGTTCGCGCTATCACTTCCGCGACGGCCGCGGCGAGTTCGGCCAGGAGCCGCCCAACAACTGGACCAGTGAATTCGGAGGACGGGTCTGGACCCAGGTGAGGGAGGCGGATGGGCATCCGGGCCAGTGGTACCTCCACCTCTTCTCCCCTCAGCAGCCGGATCTGAACTGGGACCATCCCGATGTACCGGCCGACTTCGAACACACGCTGCGCTTCTGGTTCGATCGCGGTGTTGATGGTTTCCGCATCGATGTCGCGCACTACCTGGTCAAAGATGCGCTGCTGCCGGATCTCTACAACGTGCGCTACGCCGCCGGCCAGCATCCGCACTGGGACCGCGACGCCGTGCACGACATCTACCGCGGTTGGCGCACGATCGCCGACTCCTACGACCCGCCACGGGTGTTCGTCGCCGAGGCATGGGTGGAGAGCCTCCAGCGCCTGGTGCGCTATGTACGTCGCGATGAACTGCACACCGCGTTCAACTTCGACTTCCTCGCGTCGCCCTGGATGGCCGAGCCGATGAGGGCGATGATCGACCAGACATTGGCGGCGCACGAGGAGGTGGGAGCCCCGCCCACCTGGGTGCTGTCCAATCACGACGTCGCGCGCCATGTGTCCCGGTACGCCCGCACGCAGCGCGAGGGGATCGCGCGGTTCCTGGACGACTTCCTCGACCGGCCCGCCGACCTGCGCCGCGGCACACGCCGCGCACGAGCTGCGATCCTGCAACTGCTCGCCCTCCCGGGGAGCGCCTACATCTACTTGGGTGAGGAACTCGGGCTGCCGGAGGTGGAGACCCTGGACGACGACGACCTTCTGGATCCCATGTACCTGCGCTCCGGGATGGCCAGCCGGGGCAGGGACGGCTGCAGGGTCCCCATCCCGTGGTCGGGAGACGCGCCCCCTTACGGATTTTCTGACAGGCCGGTGCGGACGTGGCTGCCACAGCCCGATGACTGGGCGAAGTACACCGTGTCCGCACAGGAGGGGGATCCGGCGTCGATGCTCGAGTTGTACCGCAGTGCGTTGCGCATACGCCGGGAGCACCCAGCGCTCGGTGACGGGACGCTGCGCTGGCTCGAACTCCCGAGTGGGGCGCTGGGCTTCACCCGCGATCCGGGCTTCGTGTGCGTCGTCAACTACACGGCCGAGCCGGTGGCATTACCCCCTCACGCCGACGTCCTCCTGGCCAGCGACACGTTCACCGACGGACTCCCGGGCGACACCGCCGTGTGGCTCGACGTGCGCGGCCGCCCGTAGATTGATCGCATGTCCTACGTCGTCGTCAACGCCCTGACCGTCCCGGCCGATCAGGCACAAACCCTCGAGCAGCGCTTCGCCGCCCGCCTCGGATCGGTGGATCGGGCCCCCGGCTTCGAGCACTTCGAACTCCTGCGACCGATCAGCGGGACCGACCAGTACCTCGTCTACACGCGCTGGGACAGCGTCGAGTCCTATCAGGCGTGGCGTGACTCCCAAGAGTTCGCGGCGGGGCACGGCGGCGGCCGCCCCGCAGCCACAGGCTCGTCGATCTGGGAGTTCGAGGTCTGTTGAGGGATCTCGGGCGCTGGCTGCTCGCGGCCTTCATGGCGGTCGCCGGCACCGGACACTTCCTCGCGGCCGACACCTTCCGCGCACAGGTTCCCTCGTGGATGCCCTACCCCGAAGCGGTCATCGCGGTCTCCGGCGTGATCGAGCTGGGCTTCGCGGCGGCGCTGTTGTTCACCCGAGAGCGGCGCGCTCTTGTGGGTTGGTTACTCGCCGCCTTCTTCATCGTGATCTTCCCCGGCAACATCTCGCAGTTCGTCACTGGCACCGACGCGTTCGGCCTCGACTCCGACCTCGCGCGAGGGGTGCGGCTACTGTTCCAACCTGTCCTGGTGGTCTGGGCCCTGTGGTGCACCGGCGCATGGCGCGACTGGCGGCAGCCGGCGGACCGGTGAGAGGTTGTCGCTCCGGTGAGCGGTTCCAGGGGGTCGAACCTCTCACGCGGGCGCGAGCCTCTCACGCGGGCGGCGGACGCCTAGAGCTGCGGGTGCGGGTGCTCCCCCGCCCGGTTCTGGAACGACAGGATCTTCGGGTTGCGCACGATCCCGTTCTGGATCTCGATGGCGAGCCTGATGCTGGGGTCGTCCTCCCACGCCTGCGGGCCGTCCATGACCGGCCGTAGGAACGGCAGCAACGCCTCGCTGATCCCCCACGTCGCGGAGTTCCACAGGTAGCTGGGGCTGTGGTCGACGCCGTAGTAGTGCACCCCCTCGCCGACGACGAACATGGGCTGCTCGAAGGACGTGGGCCGTGCGAACTCGAAGCCCATCCCCCGATCGCAGGAGACATCGACGATGAGGTGGCCCATGGGGAACCGGGGGAGGTCCTTGTCGAGCACGAACATCATCGGGTTGTCGGTGTCCTGCAGCACGCAGTTGACCACGATGTCGAAGCCGGCAAGGAAGCGCGCGATCGGGATCTCGCCCTCCTCGGTGTGCACAGCGATGCCACCACCCTCGACGCGGTGCATGTGATCCATGAGTACCGCGGGGATCGGCGAGGCGACGGTGGTCACGTCGCGCATGGTCAGCGCGGTGACGTCATGCACACCGAGGCCGTGCAGCGCCGTGATCGCGCCGCGGGCGGTGTTCCCGAAACCGAGCACGGCAGCGCGCAGATGACGCCCGTAGTGGCCGGTCATCCCGACAAGCTGCATGGCGTGCAGCACCGAGCAGTAGCCGGCCATCTCGTTGTTGAGGTGGAACACGTGGACCATGAAGTCCCCGGCCGGTGTCCAGTGGTTCATCTGCTCCCAAGCGATCAGGGTCAGGTGCTTGTCGATCGCGATCTGGGTCAGCTCCGGATCCTGCACCGCATGGGGCCACCCCCACAGGACCTGCCCGTCGCGCAGCAACTCCAGATCCGGCAGCGTCGGCTTGGGGAGCAGCACGATGTCCGCTCCGGCGATGACCTCGTCGCGCGGCACCACCGCCGCCACCAGCTCGGCCAGGTGGGCGTCCGACACCCCGAACCGCTCCCCGTAGCCGCGCTCCAACGTCATCCGGGCGCGCAGGTCGGCATCGATGCGTTCGATGTGGTGGGGGTGGATCGGGAGCCGCCACTCGTTCTCCTTGCTCGACGTCCCGAGCACGCCAAGAGTCAGTCCGCTCACAGCCCCATACTGTCCCGGACCCGACATCCGCGTCGACCGGGGTATGCGCGCATCTCATCCCTTCATACGGTGCGCAATGTCAGCGGACCCGGCTAGGCTCAGTCCCCATCGAGCACTGGGAGGCCTCGTCATGGAGTTGCGCAGAATCGTCGGGGTCGTACTGGCCGCCTTGTTCATCGCCGCGGGGCTGGCGAGCTCCCCCGCCGCCGCTGACGACCCGCCGCCATCGGTGATCTTCATGGGAGACTCCGTGACCGCCGGCTTCGGCTACTTCGGCCAGAAGGAGAACGCGAAGAACATCACGGGGACAGTCAACAACGAGTTCCCCAGCTCCTGGTACCTCGGCGACAACAGCCTGTCCGACTGCAGCCCGTCGGGCACGACCACGCCGATCGACCAGTGCAGCAACAACAACTACAACGGGGCCCCGTGGAGCGCCGGGCCGTGGAAGGCGGGAGCGAAGTCCCCCAACGTCGCGTACTCGTACCAGATCGCCGCGAGCCAGGACCCCACCAAGGCAGCACCTGTGGAGAACTGGGCGGTGACCGGCTCGACCCCTGCGCAGTGGGACGCCGGCGGCCCGTTCAACTTCCAGCTCAACAACATCAAGAACACCACCGTCGTCATGACCTTGGGCGCGAACCCGATCCTGTCGAGCTTCCTGCAGATCAAACTCGCCCTTGTCCCCGTGAGCAACGGCGCATGTGCGGACTCCACCCAGTGGCTCGGCTGGACCGGATGGTGGGCCTACCCGCCGAAGCACGTGGTCGAGTGCGCCGACCAGCAGTGGGCGCAGAACAAGCAGACCCAGCATCTGGAGAACGTCTACAAGACGCTGCTGAAGAACAAGAACAAGGTCATGGTGATGCAGTACTACACCACCTGCCCTTGGTCGTTCGGCAACTGGCAGCCGGAGGGCAACGTCAAGGACGGCCCGGCGGCCGGCAACCCCTGCCCCTCGCAGGTCCAGAAGGTCTCGGAGTGCAGCAACTGCCCGGTGAACGGCAAGACCTCCCAGTGGGAGCAGGCGATCGCCGTGCAGAACGCGATGAACGCCAAGATCGCCGCCGCTGTGGGCTCGGTCCAGCAGTGGGCGAAGACCCAGCAGGGCATCTCACCGGGCAACATCCAGATGGCGGTCCCGGACCAGAGGGAATGGCAGAAGCATCAGGCCAAGGACAAAGACCCATGGGTGTTCGCCAACGACACCTGGATCCACCCGAGCAAGGCCGGCCACACGCAACTGGCCAAGACCGTGACCGGCGCGATGTGCTCGGCCTTCGGACAGTGGTGTGGCACTCAGCCTGCATGGGTCACCGCCCCGACGGTGGCCAAGGCCACGGTTCCCCAGGTGATCAAGGGCACCGTGCCGACCACGGCCAAGAACAAGGTGGCAGTGGACCTCCCGCACCGCACCAAGCAGCAGAACGCCGTGGGCTGGACCAGCTCCACGCCGAAGATCTGCAGCATCCACGAGGGTGACCTGGTCACCTACAAGAAGGACGGCAAGTGCAAGCTCACTGCTTACGCGGTGCGCAGCGGCACTGAGAAGAAACACGAATCCGAGCACGTCGTCCGGGTGAAGTAGGGCACGACACGAGGTGGTCGCGGGCGCTAGATTCCGCCCATGACCACCAACGCGGACCAGCCCATCAAAGAGGCCATCCCCTGCACGACGGCCTTCGAGATCCCGGGCTACACAATCACGCAACACCTCGGTCTGACCTGGGGCGTACTGGTGCGCTCGGTCGGATTCGCCAAGGGGTTCACCGGGAGTTTCCGGTCGCTGAAGGCCGGCGAGGTCCCCCAGTACACCGACGTCGTGGATCAGGCCCGCCGCGACGCCCTCGAACGCCTGATCCAGCACGCCCAGTCCCTCGGCGCGAACGCGATCATCGGCGTGCGGTTCGACTCCTCCGATGTGGGTGGCGGCGACCAGGGCCTCACCGAGATCCTGGCGTACGGCTCCGCGGTGGTGGTGCAACCTACGTGAGGGCCAAGCCCATCCGATACACCCGGTGCACGCCGGGCAGGGTCGGTCCCGGGGACCGTCCGATGACCACCATCCCCAGGCGCTCGTAGAGTCGCTTGGCGTCGTCGTTGCCCATCCGCACATCCAGCACCATCCGGCACGCATCGGCCGCCCGGGCTCGCGCCACCGCGTCCGCGAACAGCGCCGACCCGACCCCGGTTCCGCGCATGTCCTCGTCCACCGCGATCGACTGCAGATACCAGTCACCGGGCTCGCGCTTGGTTAACCAGGCCGTCGTCGGGAACCCGGCCATCCAGACCAGCGCCGCCCGCGGCACCCGCCAGCCCAGGGCCCGTACGAGCAAACCGGTCGGGATGGGCGCATCCTCCCCACCCGCGCACGATCCCACGACCCGGCCGTCGACTTCGGCGAACACCACATGGTCAAGGGACAGTTCGTGACCGGGGACCAGCGCGACCTGCGCGATGATCCGGCGCCAGTCCCCGCCGAACACCTGGCCGAAGAAGCCGTGGGCCGCGCAATTCAGGTAGGTCGCGTAGGCCTCGGCGTCGCTGCGTTGCGGGCGCGCAGGCCGGAGCACGATGTTCACCCGGCCAGTTTCCCACCGCCTCCTCAGCGGCGGGTGGGACGGGAATAGGATTGAGCAGTCCGGCGGTAGTCGGCCGTCGGCGCGAGAATGCGAGGTTCCGGTGGCATCCGTCCCCCAAGCAGGCCCCAACGAGATCCGCAACGTCGTCCTGGTCGGCGATTCCAGTTCGGGCAAGACCACCCTCGTCGAGGCGGCACTGTTCGCCACCGGCGCCTTGTCGCGGCCCGGCCGCGTGGAGGACGGGAACACCGTCACCGACTACGACCCGGTGGAGATGCGGCAGCAGCGATCGATCAACCTCGCGCTGGCACCGACCGCGTTCGACGGGCTCAAGATCAATTTCATCGACACCCCCGGCTACGCCGACTTCGTGGGCGACCTGCGGGCAGGGCTGCGCGCGGCCGACGCGGCACTGTTCGTGGTCTCCGCGGCGGAGGGACTCACGGCCGCGACCCGGATGCTGTGGCGTGAGTGCGCGGAGGTGGGCATGGCCCGCGCGGTCATCCTCACCAAACTCGACCACCAACGCGCGTCCTTCGACGACTCCGTGTCCCAGTTGCAGGAGGCCCTCGGCGACGGCGTGCTGCCGCTGTACCTGCCGTCCTATGACAGCGACGGCCACACCATCACCGGGCTCGTCGGCCTGCTGTCCCAGGAGGTCGCCGACTACTCCTCCGGCGAGCGGACCAAGCGGCCGGCAGACGATCAGCAACAGACCGCCTTGCAGGAGCCGCGTGGCACGCTGATCGAGACCATCGTCACCGAGAGCGAGGACGAGGAACTTCTCGAGGCCTGGGTCGGCGGCGAGAACCTCGGCATCGACACGGTCATCGCCGACATGGAGAAGGCCGTCGTGCGCGGGGAGTTCTACCCGCTGATCCCGATCAACCCGGTCACCGGCATGGGCATCCTCGAGGTTCTGGAACTTGTGGCCAAGGGGTTCCCCTCGCCCTTGGAGCACCGGGACGTCGAGGCGACCACTCCGGACGGTAAGCCCGTGGACCCGCTGGCCTGCGACCCCAACGGCCCGCTTCTCGCCGAGATCGTCAAGACCACGTCGGAGCCCTACGTCGGGAAGCTGTCGTTGGTGCGCGTGTTCAGCGGCACCCTTCGCCCCGATACCCCCGTGCACGTGTCCGGACACTTCGCGGCCGGCAGCATGCACGAGGACCACGATGTCGATGAGCGCATCGGCTCGCTCTCCTCGCCGCTGGGCAAGACCCAACAGTCGGTGCCCACATGCGTTGCCGGCGACATCTGCGCCGTGGCGAAACTCAGCCGCGCGGAGACCGGGGACACACTGTCCGACGTCGCCGCACCCCTGCTGTTGGAGCCCTGGCAGGTGCCGCAACCGCTGCTGCCGATCGCCATCGAGGCCAAGACCAAGTCCGACGAGGACAAGTTGGCCAAGGCCCTCTCGCGACTGTTGGCCGAGGATCCGAGTCTGGTCCTCGAGACCAAGGAGGACACCAACCAGCAGGTGCTCTGGTGCCTCGGCGAGGCACACCTCGACGTGGTGCTCGACCGCCTGTCCAACACCTACGGGGTGGCCGTGGACACCGTTCCGCTGAAGGTGTCGCTGCGCGAGACGTTCGGCGCGAAGGCGGAAGGTCACGGCCGCAACGTCAAGCAGAGCGGTGGGCACGGGCAGTACGGCGTCTGCGACATCGAGATCGAACCGCTGCCACAGGGCACTGGGTTCGAGTTCGTCGACAAGGTCGTCGGCGGTGCCGTCCCTCGGCAGTACATCCCCTCGGTCGAGAAGGGCGTCCGCGCCCAGATGGCCAAGGGTGTCGCGGCCGGTTACCCCGTGACCGACATCCGCGTGACGCTGATCGGCGGCAAGGCACACAGCGTCGACTCCTCCGACATGGCGTTCCAGACCGCGGGTTCATTGGCGTTGAAGGACGCGGCGGCGAAGGCCCGCGTCGACCTGCTCGAGCCGGTCGCGGAGATCACCGTGACGGTGCCCGACGACTATGTCGGCGCGGTGATGACCGACCTGTCGATCCGGCGAGGCCGACTGACCGGAACAGATTCCGCCGGCGCCGGGTTCTCGGTCGTCACCGCCGAGGTGCCCGAGATCGAACTCACGCGCTACGTGGTCGACCTGCGCTCGATGTCGCACGGCACCGGGCACTTCGAGCGCCGCTCGTTGGGCTACCAGGCGATGCCGCACGCCCAGGCGGAGAAGATCAAGGCCGAGGCCCAGTAACTCACTTCAGCGTGATCTTGGCCTTGACGCTCGGGCCCCCCTCGAGGGCGAAGGTCAGTGTGACCTTGCCGGTCTTGGTCTTGCCAGGGACGGTCATCAGCATCCCGGACTCGCCGGGCTCGAACCAGCCGCCCGTGGCGACGATGCCTTTGGACCCGCGGGTGACGCTCACCGTGCCGTAGCCGGAACTCGGACTCGTGACGTTCACCGGCAGCTTCTTCGGCTTCTTGCCGACGTCGAGCGTCTTCGGGTAGGTCAGTGCCGCGCCGCCGGAACTCCTGGTCTTCGGGTCGCCGGCCTTCTTGATCTGGTTGGCGGGGATGTGTTCGCGCACCCGTACGGCCTTGCAGGCATCCTGAGTGTTCTGGAACGCCATCTGGATCGCACCCGCGATCTGGACGCTCTGCGTCCCGTTGTTCACGAACTCGATCGTGTTGCCCAGGAGGGCGTCAGTGGCGATCTGCCAGGTCTGCTCGGAGTTACATGCCGCCCATAACTTGGCTGTCTCCTCCACCTGCATGATCCCCCTGCCGTAGACCTCGATCACCGTGCCGAGGGCATCGATGTCCACGCCCACTGCCGGCGCCTGCGGGTCACCGGCGAAGGCCTTCTTGAGAGCGGACTTCATGCGATTCCGTGCGTCGTTGGCACGGTCCAACAACGGTCGGCTGATTGAGAGTCGCCCGACGATCAGATCGACCTCGTCGGGGTTCGCCAACTTGCCCAGGTCCGGCCGGCAGCTCTGACCCAAGTCCTGCAGCACATCGTTCTCGGTCTGCTGGAACTCATCGATCGCGGCCCGATAGTCGGCCAGCGCGGTACGGAACTCCTCGTATCCCGCGGGCACTCGCTTGCCGCACCAATCCGGAACGTAGTTGGGGAAGACCGAACTCACCGAGGCGCACGGGTCAGCAGCGGGGGTCACCACCCCACCGACCGGAACTATCAGAGCCGCGCTCGCCGCGACCGCGACAAAACCTGCCATGGGACCCGCCCCTTCCACTCAGACCAACCGAATCGTGCCCTTCACCGTCGGTCCGCCCTCGAGGGCGAACGTCAGCGTGACCTTGCCCTCCTTCGTCGTCTTGGGGATCGTCACCAGGAACCCGAAAGAGCCCTTCGTGACCTGCCCGCCAGTCGCAGCGATTCCCTTCGGTCCCCGGGACAGCGTGACGGTTCCGTAGCCGGACGCCGGGCTCGTGACGCTGACCGGGATTTTCACGCGCTTACTCCCGCGTTCCACGGACTTCGGCAACGTGACCGAGGCACCATCGGACCTGCGTGTTCGCACGCGACCTGCCTTGTCCTTGACGTCCTGCGGCGACAGCGACTCGAATGTGAACTCCGCACAGGCTTTGTCGGTGGTCTTCATCGCGTTCTCGAGAGCACGGACCGCAGCGCCCTGAAGGACTGAGGCGCTCGCGTACTCCGGCCCCCAGTAGCCCAACTGCGCCGCCGCCGCATTGCAGGTCTCCTCGGCCTGCGCCCCCCGGAACATCTCGCCCGCGGAGTCCAACATGATGTTCCCGCGGCCCAAGGCTTCGATGACGCCCCTGAAATCCTCCAGGGCGAGTTCGATGTCGATCTGATCCGGATTCCCCGCGAACGCCGATCGCCGGGTGGCCTGCATTGTCCGCAGAGCTTCTGCCGCCTGCTCCACAGCAGGTCTGGAGAACTGCCCTATCTGCACGGCGATGAGGTCGACCTCGCCCGGGTCAGCGGGATGGAATCCGGCCGCACCCCAGCAGGTGAACGGCAGGGCGTTGCTGATTTCGAACTCGAACTTGAAGGCCCGCTCGCTGGCGACTTTGTACTCGGCGAATGCCGCTCGGAACTCCGAGTACTTCGCCGGGACGCTCTTGCCGCACCACTCGGGCACGTAGTTGCGTCTGACCATCGACACCGAGGAGTCACAGGCCTCAAAAGGGGGCCGGGTCCACTCCCCCACCGATCGGAACCAGCAGAGCCACACTCGTCGCGAGTGCAATTACACCAGGCATGGCACCCACCCCCTTGTTGATTCCATGCTACGCCCGGGACCGCGGTTCGACGGGCGTGACGGGCGTTCGGGTGACCGGCGTGGTAGACCAACGACATGACCGGCGTCATCAGCTCCCCCACTCCTCGTCAACCCGCGAGCGGCACACAGCAGCAGGCGATCATCAACGCGGTCGCGCGCCGGCAGTACGGCCGATGGGCCGCGCAGTACCGGGGGGCGAACCTGTGGGCGGCGGTCCAGCGCGACGTCGGCGGATCCCAACCCGCTGCGCCCGCACCCGCACCGGCGCAGAGCTCTAGACAGTCATCGGCGGCAGAGTGCCTGACGACCCTGTACCAGATGCTGCAGGACGGAGTGCTGACCGACGAGGAGTTCACCCGTCTCAAGGAGGCAGTGCTGGCGCAGTAACGGGCTAGCGTGCGTGTTTGGCCGCATACAGACGGCGGTCCGCCTCGGCGAGGGCATCGTCGAGCGTCTCCCCCGCCTCCCACTCGGTCACACCGGTACTCCACCTGGCCGCGGTGAAGGCCTCAGCCACCCTGCTCAGTGCCGCCTCGGCATCGTCCACATCCACGCCGCGCAGGATCACGACGAACTCGTCGCCGCCGTATCGGGCGATGATGTCGCTGGTCCGCAAGCCGCTGGTGATCCCGCGCGCGAGCCCTTTGAGCAGTTCGTCCCCCGCCATGTGCCCGAGGCGGTCGTTGTATTCCTTGAAGCCATCGATGTCGATGAGGGCGAGCGACACCGGTCCGTGCCCTCGCTGCAGATCCGCTTGCACCAAAGAACTGAGAGCCAGCAGACCTCTGCGGTTCAGCACCCCTGTCAATCCATCGGTCACCGCCTGCTCGCGCAACTGCGAGACCAGGACCGCAACGACGCCGCAGATGGCGATCGTGAACACCGCGATGATGGCGTAGTACACCACATTCAACTGGGGGTTCAGCAGCAGCGCGCCACCATAGGTGAGAAGCAGGAGCCCGACCAGTAGAGCTGAGCGCCACAGCGGACGGAAGTACGCCGCCACCACTCCGAAGAGGATGGTAGCCAAACCCACGAGGACCTGTGCCTGCGGACTCATGGCGATTGCAGCCGCTGCCACCAGCACCACCCCGGGGACGGCCAGACCGAGGTCCAGACCCCACCCGCCCGGCAGCCTCGGACCCAGGAACCAGACCAGGATCGCAGCGACGAGGAAGACCAACGTCGCCATGACGTTGTAGGCCAACGCCATATTGTCGGCCGGCAGGAGCGTGAAGATCGCTCCGCACGCCGAACTGACGAGCAGCACAAGGCTCAGCACCACATAAGGCAGGCCCGGGTACCGTCCACCGGCCAACCGCGGCCACGAAAAGCCCTCAGTCGCCTGCAATGCAGCCGCCCTTTTGCGACCCCCCACAAGATCCACATCTTCCACGGTACGCCGCCTGGATGAGTTTCCGGATCGGCAGGCCGGAGATGTGGATCATCCCTTCGCGTGACAGCTCGGCGCCCGGTACAGGAGTAGACTTGATGTGAGTACGAGGCCCGAGACGCGTCGGCCGAGCGGCCCGTACACCGAACCGCCCGACCGCGTGCCGCACCGCGGTGTGGCGATGTGGCACCGCCTCCGGGGGGAAGGTGGGGCACCATGTCCGATCCGAACATGCACTGGGACGGCCAACAATGGCTGCGCTGGGACGGGGAGCAATGGGTCCCGGACCAGTCACCACCTCCTCAGGTCCCGCACAAGAGCCACGCCGGCGTGATCATCGGGGCGATCGCCGCTGTCGTCGTGATGGCTCTGCTGCTCACCGCCGGTGGGTTCTGGCTCATCCGTTCGCGTATGGAGGAGAACCCCAGCGGTGGGACGACCACGTCCATCACGACGGTGCCCATCAACGCCACACAGGACTCGTTCACCGATCCGGTGGGCACCGATGAGCAGATCACCGCAAAGACCACCGACCAGCCCGTGACCGTACCCGGCGGCGAGCGGGGACTGTACGGCGGGACGAAGAACGTGAGTACGTGCGACCGCAAACAACTGATCGCCTACCTCATGGCCAACCCCGACAAGGGCCGGGCATGGGCTGGCGTACTGGGGATCCAGTACGAAGAGATCCCGACGTACGTCATGAAGCTCACCCCGATGCTCCTGCGCAGTGACACGCTGGTGACCAACCACGGTTACGTGAACGGGCAGGCCACCTCGTTCCTGTCCGTGCTGCAGGCCGGCAACGCGGTGCTGGTCGGGCGCCGGGGACTGCCGGTCGTGCGCTGCTACTGCGGCAACCCCTTGACGCCTGCGCCCGCGCAGGTTCCTGACGCCACCTACACCGGCCCGACCTGGCCAGGCTGGAACCCGCAGTCCATCACGGTGATCACCCAGAACACGACGTTCATCGGCATCTTCGTGGTAGTTGATGTGCGCACCGGCGACCGCTTCACGCGCCCGGCAGGCACCGCCGGTGGGGCGGACGGGACCCCTGGCGCGACCACCGGGCCCGCCACCCCCGGCCCGACCTCGCAGGGCACGAGCCGGCAGGTCGAAGACGTGACCGGATTCCTCAACGCGGTGTCCTCCGGCGACTACGCCGCCGCGGACTCCTACTGCACGGGCGGGTTCATCAGCCGCTTCGGCGGTGCCGCGAACCTCGCACCGGGATGGGGCGCCTTGACCTCGTTCCAGATCAACGGCGCCTACGAGGGCGACACGTTCGTCGCCGTCTACGTCGAGGAGTACTGGGAGGGCGGCTTCCGGCAGAGCACCTACTACGTGACCAAGAGCGGCGGCACCTACATCGAGGATGCGGACTTCGTGGACAGCGACCAGCCGTACACCGAAGAGCCCTACACCGAAGACCCGTACACCGAGGAGCCCTACACCGAAGACCCGTACACGGAGGAACCGTACGACTACCCCTCCGACTACCCGACGCAGTACCCGGATGAGGGCGGACTGTACGACGACTCGGTGGGCTGATCCTCAGAGCAGGACGGCACCGGAGATCCGGGTGGAAGTGGCCCCGGCGACCCACACCTCGCCGTCGGCCTGCGTGAGCCGGACCCGCCCGTTGCGCCCGATCGCGGTGCCTTGTCGCGCCGTGTAGGGGTAGCTGAGGAGACCCGTGCTGGTCAGCCATGGCGCCAGTGAGGCGTTCAGGCTGCCCGTGACGGGATCCTCGACCGTCATCCCTGCGACGTCGAAGAACGCGCGGACCTCGAGGTCGACGGGATCCCCACCGGGGTGCAGCGCCACCGCGCCGATGTCGTACCCCCTGAGCAGACCCGGCTGCAGCCCCATCAGTGCCTCTACACTGTCCAGGAGCACCGCCACCCAGCCCGGCCCGTTATCCACCCACTGTGCGTCGACGACCCGCTCGACCCCGAGGATTCCGCACACGGCCGCCAGGTCTTCAGCCGCGACCGGTCCACTGCGGACCAACGGGGGTGCGGCGAAGGCCCACTGGCCGTCCACACGACGTAACGGGATCAAGCCGGCGGCGCACTCCTGGATCACGTCAGGTGCCCCGGATTCCCCCACCCATGCGTGAGCAGTCCCCAACGTGGGATGGCCGGCGAAGGGCAACTCCTCGCTGGGGGTGAAGATCCGCACCCGATAGTCGGCCAGAGCATCCGTCGGCGGGAGTACGAAGGTGGTCTCGGAGAGGTTGGTCCAGCGGGCGAAGCGCTGCATGTCCTCGTCGCTCAGGCCCTCTGCATCCAGCACCACCGCCACGGGGTTGCCCAGCAGGTCGTCGGAGAAGACGTCGACCTGCTCGAAACGTCGCTGCATCCCCCAACTGTGCCACCAGCGAGGCCCTGCGAGAATAATGAAGTGCTCTTCCTGTCTTTGAACCCTCCGGACTCCGAGGGGGGACTGATCGGATTCGTGCTGCGGACCATCGACCAACTCGGCGAGATCGGGGTGGGTGCGCTGATCCTGCTGGAGTCGCTGGTCCCGCCGATCCCGAGCGAGGTGGTCCTTCCTGCCGCGGGCGCGTTGGTCTACTTCGGTGAACTGTCCGGGCCGCTGACCATGTTCTGGGCCACGCTCGGATCAGTGATCGGGGCCCTCATCCTCTACGGCGCGGGGCGGGCTTTCGGCGAGGAGCGCACCCGCAAGGTGATGCTCGCCGTCCCACTGATCGACGAGGACGACGTGGACCGTGCCGACGAGTGGTTCGGGCGGCACGGCGAGAAGGCCGTCTTCATCGGCCGACTCATCCCCGGCGTGCGCAGCCTCGTCTCCCTGCCGGCAGGGGCCGCCGGGATGCCTTTGGGACGCTTCGTCGTGCTGACCACGCTCGGCTCGGCGATCTGGAACTTCCTGCTGGTCGGCGGCGGGTGGCTGCTGGGGACGCAGTACCACCTGATCGAGGCGCACATCGACACGGCGAACAACATCATCTACGCGCTCATCGGGGCGTCGATCGCGGTGTTCATCATGCGGCGGTTGCACAGGCGCTCGCGGGCCGGGGACTCCCAGGCGTAGCGTGGCGGCATGGCCCGGTTCTTCGACGTGCATCCGGTGACTCCGCAGCAGCGGCTCATCAATCAGGTCGTGCAGATGCTGCAGCAGGACGGCCTCATCGCCTACCCGACCGACTCGGGATACGCGCTCGGCTGTCGCCTCGGCAACGTCTCCGGCGTCGAGCGGATCCGGGAGATCCGCCATCTCGACGACCGGCACGACTTCACACTGGTTTGCCACGACTTCGCACAGATGAGCCAGTTCGTCTTCGTGAGCAACAAGGTCTTCCGACTCATCAAGGCTCACACGCCGGGCAGCTACACGTTCATCCTCCCGGCGACGCGCGAGGTCCCCCGACGCTTCATGAACCCCAAGAAGCGCACCGTCGGCGTCCGGATCTCGCCGAACCCCGTGGCCTTGTCCCTCGTCGAGACACTCGGTGAGCCGCTGCTGTCCAGCACGCTGCTGATGCCCGGCGAGGATCAGGCGATGTCCGACGGCTGGGAGGTCAAAGAACGCCTCGATCATCTCGTCGACGCCGTCATCGACGGCGAAGCGGGCACCGAACCCACCACGGTCGTCGACCTGTCCGAGGGTGACCCCGTGATTCGCCGTGTGGGGGCCGGCGACCCGGCACCCTTCGAAGAGGTGTGAGTCATTTTCCAAACTGCCTGACCCCATGGCGGCGCGGCTCCCCATGGACGGGGGCCACTCGGCACTTCTACTTTGGGAAATGACTCACGTACCCACCAAGAACCGCCCGGCGAGCGACGATGATCGTCTCGGTTTCGGCGAGAACGTACTCCTCCTCGTTCATCACCTGACTCACGGCGAAGCGCATCATCACCAGCCCGAGTCCAAGCACGGCGTTGAGCTTGACCCGGTCGCTGACAAACGCCCCCGCAGTGTTGTGGAACTCCCGTCCATCGATCTCCACTCCGAGCCCGAGATCTGGCCAGTAGCCGTCCAGTCGCTTGAGCCCGTGTGCCGTCATGACCTCCTGCTGCAGAACGGGCGTCGGCAGTGGCGACTCCTTGATCAGTCGCCAGAACTTGGCCTCTCCTCCCGACTCGGCGCCCGCTGCGGCCTCCTCGGCCAGCAGCAGCATCGGTGTGCGAACGCGGTCCCATCTGGACGCGTCCTCCAGGTCTCGTGGTGTGAGCAGTCCGCGCCGGTTGGCCTCCATCGCCGGGAATCGCAGGTGGTCGAGGTCCAGATCGGCGGCGGCCAGAGCCAACGCGTCTGCGGGTTTCTGCACGGGGAATCCCGCCGCCGTGTGAATCTCCTGGGCACCTCGACAGTGGACCCGGACGGTTGGATAGCCGACCACTCCCGCCCTCGGCACGCTGACGTGCGTGATCGGACTCTCCTCCTGGAGACCCCACGCGTGCAGAGCCGAGACATGAGTGAGCGCCGCATCGGGCCCCGTTTGCAGGAGAGCCGCCCTGTATCGATCCCACACGTCGAGCGTGGAGCCTGAAAGAGCGAGCACCTTCGGATGTACACATATGAGGTCGCCACGCTTGATGGCCCGCCAGACCCAGCGCCGATCCACTCCGGCTGCGAGCAACTGCTCACGTGTCACGAGACCACTGCCCGCTTCGAGAAGGTGGAGGACCTCGGCGCGCATCGAACCAGCCTTCCCAGGGTGGGGCAGCCCGACCAGGATCGAAGCGGAATCTGTGGAGGAACCAGCCTGTGATCCACATCACGCAACCCGCTGCCAAAGGCGCGCGGAACAGCGGTTACCGTCGAATGGACGTCGTTCCGACAACCGCTTCCGCGGGTAAGCCCGCGGACGGGACGACCCGCCGAGGCGCGTGAAGCGCGCCGGGGACCCATGCAATTGGGGCGAATCCGACGAGAGTCGGTAGAGGACCTTCTCACCCTCGAGCCCGTCAGCTAACCCGGTAGGCGGCAGAGAAGGAGTTGAGTTCCGCATGGCGTTTTCGCCTGCCACGTCCGTTCGCCTTGCCACCATCGCGTTCGCCGGCGCCGCTGTGACGGCGTCCGCCCTGCCCGTGCAGGCGGCACCCACACCCGCCCCGGCACCCGAGCAGACCACCGTCAGCCCGGCGCAGAAGCGGGCCCAGGCGCTGCGTGACAAGCGCGCCGCCGCCCGTGAGCGTGCCAATCGCGCCCGCGCGTCCCTGGTCCGGGTGGCGCTGAACCAGAAGGGCGACCGCTACGTCGGAGGCGCCTCCGGCCCCAACGCCTTCGACTGCTCGGGGTTCACGATGTGGGTGTACAAGCAGGCGACCGGCAAGTACCTGCCCCACTACTCCGGCGCGCAGATGAACAAGGCCCGCCGCGTGGGTCGCAAGCACCTCAAGCCCGGCGACCTGCTCTTCTACGGTCCCGGCGGCTCGCAGCACGTGTCGATGTACATCGGCAAGGGCAAGATGATCCACGCCACGAACCCGCGCAGCGGTGTCCGCGTGGACAGCATCAACATGGGCTACTACCGCGCCCGGTTCGCCGGCGCCGGTCGCATCATCGAGGGCTGAGGTCCCGCAGCCGCGGCCCGACCGCCGCCGCCACGTAGACCAACCACGCGATCATGCCGACGTGCAGGACATCGTTGGCCGAGAAGTAGAAGCCGTCGCCGCCATCCCACAGCGTTTCCGTGATGCCCGCCGCGTAGTAGGCGAAGTAGGCGACGTTCACCACGATCAGCAGCACCGCGGCGATCAGGATCGGTCGTGACGCCGGTTCCTTGCTGCGCGCCGCGAGCACGATCACGAGGATGATGCCGGGCAGCGCGAAGAGCATGAGCACCTCGAAAGAGAGCAGCACGATGCTCGGCAACAGGACGCCCGCGATGGCGACGATCGTGTAGACCACCGCGTTCGCGAGGGCGTAGATCATGACTCCCCGGCGCGCCAGGGTGCATGCGTACGCGACCGCCACGAGCATCGCGCTGACGCTCCATGCCTGCGTGATGCTGTACCCGACCTCAAAGCCGTTGGTGTAGGTGCAGAACTCCTTCCCTGCGCACTTGAGTTCGTAGCTGAAGGCCTGGTAGCTCACGCCGGCCTGCGCCGCGCCGACCCCGCCGAGGATGAGCGCGACGCCGAGCCATCCGCGCGACATCTGGCCACGCCGGGTCACAAGGAAGCCCACACCGACCGCGATCCACAACAGCGCCAGGGTGAACACGAGGAACGTCCCCAACGGCTCGTTGAGCACCACTGACCCCACGTCAACGCACGGCCGCTGCTCACACCACTGCTCGGGCGTGATCGGCGGGTCGTACGGGACCTCGGTGAGGGCACACCCGGACAACACCAACAGCACAGGGACCCACAGGAGGCGGCGCATGCCCTCATCGTGCCGCATTGGGGCCGGGGGTTGACACTCCATGCATCGCGATATATCGTGAGTGCAACGCGTACGAACGAAGGAGAAATCACATGAGTTACGCACACCCGATGCCCGGATGGGCCATGATGACCGCCGGCCGCCCCGGAAAGCGCCGTGGCCGGCACCACCACAACGGACCGTGGGGACAGGGCGGACCCTGGGGTCCCCCGCCGCGGGCACGCCGCGACCGCGGCGACGTCCGCCTCGCGATCCTGTTGCTGCTCGACGAACAGCCACGCCACGGTTACGAGATCATCACCGAACTCGCCGACCGCAGCGAGGGCCGCTGGCGCCCCTCCCCCGGATCGATCTACCCGGTCCTGAAGCGGCTGACGAAGGAAGGCCTGGTCGCGCCGTCGCAGGAGGAGGGCAAGCGCACGTTCTCGCTCACCCCGGCCGGCAAGACCCTGGTCGAGCAGCAGCGCGAGGAGTGGGGCGAGCCCTGGGCACGCGAGGACGAGACGCCGGACGAGGCCATGAAGCTGTGGGCCGAGGGCAAACAGCTCGGCGCCGCGGTCTGGCAGGTCAGTCAGCTCGACGACCCGGCACAGATCGACGCCGCGGTTGCCGTCCTCGCCGAGGCCCGCAAGAAGATCTACAAGATGCTGGCGGAGTAGCTACCGACCCAGCGACCCCGGCATGTACGTCACCTCGCGGGCCAGCATCGACGCTGCGATCCGCGGTGGGGTGACGGAATTGAGCGAGCGCCACACCTTCACCGCCACCGGGTTGGTCAGGGAACCACTTCGCCCCATGAGGCGGGACATCCAGACGACCCGGGCGGTGCGGGTGTGGCGCTCGAATTCGTACTGGGCGAACGCCGGACCGTGGGCACCGGTCTGGTCCACGGCCCGCGCGAGCACGACAGCATCCTCGATCGCCATGCACCCGCCGAGGCCCAGGTTGGGGGTGGTCGGGTGGGCCGCATCGCCCAACAGACTGACCCGGCCCACAGTCCATGTGGCGATGGGATCACGGTCGAAGAGGTCGTTGTGCAGGATGGTTTCCGCCGGCGTGGCAGCCACCGCCTGCGGCAACCCTCCGATCCATTCACCCACCCCCGCCAACACGGCGTCTTTGCGCTGCGAGGGATCCTGCGTCATCCCAGCGGAGGTGCGGTGGGCGGCCCACCAGTACACGTGCTCGGCATCGAGCGGATGCACGGCCCCCCGCCAGCCGTTCCCCTGCGTCTCGCGCATCATCCCGGGATCCTCGACGGGGAACTCGGCGATGCCGCGGTAGGCCGTCTCCCCGCTGTAGCGGGGTTCCTCTTCACCGAACAGCGCCGCCCGGACCACCGAACGCAGACCATCGGCACCGACAACCGTGTCCGCGCGTTCGGTGGCGCCATCCGCGAAACTCAACTCGACCCCATCAGGGTCCTGGCGCAGGCCGACCAGCCGCTTGCCGGTCACCACGACCCCCGCGGGCAACTGCTCGTGCAAGGCACGGTGCAGATCCGCGCGACGCACCACGTACCCCTGCCCGCCGGTGATCTCGGAGACGTCGAAGCCGGTGAGAGTCCGGCCGTCCGGCGTCGCCGTCTCGGCCCAGCGGAACGGGCACACCGGCAGGTCCCAGAACCACTGCGCGACTCCCAGTGTGCGCAGACCCTGCAGCGCCCCCGGCCACAGGCCGATCCCGGCCCCGATGGCGCCGATCTCGGGGGCCTGCTCGTAGACCCGCGCGGACACCCCCACCCGATGCAGCGCCAAGGCCAGCGCCAAGCCCCCGATCCCTCCGCCGATGATGTGCATGGGACGACTGTGTCACGACGGACCTCGCCGCGGCCACGGATGGCTCCCCCGGAGAAAGAGGACGAGATGGCCCCCGCATACAGTGTTGCCACTCGAACCAAGGAGCCTCAATGCGCCGCTCGTCCCTCGTCGTGGCCGCGACACTCGTCGCTGCTGCTGCAAGCTTCACTCCCGCCCAGGCAATCACCGGCGGGGAGCCCGACGGCGACAAGCACCCGAACGTGGGGCTGCTCGCCTTCTACGCCGACGAGGACGGCACGAACTACCGCTTCCGGTGCAGTGGCACCCTCGTGACACCCACAGTGGTTCTCACCGCCGCCCACTGCACGGACGGCATCGTGGGGAAGACCATCGTGACCTTCGACAGCACGTTGGCGCAGAACCCTCCGTCGCCGCTGCCGCGCGCGACCGACGACCCCGGCGACAGCACGTCGAAGGTCGGCTACACCGAGGACTATCCGGGGTACCACGAGGGCACCGCGTACACACACCCGGACTACTCCGACTTCACCGATACCAGCGACTGGAACGACGTGGGCGTGGTTGTGCTCGATGAGCCGGTCAGTGGCATCACCCCGGCCGCCATCGCGCCGACCAACTACCTGAACGCCTACGCCCAACCGGCGTTGAACAAGACGATCTTCACGCTCGTCGGATATGGCACCGAGGTGCGTAAGCCCGAGTCCGGCCCCCAGAAGCCGACCCCGCAGTCCTACCCCCTGCTGCGCCGCGTCACCACCTCCAACGGCCAGAAGCTCACGCCCCAGATCGTTCAGATGAACGGCAACCCCTCCAACGTGATCGCCGGGGGCGGCACGTGCTTCGGCGACTCCGGCGGCCCCTCGTTCCTCAACGGCTACGTGACAACGGTGACCAGTTACGGGTACACCGACAACTGCCGCTACATCGGCGGCTACCAGCGCGTCGACATCCCCGTGGTGCAGGACTGGCTGAAGACGTTCGGCATCACGCCTGCGATCGCGGCGGGGTCGCTGACGAAGGCGGTCAAGTAGCCGCCGCGTAGGCGCGGTCGACCCACGTCAGGACCTCGTCGTCGACATCTTCGACGGCGCGGACCTCGAGGTGGTGGGTGTACAGACCGGGGCGGATCTCGACCACCTCTTTCCATCGCGGTGTCGGGTCACGCTCGGGAAGACCGAGTGTCAGTACGAGCGGTGCGCCGCGTTGTCCCAGCCAGCGTTGCGGGTTCCATAGGAAGGCGAAACCGCGACGCCTCGCCCAGCCGATCTGGGTCGTGGAGACGCGCAGTTCGGCGCCGCCGAGATCCGCCACCCGATCGGCCACGATCTCGAAGACCGCCAGTCCCAACGGGTCGTCCGCGAAGAACTGCCGGCCCTCGTCGAGCCGGCTCACCGGGAGCGGATGCCCTCGCGGGCCGTCTGCACTGCCATCCAGATCGCGGCCAACAGCAGCACGATGCCGAAGCCGACCCGCAGGTTGCCCGTGAACAGTGACCAGGCCGCCCACAGTCCCAGCCAGATAAGCCCCACGACGAGCAAGGCCATCAGCAGACTGGCCAGACGCCGGCGCAGGATCGCTTCGATGACCAGCATCGCGAAGGCGATCCACACGATCGGCCAGAGCAGCCCGGTGGTGTCGAACAGCAGCAGCATGCCGAGAGCGGCCAACAGGATGGACGCCGACGCCGCGGACCACAGGCGCAACAGCCGCCCACGGATGTTCTCGTCCTGTTTGATCGGCTCCGCGCGATGCCGCAGGTGGGCATGGACCGGCTCGACCGGCAAAGGCCGTGGATCCAGGCCCAGCTCGACCCCTTCGAGTTGTTGGCGCACGACCATCTGCCGACGCCGGACCTCTTCGACCTCCTCGGCCAGTTCCTCGGCGCGGGGGGTCGGGTCCTGAGGGGAGATCCCCTGGGCACGCTCGGCGGCGCGCGCCGCACGGAGGGCCTCGCGTCTCTCCGCAAGCTCCAGATCGGTGTCGGCGAGCTTCTGTGTGAGGTACTTGCGAGCGGCCTCGAGATCGCCACGCGCCCATTCGTCGGTCGGCGCCTCTTTGTCCAGCCCCGCCCAGGCGACCGGCTGACCCCACGACTGGCGCACAGTGCCTTTGCGTTCGTACCTCACGCCGGCCGGCGCCCGTTCCCCACCGAACACGTCGTGAGTGTCCAGACCCCACAGACCTCGGTAATCGCGCACCCAGGGGGTGTCGTCGGTGACCAGCACGGGATGCCAGGGCTTGTCCTGTCCAGGACCCACAGCGACCCCGTCGCCGCGTTTGTAGTCGATGTAGGGGATCCCGATGGCACCGGAGTCGTCGTCCTCGTGCCAGGGCAGGATCCGCAGGAACGCTCTGCGCACACTGTCCAGCCAGTCGGGCAGGGGCACACCGGCAGTGATCAGGTACTCCCCCTTCAAGTACGCGCCCGAGTGTGACCCGGCCCCGGCGTAGACCACCGGATGCGTGCCGTCGACGAACTCGATGTCCGGGTCGTCCCACCGTCGTCGCAAGTCGTCGCCGACCTCATCGTGCGAGGAGAAGGCCACCCATGCCGGTTTCTGCTCCTCGTCGTCGGTGAGGAAGATGGTCACCTGCTCCCAGTCCGACTCGTGGTCGTTGACGCCGCCGAAGTTGGAGCGCCAGTCGTTCATCGAGTAGAAGTACCAGTACTGCAGCACCAGGTAGCCGCCGTCACGCGTGACGTGACCGTAGTAATGGCAGTCATCCTTGGTCGGGGTGTTCATGTACGCGTTGTGGGCGGCGGCCGCATAGCCGCCAGGGACCCGTCCGCGCAACAACAGCGTCAGGCGCATGATCGCGTCGACGAAGCGGGACAGCAGCCCGACTGCGGCGAAGCGGCTCGACGTCTTGAACTTGACGCGGTCCGGGCGCTTGCGCCAAGCCTTGTACTCCTTGCGGGTCAGCGGGCCATCCACCTGCTGGAGGTAGATGATGTCGCCGACGTGTACCCGGCCGAGTTCGGCGAGGCGATCCAGCGTGAGCGAACCCCGCGCCGCCAGTTCCTCCGGCTCGTCATCGGTGCGGCGGTAGAGGGCACTGGCGGCGACGAAATCCTCCACCGAACACGGGTAGAACATCTCGCCGCGGTTGTACCGGATCACCGGTTCGTACTGACGCAGCAGAGTCAAGTCATCGGGCATTGGCGGGTGCCTTTCATGTCTGAGGGGAGCCTACCCTGACCGTGAGGTGGCGGCCGATCGGCAGTTGTCCACACCCCACTTGAGGCAATCTGGACATTTCCCTGAGCAGATTGTGAGCATTCCCACAATCGGCGTGCTTCTGGCATGAGTTGCGGGAAAACGTGCTTACGGTGGGCCACGACCACCTGCAAAGAACCGCATTGGAGTCTCTTACGAAACACTGACCACGGAGGATCACCCGGTCCGTCCGACAACAGGACGTTGACCCGATCAGTGTGGGCTGGAGGTCAAGACCCTCCCCGTCGCATGTCGATGCGCACGTGAACCACACGCCTCCCGAAATCCGTCGGGCCCACCGGGCCTGTTCGTGCAAGAGCCATCAATGGAGAAGATTTGTGAAGTTCCGTCGCAAGCTGATGAGTGCCGCCGTCGTGGTGCCCATGGTCATGACCGCCCCGGCCATGGCCGAGGAGCCCACCCCCACCGACCCCGTTCCGCCGGTGTCCCCGGTCAATCCGGTCCCCACCGAGCGCGCGGTTGAGCCGGTTGACCCACCTGCCCCCGTCGAGGAGATCGTCCCCATCCAGACGACCCCTGAACCGACTGTGCAACTGCCGGTCGAACCGCCGGCCCCCAAGCGCACCGCGAAGCGCACGTCGCGGGCAGGTGTGAGCCTGCGGACCAAGGGTGTGCGCTACAGCCCCACCACCGCCGTCTTCCGCCTGATGAACTGGGCCCGCCAGGGCCGGGGCGGATACCACAACGGGTGCCTGCGCCTGGCTGATGACGCCTACGGCATCCGTTCGGGCCGGACCTCCACAGCGCTGCGCCAGTGGTACCGCGCGCGCAAGGCCGGGTTCGGACACACCAACCGCATGGCCCCGATCGGCGCGCAGCTCTTCTGGCGGACCAGCAACCCCGCCGGCCACGTCGCCACCTACGTCGGCCGCGGACTGGTCGTGACCAACATGCCGGGCGGCCGGGTGAAGATGGTGCCGTGGCGCACGCTGGACCGCTGGGGTCCTTACCTCGGCTGGGCCGAGCCCTACTACGGCTGAGTCCTACCAGCGTTTCGGCGCTTTGAGTTCCCGCGGCGGGGGCTCCGGATCGATACGTTGACGTTCGGCGATCTCACGTTTCTTCGCCGTGGCTGAGGGAGCCCACACCTTCGCGAGGAACGGAAGGCCCCCGAAGACCACGGCGAAGCTGGTGATCACGAACGCAAGCAGTTCGCCAAAGAACGACGTGATCGCGAAGACCTCCACTCCGAGGAGCACGACGACGACCGTGTAAACCACACGAGCGAACACCCCGTGAGACACGGAGTCGGCGCGTCGGTCGTCGAGCCATCGGGATACCCCCATGTGGTCTTGATCGGCAGGCGGGCAACGCCGGTTGAGCCTCGTGACTACGGCGCGTGACGGTCGCTGACCAACGAGAAACCGTCGAGCGCCAGGGCCTACCTTCCGGGTGTGAACGCCCGTCGAATCCGCCTCGCAGCCGCCCTCTCCTTCGCCGCAGTCACCACACTCGGCACCGGACCGGCACTCGCCGGTCAGGACATCACCATCGAGTTGCAGAACAACCTGACCCCGTCCGAGCCTTTGTACCCCCGGCTCATGGTCAAGAGCGCAGGAGACTGGTTCTGCTGGTACCTCAACGACCTCAAGAGCGGACGCCCGGCACCTGCCGGCGGCGGGTTCTCAAACACCAGCAGCGAGGTGCAGAACACCTTCTTCAGTTTCTGCAATCCCGCCTTCAACCCCCTCAAAGGCGCGCTGGTGCGGTACGCGGAATTCAAGTTGTTCAGCCAGGCCACACCGGGGGCCGAGTGGAAGCCGGTCACATGGGGCGACGGCGGCTCGGCCATGCTGCTGACCTACTTCAGTTTCCCGATGGACGTCAGGGGCTACCACTTCCAGATCGGCGGGCCGAGTCCGATCTCCGTGCTCAACACCCCGGCTGGTCCGGCATGTATGACCGTCGCCCCCGACCCTTTCAACTACACCAACCTCTATCGGTTCAAGGTCTCGATGGCGCAGGACGGCAAGTGCTCGCTGCCCCAGAGCGCCACCGCTCAGAAGCAGCGGGTACCCACACGGACGGTGAAGTTGCGTGTGGGCCGCACGAAGCCCGTCGTGCTGGGACCGGTGGTCAAGGCAGCCTCATCCCGGTGGAAGGCGTCCAAGTGCACCAGCGACCACTTCGATGCGACGGCGTCGCGCATCGAGAAGGGCCCGGGCGCGTCCCGCTGGCACACCATCGACGTCCGCGGGACCAGCGCGGGCGAGGACCGGTGCCTCGTGTCGCTGATCGGTGGGAAGGGGCAGAAGCTGCTGACCCAACGGATAATCGTCGAGGTCGAGTGACTCAGGTGTAGCGCGCCTCGAGGTCGGCCAACAGCACGCTGAGATCTGCGGCCAGGCGCTGCCGATCCTTTCGTCTCAGCCCTGCCAGTAACTGCTCTTCCACGGCCAGATGCTGCGGTATCAGGTCATCGATGAGTCTGGACCCCTCGGCGGTCAACCGCACCCAGCGCACACGGGCGTCCGACGGGTCGGCATCACGCACGGCAAGCCCGAGCGCCACGAGACGGTCCACGCGCACGGACACGGTTCCCGGGGTCAGCCCGAGTGCCTCGCTGAGCTGTGTGTGCGTCACCGGTTCCTGGCGCCGCCGAAGGGTGACCAGGACCGGGAAGTCGGCGGGAGTGATACCAGCGCTGGCGAACACCTTCGCCTGCTCCACCTCGACGATCGCGCGGATCCGCGCCATCCGGGCAAGTACCCCGACCGGACTCACATCGAGGTCCGGACGCACCTCTGCCCACTCCCTCAGCACCTCGGCGATGGAATCCGATGCGTTCCGCATGCCGCCATGATAGAGATACTTTGAGTTCAAAGTATCTAGCGGAGGAACGCAGTGAGCCAGACCCGTCTCATCCGGGACACAGCAGGGCACAAGGTCACCACCCTTGAGTTGTTCTTCGACCTCGTCTTCGTCTACGGGATCAGCCAGGTGACGGCCTACCTGGCGTACGACCACTCGGCACTCGGCTTCTTCCGGGGGCTCCTGCTGGCGGCGCTGCTGTGGTGGGCCTGGGTCGCCTACAGCTGGCTGGGCACCTCGGTGCGCATCGACCGCGGTCTGGTCCAAACGGCCATGTTCGTCGCGATGGGCGCCATCATGGTGCTCGCCTTGCTGATGCCCGACTTCTTCGACGAGACCCGCGGCGCCTCAGTGGCGATGATCGCAGCGGCCGCCTACGTCGTCGTGAGGATCATGCATCTGCTGCTCTTCTACCTCGCCGGTCGCGACGATCCGGGGATCGTCAAGGCGGTCCTTGCCCTCGCGCGCACCGTGGTGATCGCGGCGGTTCTGCTGATCGGCGGCGCCTACCTCGGCGGCACATGGCAGCTGATCCTGGTGGCCGCAGCCGTCGCCATCGACGTCATCGGGCCGTTCCTTGGGCGGGGCGAGGGGTGGCGTCTGGCGCTCGGCCACTTCGCGGAGCGACATGCCCTCATCGTCATCATCGCCCTGGGCGAGGGCATCGTGGCCATCGGCGTGGGCGCTGCCGGCCTACCCATCACCCCAGCCCTGCTGGCCACCGCCCTGCTGGGCGTGGCTCTCGCCTGTGTGCTGTGGATGTGTTACTTCGACGGCGCGTCGACGGCTCTTGAGGAGGCCGTCGAGGAGCGGTCGGGTGTCGACCGGGTGACCACCGCCAGGGACGTGTACTCGATCCTGCATTTCCTACTGGTGTCCGGCTTGATCCTGGTGGCACTCGCGATGAAGTCCGCGCTGAAGTCCGCCGACTACGGCTGGCAGGAACCGCTTGCCGGGTACGCAGCCTTCGCCCTGGGCTTGGGCGCCGTGCAGTTCCTCGGCGGTCTGTGGCTGATGCGCAGGCGTGCAGGTGCCCGCACCTCCGTCGGCGAACCGCTACTTGCCCTCGCCGCCGCACTCCTCGTCCCTGTGGGCATGACTCTGCCAGCGATGGCGACGATCGCGGTCACGGTGGTGCTCGCGCTCGGCTGGCGGGCCGTTCGGGCAGGGTGAACCGCAGATCAGCCCGCGACGAACTCGCGCGCCGCCGCCTCCACCGTGAGTCGCGCCTCGGCCAGCGTCGCGTGTCCGTCGATCTGCTCCAGACCGGCGAAGCCTTCGGTGTCCTGATGCAGCACCGCGTAGGACACCCATGGTGCATCGAACTCAGGGTCGTCAGGCACCCGCCCGATCACGAGGAATTCACGGCGGCCGGCGACCAGCACGGCATGCGCGGACAGCGCATCGAGGTGACCATAATCTTCGGGGTCGAGTTCGACCCATGTGTATTGGCTCATGTCACCGAGGATCACACCCGGGTACGACATCTATCCGGTGTCGGGGAGAGGCGGTGCACATACAGCGGTGGTCCACACGCCGTTGTCACCCTGGACCAGTTGCAGCCTGCCGCGGTGGACGCGGCGATGGTGGTACCTGCATATCAGGACCATGTTGTCGACATCTGTAGGACCGCCGTCAGCCCAATGTCTGCGGTGATGAGCGATGCAACGCCATCCAGGGACTGTGCACCCCGGATGCACGCACCCGTTCCCATCGCGTGCGGCCAGCGCGACGCGTTGGGCTTTGGTCGCGTACCGCTGCGCGAAGCCCACCGCCAGCGGCTCCCAGTGGACATCGTCGACGCGGATCCCGGCCACCAGACCCACCGCCGCGCCACACGAATGCAGTGCCACGTCGGTGCCGGCGGCCAGCAGCCCGTTCGGCCACGGCACACCCTGCCCGGACTCGATCTGCTCCGGGGTCGCGGTCAACGTCACGTGTCCGATCCCGGTCGGCCGGTCCATCTCGTCGCAGGCGCGCTCGCAGATCTCGCCGAGCGCGTCGCAGCGCCGCTGCGCCGGCGAACGGGTGTCGTCCGGACCGGCGGACTCGGCGAATACATCCAGAGCGGCGGCCAGCGCGGCTCCCGTCGCGGGATCCAGCAAGCCATCCAGATGCCACCAGCCGTCCGTCGAATCGGACAGGTGCAGCCGCCGCCGCTCGCGGTCCACCTCCGTCTCATCCTCGTGATCCTCAGGGGCGTACTGCTGGACCAACCGATCCACCAGCTGTCGGGTCTCGCGGTCTGTGTGGTTGGCGGCGAACCCGGCCACGATGCCTTCCACCGCCGCGAAGCGCTCCCCCAACCTGCGCTGGGCATAGCGGATCACCCGCACATGACCCTCGCCGATCCTGCCCTCAGACAACGCCGCTGCAGTGACTGGCAACTCATCGCGCAGCGCCCGGGCCGTGTGCACGAGCCAGCCCGCCCGGCTTGCGGCGATCCCGGTGGACTTGGCAAGCCAGTCCGCCGTCGACCGGAATCCCCTGATCTGACCCCCGCCCCGCGCGTCGAATGCAGCGAGCACCCGCATCTGCGCCGCGAACAGCCGGTTGGCCGCGACGGCCAGCTCACCCAGACCCGTCTCCAGGTCGGCAAGCTCCCACGACGACGGATCCGCAGCCACCAGCGACTCGACCTGCTGCGCCACTGCGGCTGTTGGACCCATGCGTCCACCTCCTGTGATTCGAACACTAGTACGGGGGTCTGACACGAACCAGAGCCCGCACGAATCTGTGGACAACCCGGCTTGTCACACCCCTGATGCACAGTGAAGAAGCGTCGGAGTTCCCGCCGCAGAGGGGGGAAACCATGCACATCAACGCGGTTCTCGAGATGGACGTCGTCGCGCTGGAACAGGACGACTCGGTCACAGTGATGCTGGATCTGACGGCACCGCAGAACGACGAGGACAAGGACCGGCCGGCACAG
Organism: uncultured Micrococcales bacterium; assembly: GCA_937952095.1. GTDB lineage: Bacteria > Actinomycetota > Actinomycetes > S36-B12 > UBA10799 > JADKAV01. The sequence continues at coordinate 16,585 of CALFYG010000108.1, read as the reverse complement.
GCGGTGATCGTCGTGCTGGATCGAAGTGGCTCGATGTCCGGACCTCGACTACACGCCGGCAAGCGAGCGCTCGTGGCACTTCTCGATCGCCTGGATGAGCGGGACTGGTTCGGACTCGTGGCTTTCGATCATGAGGCGGAGGTGGTGATCCCCGCGCAACCGCTGGGCAGCATCGGTCGTGAGAGCGCCCAACTGGCTATCGCCCGACTGGCGCCTCGCGGCACGACAGACCTGTCCTCGGGATACCTGCGGGGCCTGCAAGAGGCTGAGCGTGTGCAGGCTGCGGGCGGCACGACGCTGCTGGTCCTCTCCGACGGCCATGCCAACGAGGGCATCATCGACCCGGCCGTGTTCAAGCAGATGGCCTCGAACGCAGCGCGCAAGCGGATCAGCACGTCGACCATCGGCATCGGCGATGGCTACGACGAGCTCATCCTCGCGGAGATGGCCATCGGAGGGAACGGGAACCACAGCTTCGCCCTCGAGGCCGACCAGGCCGCTGCAGCGGTCGCTGGTGAGGTCGATGGACTCCTGCAGAAGTCGGTCCAAGCCGCCAGCATTCTCATCAAGCCCACCTCGGACGTGGTCACGATCCACGTCGTCAACGATCTGCCGAGCCAGGCGGTGGCTGGTGGCATCCTCGTGGAGCTCGGCGACTTCTACTCCACGGAGCAGCGCAAGGTGCTGCTGACCTTCGGGGTGCCCGCCATGGCCGCACTCGGCCTCGCGCAGATCGCCGATCTCGTGTTGACGTACGTCAGCATCCCGGAGCTCGTCACACACACCGTGACCCTGCCGATCTCCGTGAACGTGGTGCCCCAGGACATCGCCAAGGGGCGAGTGCCCAACCCCGAGGTCGAACGGGAGAAGATCCTGTTGGAGACCCAGGCGGAGAAGCGTCTGACCGAGGAGGCCCTGCGTCGCGGGGACGAGGGAACTGCACGGGGTCACATGGCGTCGAGCATCTCGTGGCTGGAATCCATCGAGCCCGACGCCGAGATCGACGAGGAGATCCACTTCCTCAAGCGTTCACTGGAGGAATTGGACGAGCGCGGTAGTCGTTATACGGAGAAGCGACTTCGCGCGGACAGCAGCAAGAAGTCCCGCGGGTACAAGAGTCGCAAGCAGGGTGGCCAGATCGACGAGCCGGACACCGGAGAGGAGAGTGCATGACCAGACCCACGCTCTACCTCGACATCGACGGGGTCCTCAACGCCATTCCGGATCCGCCCGGACCCCCGGGCTACGCCGTGTATGAGATGGACGGATTCACGATCCACCTTCACGACGAGCTCACGGCGATGGTCGCCACCCTCGGGCAGCACTTCGACATCGTCTGGTTCACGTTGTGGAACGAACGGGCGTCGTTGTTGATGGGACCGCAGGTCGGCTTGGACAAGACACCTCACCTGTTCACGTCCTGGCACATCGGCGAGCAGGTGCTGCTCGACCAGGGCTACCCGCCGGCGGCGATTGATCGGCTGTTGTACGCGAAGAGTCCCATCCTCGCGATGGAGGTGGGCCGTGACGAGCGCTGGGTCTGGATCGATGACGCCCACGGCCACGACGATCACGTCTACCTCACCCAGCAGGGATTCGACCCGGCCAACTTCAGGCTGCTGCAGACCGACGTTCGGACCGGTCTCACCTGGGCGGATGTCGAGCGGGCCCTCGCGTGGGTGCCGGAGCTCGGAGTCGTGGCCGAGGAGTTCGATGCCCAGGGCAGCTCGCATCACGGGCCGGGCTCGACGGCGGGAAGGGCCGAGGCGGTCGGCGAGTGAGCGGGGACGCCTCTATGCGTGGCAATCTGTCGGCATGAACGACGGGGATCGGATGAGTGGATCACCGTCAGAGGAGCCGCCGGCCGCCTTCCAGTTGCAGTTCATCGAGAGTCTTCAGCGTCTCCTCGAGTCAGGCAGTTTCGTCGCAACCTACAAGTACGCATTGCTGCTGGCGCTCACCAACGTTGCCGCGGAGAAGGGCTTCGACGACTCCCGGGAACAATACGTACCGCTGGAAGACCTCGGCGCTCAGTTCCTTCAGATCTACTGGCGCCACACGCGCGACTATCCCGGACTCCGCCATCCGCTGCGCCAGAACACGGGAAGGCAGGCTGCCATTCTGGCCACCGTCAGCAAGGCACGCGACGCGGTGCGCAACCCCGATCGAGTCGACGCGTTCGATTCCGTCCCAGAGCAACTGCTCAGGGAAGCGACTCAACGTGTCAAGACGATGCCTTTGATGAAACTGCAGACAATCGGGAGGGAGAAGGAGGACCCCTATCACCCCGACAACTTCCTGTATCCCACAGAGGTGATTGACGGATGCATCGTGCTGAATCCTGGCGTCTCAGCCTGCCTCCGGCGGTTCCGCCCCCTGATAACGACGACGACCCAAGCGGCCTGGGTGGAGTACGTGCGGCGCACGAATCCCGAGTTGGGCAGGGGTCACGACCTCTCCGCATTTCTGTTCGGAGTGGATCGCTCCGCGGTACACCAGTACGCGGATCTCCTTCTTGAACTCCAAGGCGGCCGCTGCTTCTACACACAACGATCACTGACTGCCACTGATCTGCACGTCGACCACTTCATCCCATGGTCGCGATTCCCGCTCAACTCGCCTTTCAACCTCGTGCTCACGAGTAGTCGCACGAACATCCAGAAGAGCGATCACGTGGCTGCCCTGCCGCACCTCGACCGTTGGAGCACGCGGAACGTGGACCTGGCCGATTCACTTCTATCCGGAGGAGCTGTTCCCGAGGATCGACATCGCGCCATCGCGATCGCGCGCTACACGTACTCCTCGGCGAACCGTGTCGGAGCCCTTGGCTGGCTCGCGGGAAAGGAAATGCGGGAACTCGAAGGCTGGGAGAACCTGTTGCCCACCGTTTAGGCCTTCCCCATCCCCACCACCACCAACTGGTGGCACGCTCGTGACATCCCCACCCGCAGCAGGTTCTCCGGATCGTCGTCGTCGTGGAACCCGTTGACCGCAAGTACCACCGCCGCCCGCTCCAGCCCTTTGAACCCCTTCACCGTGGAGTAGGCGACGTCGTCGGTCCCCACCAACGAGTCGGCGAAACCCGTGGGGCCCAGCTCGGCCCGCCGGCGCTGGTGCTCCCGGTGCCGCCGATGAGTGGTCAGCACGGCGATGTCGCCGGGCCGGTACTGATCGCCCGCCAACAAGGCGAGCACAGCCTGGTCAGCCGTAGCCAGGACATCGTCCTGCGCACAGGGCAAGAACATGGGCTCCGGCCCAGTCGCACCACGGCACCTCTGCGGATCGCCGGTGACCTTCTGGAGCAACTCCGCGATCTGCACGGTGTTGCGGATGTTCTCGTCCAGCGTCACTTCCAGGGCGGGAAGACCGAGCACCCCGCGGCCGTACAGTTCCTGGTCCTCATCACCGAAGGCCACCAGTGGACCGGTCTCGGGATCGACGAGCAACGACTGCACCGCCGGCCACCACTGTTCCCGGAAGTCCTGCGACTCGTCGACGATGACCAGATCGAACCTGTCCTCGATCTCCTCCGCCGCCGCCTGCAACTTCGCGGGTAACGCGTCCCAGAACTCCGAGTCGGCATCGTCGGGGACCTCCGTCCCGGTCCAGTCGAGGGCCACTTCGTGCAGCGTGGCGATCAGTGCCGGCCGCTCGTCCTCGGGCCACTCGGAGGCACGGCGCCGCAAATGAACAGCAAGGCCACGGTTGTAGCAGAGCAGCGCCACCTTGGCTCCGCGCAGCGTCTCCTGCCGAGCATGCTCGAGCGCCAGCCAGGTCTTCCCGGTGCCCGGTCCGCCGGTCACAAGGATTCGATCGTTGGTGCGCACAGCTCGCAAGATGGCGTACTGGTCACGGGTGATGAGATCGGCGCGCTTCGCGTCCAATGCGGCCTTCTGCCGCGCTGATGGCTTGGGCAGTCGCGTCTCAAGCACTTCGACGAGTTCATCCACGTCCGGGGGGTCGCCTGTGTAGATCGCAGCGCTGAGCCGGGCCGCGAGATCATTCAGGCCGTCGATCCATTCTTTGCGCTCAGAGTCCGCGGGGGCGAAACCGCGCGGCAACGTGGTAGCTGGAAGAACCACCACCGGTAGCCATGACGGCCAGCGCACACCCTGGCCGACGACGAAGTCGCGGATCGTGAAGCCGGCCTTCTGCGCCTGCCACATCGGGTCCTTGATCGAGTGGTCCACACCCCGGCCGTCCCTGGAGATCCACTCCCCGTCGATCGTCCAGACCAGGCCGCCCTTCACCTCAACGACGCCCACTCCTACGTCGGGGATCAGCACGACGAAATCGGCTTCCCGAAGCACCCCGCGGTTGTCAAGGACGCGGTACTGACTGATGACCACCGCGTCATCCGGTAGCGCTTGCAGCGCCTCCCATACGCTGCTCTCCGCGCCCGACCCATAGCCTGAGTAGTCCGGAGTCGGCGGGATGTTGCGGGGCATGACAGAAGTGTGTCGTGACCGACCTGAGCCATGCCCGTTCAGCACCATTCAGGCGTACGGTTGATGGTGGGGGTGGTGAAAAATGATCACTCGATTGATCGCACTTCCCGTCAGCGCCGCGCTGCTCCTGGCGATCGGCGCTCCTGCGGATTCAGCGAATATGACACGCCACGATGTCGGCGAGGCCTTCATCATGGCGCTGAAGGACAAGGACCTGACACAGGCCGCGACCTTTGTGAAGGCCACTGGTCCGGGAGGTCGGCGCGCGGTGCTCGAGCGCCCTGACTACGTCTATGAAGGCACGTCCTCCTGGGATCTGGTCACAGGGGCGCAGTGCAGTGGCCTGATCTGCCTGGCACGTGACTTCCCCGCGACACCCGAACCTGGGTGGTACGTGATCAAGCGCAAGGGCAAGTACAAAGTCGTGGCCCGCGCCTACTTGGACACCGCCACCTACCTGCTGGATCAGGGGACCTTCGGCTGCCTGGCCAAGGATCGCAAAGTGCGTAACAAGGCGACGAACTGGAATCTCGTCAAGATCGCGCCACGGGGAACTCCAGTGTGGTGGGTCCCCGAAACCGGGTACGTGAACGTCGCATTGGACGTGGGATCAAGCACACCGCGCAAGAAGATGCTCTACGGCTACATCCCGAACATCGCCGAGTACGTCACGACGGACTGCGGCGATTGAGCGGTCAGGAGGGCGCCTTCTTCGCCGGGGCGCGCTTCGCCGTGGCCTTCTTGACCGGAGCCTTCTTCGCCGGGGCCTTCTTCGCGGGAGCCTTCTTCGCCGTGGCCTTCTTGACCGGAGCTTTCTTCGCCGGCGCCTTCTTGACCGGAGCTTTCTTCGCCGCGGCCTTCTTCGCCGGTGCCTTGCGGGTCGGGCGCTTCTTGGCCGCACCGGCACCGGTCAGCCGGATCGGTCCAGTGTCTGCCTCGACGAACTCCATCCGGCTCGGCAGCGTGGCCTTCATGTAGGTGATGCCATCGTGGATCTGCGAGTTCCATTCCAGACCCGTGCTGCGCAGCAGATGCAACATCCCGGTGTTCTCCGCCAGGACTGTCGCGACGATCTCGGTGAACTCCAGCCGCGCCGCCATGTGTAGCAGCGCCCGGATGAGTTTCGTCCCCACACCACGGCCCTGATACTCGTCCTCAACGATCATCGCGATCTCGGCGGCATGGCCGCCCTCGGACGGGTCTGGGAAGACGTTGCCGAGACCAATGATCTTCCCGGCCTCGCTCATGACCACGAGCGTCGCGCCACGGTGCCCACCAGACAGCCGGTACAACTTGGTGCCATGCCAATCGGTGATGGAGAAGTACCGCTGGTAGCGGCTCTTCTCGGAACTGCGATCGTGCATGGCAGCTACGGCATCGGCGTCCTCGGGACGGGCCAGACGGATCCAGATCGTCCCACCCTTGATGGACTCGACCCAGCCCAGCGAGTCCTCGTTGGCCGACGCTGCGGCGATGGCCGAAGAGAGACGAAGCAGCGCCGACGCCCGCGTCCGTTCAGCACGTTCGAACGGCGCCCACGAGCGCTGGAGGATCACGTGGCGCTCGGGGGTCCACTGCAGACGCAACACATCCGGACTGTCGTCCTCACCCTCAACCGCGGAGGCGACCTCCACGGCGTCTGCCTCGACCAGTTCAGCAGCCGCGAGCGGCGCAATCTCGGGGGTCTTCACCATCGCCGTCGCACCGTCGATGACGCGGGTCGGCAGGTCGAGCGCGTCGTCCGGCGATCCCTCCCCGACGTAGGCGTGTCGGCCGGCGGACAGCGCAGCTGCCAGGATCACGTCCTGCGTGACTGAAGCGGGCGCAGTCAGTGCGATGTCGACCGTTCGGAAGTCCTCGCCGTGCCCCACGATCTGCACAGCCACGATGTAGACGTGCAGTGAGGCCAGCGCGCGCACCAGCCGGGCGAGCGATCCAGGCTGCTCAGTGATCTCCAGTCGCAGTCGCCACGGCTCGCGCGCCTCATAACTCGGCTCGAGGATCATGTCGTCGGGGCTGATCGCCTGCCCCACCCGCGCGATGAGCCCGATCCAGTCGGCCATCGAGGGTTTGCGGTCCAACACAGGGTCGAGCAGCGCCAGGCCCGCCGACATGGCGATGGCCAACTGCACAATGGCCCGGTCCGAGACGCCGGCGTCGAGGCCGCCGTTCGCCCGGATCTGGGAGACCAGGCTCATGGCGTTGTCCCACCGGCGACCGATCCGCTGCGCCTCGACGTCGCACAGCCTGGGATCGATGTGCGCGCGGGTCAACGCTTCGAGTTCGAGGATGTCCCAACTGGCCGCAGGGCTGGCGAAGACCTCCTGCGCGGCTGCGAGCATGACGGCGATGGGCGGGGCATCACCTGGATCTTCGACGGCGGACGCAACACGCTCAGCGGCCGATGAACTGACGCGGTCGGCCATCACTGCTTCGAACAATTCCGCGCGCTTGCCGGTCAGCCGGCGCACCGTGGCACTGCTGACTCCGGCGGCCTTCGCGACCATGTTGACCTTGGTGCCGCTGAATCCGTATTCGGCGAACAGAGTCGCAGCGGCGTCAAGGATCTTGGCGCGGAGTTCCTCATCGGACTTGGCCATGCGGGCTCCCGGTGTGGCGTGGGCGGAGTTCCTCAAGCCTTCCGTCGATGCCGTGGCGAGTCAATCCGAGAGGCAGCGCGGAGACATTGTTCACACGGCCCACGTGGCGGCTCCCCCTCAGCAGCCGCCACGTTCGCGGTGTCTCACCGGATCGTCAGCGGGCCCACGCCATCCGGCGGCGCAGGAACCTCTTCGAGTTCCAGCAGCGTCCCGTTGTACGCCCCCGCAGCCACGCACGTCCCCTGCTCGTTGAAGGCCCACAGGGCTGCGTTGTGTGCGCGCAAGGTCGAGGTCATCTTGAACGACCGGGACGTCTGCCACACAGGAACAGTGGGCCGGTACACCAGTCGCCCAGGACCACCGACAGTGCTCAGATAGACGGGAACGTCGGAGGCGGCGGCGGGCGCGTACGGCTTGCTCGCACAGGCTGCGTCGATGAACCGCGGCGAGGATCCACTCGGCACCAGTCGACCGTCACCGAGGTACATGTAGGTGCCGCCCTGGAAGCCGATCATGATGTACGGGATGAGGCTCGGATAGGTCATGCCCCAGAAGTCCCCGAGGACCATCCCGTTCTTGTCGACGACCTTCAACTGAGGTCCTGCCGCACCCGCTGGACCGGCTGGCCCGATGCTGTTCCAACTGACCTTCTTCCAGCCCTTCTTACACTTCTTGGCCATCCTCATCTCGCCGGTCTTCTTCTTCACGCAGACCTTGATGGTCTTCGCGCTGGCGGGAGAGACCGGTGTGGCGATACCCCCGAGTGCCACTGCCCCTACGACTGCCATTCCGATGGCTCGATTCAACTTCTTCATGGCACACCCCCTCCGGTGTCCACTTCTCACGCTACGCCTGCTGTCCGACGCAGGAAACGTCCAAGATCAAGAACGAATGGAGGCCCGGTCACGATCCGGTGGAGGTTGCGGCAACAGGGCTACACGTCAGCGAGGTGAGCCCGGAACGCCCGGTTCGGATGTGCTTGTGGCAACTGCTGGCTCACCTCGTGCAGGGCCTGCACCCCAGGCACTCCGGACACCCTTGCGGTGTACATCGCCGCGATGAAAGGCGTCCGCGAACGTGCTTGCACGCAGTGGACGTAGACCGTCTCGCCCGCGTCCCGAAGCCGAGCGATCAGATCGACAGTGTCACGCGCGACGAATTCGAGGTGCGGATTCTCCTCGGGCGCGGCGTTGTCGATCAGCCAGACCTCGACGTGCTTGTCGGCGGGGATGTGAGCCGGCACCTGCTGATCACCGAGGCGACACAGCGACACCACGGATGTCACCTCATGCGGCAGGTCCGCGAGGCCGAAGACGTCCCCGACCCACACCCCAGGGTCGGCCGCGAGCGGCACAGGGGGACCCTGCGGATCCACGCCCTCGTACAGACGCCTGGGCCATTCGTCCCCGGTGACCGCCACGCTCGCGAGGCGCGCCAGATCCCGTCCAGTCAAGCCGGGCCACCCATGCACACGCCGGCGCCAGTCCAGCGGGATCGCGGACACGCCCCACTTCGCTCCCAACAGACTGCCCGCGATCGCGGCGACCGTGTCCGTGTCATGACCCGCAGCCACCGCCGCCCGCAGTGCGCGTTCAACATGCTCCGGACCATCAGCGGGAGTGGTCGTGATGGCCGACCACGCGCACTGAAGCGCACCGACCACCCATCCGTTGTTGGTGAAGTCACCAGGTTCGCCGGCCTCCGCCGTGCGGATGCGGTCGGCCCACATGCCCTGTCGCTCGATCGGGAGGCGGTCCAGCCCGGCCTCCAGGTCGAACTCCCCGTGCAGGATTGCGTGACGCTGGGCGTGGTTCCACAGCACACAGGCGTCGGCCGCCTCCGGATCACCATGTGTCAGGTCGCTGTAGACACGGGCGAGCTCCGTCAGCCCGTCTGGATCCCACAGTCGCGCGAAGACCAGCGGCGTGGTGCGCATGAGGGTGCCGTTGCCGGCGCCGGGCACTCCCGCCTCGAAACGTCCGCGAGCGCGCCTGGTCACCGCGGCGGCGGAACGCTCTTGCGTGCCCCGCAGGGCCTCACGTGTGGTGACGCCGATGTCTGCGGCCTCATAACTCCACTCGACCCAGTCCTCGACGATCAGGTCCTGGGTCGGCGCTGCCGCCAGGTCCAGCCCGCGGGCCAGGGCCCGCAGCATGGGGATGGCCATCGACGTGTCGTCGGTCCACTCCCCCGGAGCGAAATCCCCGAGACCACCGCCGATCATGGCAACCTCATCGGGCGGGACCGCCGGCCCGAATTCGTAGCCTGCACCCAGGGCATCGCCCACAGCGAGCCCCACCATGGCCCCGACTGCGCGGTCTCGCTGCGCGGTGGTGAGCGGTTGACTCATGGTGCCCCCCTTCTCTTCGTCCTCCCAGGCTGACACAGGGGTGTGACACGTTCCGAGCCTCAAGGCAGTCGACCGATCTGTCGATGCATAGTGCAGACCAAGAGGAGATGACCATGCGCGACTTCTCGAATTCACCACCCGCCGAGCTGATGAACGTGGCACTGGTGGACACCATCATCGAACTGCTCGGGACGGACGCCCTGTGCCCCGACGACATCCTGACGCTCGTTCGCACCCGCATCCCCGGGATCAGCCTGGACCGCGTTCTCATCACCCTCTATGAGAACTCCGCACTGTTCCACCGCCGCCGCGGACGCTGGTACCTGGTGAGCCTGGACGTCCGCGACCGTCACATGTCCTACCCAGAGCCCACTCTGTCGGCATGACCGCCCAACCCTGCTGCCCGGACTGCAGCCCGCAATGCCAGATGACCGGCTTGGCCACCGGACAGGCGATGGGCAACGGCGACGGGTGGTGGGGACAACCCTTCGATGACGGTTTCAATGCTGAGGCGGCTGTCTTCTGGGGTGACGAATGCTGCCCGGACTGTTCGCGGTGCCCGATCTGCCAGCAGTGGTGAGCACAGTCCGCCACGCGCCCTGCGCGATACTGGCGTCAGCGAAGGGAGCGACATGAACGGGGAAATGGTCGAGTCGTACCTGCGGGACCTGATCGCGAATCTGACCGACAGTCCCCGGCCGGACTGGGACTCCGACGGCGATCTGCCGGTCGCCTACAAGGGAACCCAGTGCTACGCGAGGGTGATCCGCGCCGGCGAAGAGTTGATCGTGCAGACCTTCAGTGTCGTCTCCGTGGTCGACTACAGCCCGGAACTCGGCGAGTTCCTCAACGAACTCAACCGGATCCTGGTCTTCGTCAGGGCGTTCCACACAGGAGGGCAGATCCTGCTCGAGAACGATCTGTTCGCCCACGACCTGAACGGGTACACCTTGTCGAGGGCTCTCACGTTCCTGGCTGTCACCACCACCGACTTCGGGCCTCAAATGGTCGAGAAATTCGGTGGGACCGCGCAGTTCGATCCTTCGATCATCCAGGAACCGATCATCGCCGAGGAACAGCCGCCCGGCCTCTACCTCTGAGTCAGCACCCGCTGAGGATCCTCTGCATCGCGGCCTTCTCAGCCTGCGTGACCCACAAGCCGTAGCGCTGCTTGGTCAACACCTGCATCGCGACGTACTCACAGCGGAACGCCTTGCGCGGCGGCAGCCAGGTGGCCGCGTCGCCATCGCTCTTCTGCATGTTCAGGTCCCCGCGCACGGCCAGCAGATTGCGGCGGTCGTTCGCGAAGCGCTCACGCTTGGCCGCCGGCCAGTAGGCAGCTCCGGTCTGCCAGGCGTTCGCGAGCGCGACCACATGGTCGATCTGCACGTCCAGACTGGTCACCGGGCCGCGCACGAAGCGGATCCTGTCCCCGGAATAGGGGTCTTTGAGCACGCCCGACATCACCATGCAGTCAGACACCTCGGTGTCGACCAGGTCGCGTCGCAGGATGTCGTTGCGGGTGTCGCACCCGTTGTCGTTGGTGTCCGACCAAGGCGTCCCGAAGGCCTCGCGACTGTAGTCCGTCAGAGGTGCCCGGCCCTTCACGGGGAGATCGCCCAGGGCCTGCTTCGCGGCGGCGATGTCGGCGAAGGGCACCTCCGATTCGGGCTGCGCCGGCGGCTTCGGGTTCTTCGTGGGCTTCGGACTCTCGGTCACGCCGGGTGTGACCTCGATCTCCGGGGACGTGGCGGGCTCGACCACGGAAGGGGAGTCGTCACACCCCCCGAACACCGCGAAAGCGAAGACGGCCACCACGCCGACCCCGACGAGCCCTGGTCCGGTCCGCCTATTCATCCGCACCTCCCCCGCGCCGTGTCCCACTCAGCCTGGCACAGCGCATCACTCATCCCGCACAGTCAGGATGACGGTCCGGTTCTGCGCCGCCTTCGCGGGGATCAGGCGACCATTCGAGTCGAGGTCGTCGACGTGACCCGGATGATGGGTGCCCACACCTCTGGTGGTGATGCGTTCAGCCGGCACGCCCAGCTCGACCAAGGTCGCCTTGACCGCTTCCGCCCGCAGGCGGGACAGTTCGAGCCGGCCGGCTTCGGTGCCGTCGGTGGCGGTGGTTCCGGTGAGGCGCACACCACTGCCCGAGTCCACAAGGTCCGCCGCGATCGATGCCAACTTCTTCCTCGCGAACTCAGGGTCGCGCAACTGGGCACTGTCCGACACGAACGCCACACTGTCCGCGGTCAGCACCACCGTGTTCGACGGCTCCAGCGGTGCGACATCCGGCACGGGCACTGTGGGGACGGTCGGTGCAACCGCGGGTGCAGCGCCGGTCAGCGGCAGCGGGTCGACCCCCACGCAGTCTGCGCCGGCAGCGGTGAGCAGCGCGGTCCACTGCTCCACCAGCGCGGTGCGCGAAGCGGGGTCGAGTGCCTCCTGGGGAGCAGCGGTGTCGCCGAGCCCCACGACAAACACACGTAGACCAGACAGGTCCGGCAGTTGACCGGAACCCCGCAGTCCGTCGACGAGGTCCGAGGGGTCGGCCCGCAGCATGCCGCGCTGGGTGTAGTCCAGGATGCCCATCGTCTGCAAACCGGAATCCACGAGAACGATGGTGCCCATGGGCGATCCCGAGTGGATGTGCCGTGCCGAGACATCGAGGGCCGCCAGCGGCGCCGCACCCTCGGACTCCGCCACCGTCGTCTCGAGCCCTGACCTGAGTTGGTCCGCCGCGGCCTTCACCTGTTCCTTGGCGGCGACGTCGTTCGCCGCAGTGGCTGTGAAGGACACAGACGTATGCGGTTTCGGCGAACCCCCCGTGTCGACGACCGTCACCTCGGCACCCGCGTTGGCCGCGGACCGCAAGTAGCGACTGATGGGCTGGACGCCCGGGGCGGGCATATTCGACCTACCTCCGGCAGCCACGACGACCGGTCCAACGACCTCACATCCACCCGGTAGTCCCTCCTCGACTGCCGGCTGCGGCGAGCCGCATGCGGCCAGTGTCACAAGCGCGGCCGCAGCGGGATACAGACCCCTCATGCCCGGCCTCGCAGGGTCGCCCGGGCGTGCGCCAGGTCTGCCTTCAACGCCTCGGCGCGCTGCTTCTCTTCGAGGAGGCGCCCCTCGATCGATGCGAGGTCGTCGGACAGGCGGTCCGCCTGCACGGCGTACTCGGCGAGCTCCGCCCGCGCCGCTGCGCGCAGGACCGCAGATTCCTGCGCAGCCCATGAGTCGATCAACGCGTCGAAGACCGCGCCGTTGCCCTCGTCGACCGCGTGCGCCACCGCGAGCCGTTCGATCTCGGCATCGAGACCCGCCCGCGTGCGGTGGGCGAACGCTGCGGCACGACTCGGTGCCGCGGGTTGCTTCTTCCTCATCACTTCTCCCCCATCTGTGCGAATACGCCACTGGTGCGACTCGGCATACTCAACTGCTCGGACATCCGCAGGCGCGCGATCTGCTTCAATTCGGTGACCTGCCCGGCGAGGACCCGCTCATCGCGCTCCAGCTGTTGCTCGACCCGTCCTCGGGCCTGGTCGACACCGGACAACCGGTTGGCCAGACGGCGGCGCTTGCGCTGCAGCCGGAACTCCAGCCACCGGTACCGGCGTTCCACCCGACGCAGCCGCCGCTGCAAGCGCAGGACCGCAGTGCGCCGCGGGTTGTACGACGTGAAGCCGATGGCGTATGCCGCCACGCCGCCAGCCAGGAACAGCGCCAGCATCAGCACCGCCATGATCACGTTGTGGGACGACTGCTCAACCGGGGCCGTCCCGAACAGATCGCCGCTGCTCGATCCGTCCGATGAATTGACCCGGACGACGAACGCCGCAGCACCGAGGAACAGCCACACGGCCACCAGCGTCCAGACCAGCAGACGTCCATGGGCCGCCTGCCGTGCCTTGAAGGCGCGCGCATAACCGCCGGCCTTGTGCATGGTGACCACCGCCGCCGACGTCATGGCGCCGACGAAGATCAGCATCTGCCACCACGTCGCCGAGGCGTTGAAGGCCTGCAGCGCGATCCAGAAGGAGATGGCGTCGCCGATCGCTACGACGAGCAGAAGGGCTTTGTCCCAGGAGTGGTCCCGCCATGACGGCTGGACGTCCTCGGGGCTCGAGAAACTCACTGCCACCGTCGGGTGGCTCAGTTGCGTGGTCATGCTGTCTCCTCCGTCGTGACCAAGTGCAGTTGTTCGTAGTCGTCCGCCGATGTCGGCTGTGAAAACGCGGCGACGACGGCAGCGCGATCCGGATGACTCCAGGTGACGCCGGCCAAGTACTTCGCACGTCGCCGTCCCGCGGTGGCGGCGATCCTCTCGATGTCCGCGTTCCACTGCTCCTGCATCGCCTCCAGCGCCGTCGCGCATGCGGCAGCGAACTGCTCAGTGGCCGCGAGTTCGTCCTCTACGACCGCGATGCGGGAGCGCAGCGACTGCACCGCCCGATCGAACTCACGCCGACGACGCGTCGCCACAAGCCGGTCCGGCAGTGCGGACTCACCAAGCACCGGCCCGGACTCCGGACCCGCGACGAGCAACTCCTTGAGTGCGGAGCGCGCCTCATCCACGCGTCGGGTCTGCAACGCGAGCGCAATCTCGAGTCGCTGCCGCAGCCCCTGCAACTCGCAGACCAGTGGCGCGTAGTGCGACGACATACGAGAGTTCTGCACGCCCGCCCAACGCTCGATCCGCGCCTGCCGCGCGGTCGCCCTGGGTGTCTGCACATCCGGCAGACCCCGCAGGCCATCCGTTACACCGGCGAGCCGGTCCAGAAACGGGCCACGCCGCATTCTGGGCACTCGTGCCCCCTCGATCACCTTCACCGAACGGTCAGGCGCTACCCGCACCTGCCGAACCATCCCCGCCTCAGACATCGTCCTCACTTCCCCTGGACACAGTTGTATCCGCAGGGTCTGACACGTTCTGTCAGATCGAGGCGAGGCCGTTCAGGAGAGGGCCATCCGCGGCTGCTCGGAGGGCACCCGCCACCGCACGCGGCGGATGGCGGGAAGCATCCGGCTCCACACCCAAGTGAGTGCCAGACCGGCGATGAGGGACAGCCCCACGGCGTACCAGTTCCTGGCGACGTCGAGCACCTGCCAGTGCGCCAGATAGATGAACAGGGACGACTGTGCCAGTGCGGCGGCTGCGAAGCCCACGAAGCCCGGCAGCCGCACACGCGGTACCCAGATCAGGATCAGGACCCCCACGCCGATCAGCCACAGCCGCGACCCGGAGAACGTCGTCGCCACCAGGGCCAGGGACAGCGCCGAGACCACGAGGCGCTGACGGTCGGTGCGGGCCTCCCACACCGCCCAACCGAGGAGGAACACCCAGAGCACCGCCCAGGGCGAGAACAGCGAGGAAGGTCGCGCATCCGGGACGGCGACCACTGCGAGCACGAACGCCGCGATGGTCGCGGCGACCGCCCAGCGGAACGGCCACCGAGATCGCCATCGCGCAAGGGCAGGCACGTGCAGCATCAAGAGCGCCAGGGGGAGCACCCAGAGCAGCGCACCGATGAACCAATAGCGCCAGTCCGGGTCGTCAGTGCCTGGCTGGGTGATCCACGTCAGGCCCAGAGCCTGCGGGGTGTACGGCTGCCAGGCCCACGCGGCGACCAGACCCACCCAGATCACCGCGGGTGCCAGCATCCATCCGATGGACACCGACATGGCCGCCAAGGACCTACCGATCTGGAAGCGCGCGAAGTTGAATCCGACCAAGGCCATGAGCAGATGGGCTCCGCCGCGAATGTCGATGACGGCAGCGTGCGATCCGAGCACCATCAGGATCGCCAGTGCGCGCAGCAGCACAGACGTCTCCATCCCTCGCCCACCGGACGCCGATCGAGCGAGCGTCTCGATGGGCTGCTCATGCCAGTTGTCCGGCAAGAACCCCAGAATCCGCTCGACCTCGATGGACACGGCGACGTAGCTCATCGAGTCGCCACCCAGGCCGCGGAAACTGTCGCCGGCCACAGCGGGTACACCCAACAGCCGGCTGTAAGCGACCAGCAACTGCTCCTGTCGGCTCCCGCCGACGGCAGGGCTCTCGATCGCGGACAGCAGAGCGCCCGCCCCGGCCCGATCGACCTTGCCGTTGTCCAGCCGCGGGACCGGCGCCTCAACTACTCGCACGGCCGCCCATGCCAGTCCGGTGGCACGCATCACGCTCGCGCGCACCTCGTCCGCCGGGGCTTCTGCGACGACGCCGAGCGCATCGGGCAGCTCCACACACACAGCGGGGTGGGGGTCGAGTGCCCGCTCCACGTGGTGCAGGTCGATTCGCAGACCGCGCACCTTCGCGAACCGTGCGCGACGGCCGGTGACATACAACCGGCCATCGACCAAACGCCCGCGGTCGCCGGTCTCCAGTTCCTCGAGTTCCGCGCCACGCGCGAGGTCATCGGTCGCCGTCGCGTAGCCCATCATGATGTTCGGGCCTGTGTAGACGATCTCGCCCACACCGTCGGCGTCCTTGTGGCGGATCTCGAACCGTCCGCCGGGAACGGGATACCCGACGGAATCGGGGTACTCGATCACTTCAGTGGGGGGGAGCACAGCCATGCGGGCCGTGGCTTCGGTCTGCCCGTACATCACTGCAAGGCCCCACCCCTGACGCTCACCGGCACGGGCCCATCGGCGAACCGTCGCAGCCGGTAACCGGCCACCTGCGCAGGTGAGCAGACGAAGACTGGGCAAGTCCGCGAGCATGTCACCGCCGAGCCGCTCAAGCATCTCGAAGGTGTAGGGAACGCCCGGCACGACGGTGACGCGCTGGATTCGCGCCAGGTCCCACAACGCGGGCTCGGTGACCGAATCCGACGTCAGGACCAGGGTGCCGCCGACCGTGAGCATGCTGTTGATGACAGACAGCCCGTAACTGTAGGCCGCAGGCAGAGTGGTCAGCGCGCGGTCCTGCTCAGACAGCGCGAGCGTGGACACGATCGCGTCGGCGTTGGACTCCAGATTCCGGTGCGACAGCCGCACCACTTTGGGGTTGCCCGTGGAGCCGGAGGTCGGCAGCAGAAGGGCGAGGTCGGGATGAAGGTCGTCGGCGTCGCCGTAGAGCGCGCGGATCTGGTCGGCGCGACAAGCGCTCACGAGGGCGACGACATGGCCGAGCCGCAGGCATGCCAGGTACTCGACGATGAAGTCCGCCGTGT
>CALFYG010000107.1 GCA_937952095.1 uncultured Micrococcales bacterium | reverse complement strand
ACGCTGCCCACGCCGGCAAGGATGGGCACACCCGCGAGGATCATCGCGAGCCCACCCTCGGAGAAGTTGAACTGGTCCTGGATGGCGGGGATCCGTGTGATCAGCGCCGCGAAGGCGAACCCCTGGCAGAAGAAGGCCGTACTGACAGCCACCCGGTTGACGTTCATCGCCGCTCCTCGAAGAAGGTCGAGAGCAGCGCCGAACACTGCGCCTCGCGTAGGCCGCCGATGACCTCGACGCTGTGGTTGAGCCGGGGGTCGCGCACCACATCCCAGAGTCCGCCGACAGCTCCCGCTTTGTCGTCGAACGCCCCGAACACCAGTCGCTGCACCCGTGCCAGCACAGTCGCCCCGGCGCACATGGTGCAGGGCTCGAGGGTGACCGCCAACGTACAGCCCGTGAGCCGCCAGTCCCCGAGCGCACGTCCCGCCTCGCGCAGAGCGAGGATCTCGGCGTGCGCGGTGGGGTCGCTGTCGGATTCACGTCGGTTCACCCCTCGGCCGATCACGCGGCCATCGGGCGCCACCACCACCGCGGCGATGGGCATCTCCAGACCCGGTTGGCGCGCGAGGTCGAGCGCCAAGCCGACAGCGGCGTCCGGTGTCACGGACTGACGATGCCGAACAGCCGGTCCCCGGCATCACCGAGGCCGGGGACGATGAATCCGTGTTCGTTGAGCCGTTCATCCACGGCGGCCGTCACAAGGGTGACGTTCATCCCCTCGGTTTCCTTGGCAAGCCGTTCGATGCCCTCCGGGGCCGCCAGCAGGGTCACGATCGTGATGTCGGTTGCCCCACGGCCCCACAGGACATGCAGGGCATCGGCCAGGCTGCCGCCGGTTGCGAGCATCGGATCGACCACGTACACCTGTCGGCCCGTCATGTCCGAGGGCATCCGGTCGGCGTAGATGGTGGGCTGCAAGGTGTGCTCGTCGCGGATCATCCCCAGGAACCCGACCTCAGCGCTCGGCAGCAGTCGCACCATGCCCTCGAGCATCCCCAGCCCGGCGCGCAGGATCGGTATGAGGATCGGCGGTGGGGTCGCCATCGCCACGCCGCTTGTCACGGTCAACGGGGTCTTCACCTCGACGGGGACGACACGGATCCCACGAGTGGCCTCATAGGCGAGCAGCGTCACCAGTTCGTCGGCCAGGCGGCGGAACGTCGGGCTGTCGGTGGCCGCGTCCCGCAGCATCGTGATCTTCTGTGCGATCAGCGGGTGATCGGCAACGATCGTGTGCATAGGCGCATCGTGGCACACGGGCAGGTGCCCGCGGGGCTACTCAGCGCCGGTACTGCGAGAAGAACTCCCACATCAGACCCGAGGCGTCCACCCGGTCCCGTGGCCAGACATGCTTGCCGCCACGGATCCGGTAGAACCGGACCTGCGTGCCGGCGGCGCACCGGTCCCAGACCTTCAGCGTCACACCGGTCTGCGGTACCGACCGCACGTACTGGTGGCAGCGGTTGTGACGCGCCCAGCGGCTCATCGTGGCCTCTGCCGGGGGCGCGGTCGCCGTGGATGCGGTGAGGCCGCCGGAGAACGGCACCACCTGGTCGGCCGTGCCGTGGAAGGCGATGATCGGTACCGGGTCCGGGTCGGCGCACTTCGGCAAGAAGATCTCGAAACCCACCCCTCCGATCGCGGCGAAACGGCGAGGCGTGGCGCACGCCTGGAGGAATGTCATGGCAGAACCCATGGACATCCCCGAGGCATACGTCCGATGTGGGTCATCGCAGGTCAGGTTTTCCAGGATCCGGCCGGTGAAGCGCGTGTCCGAGCCCCGGAAGTCCCACTTCCCGCCGCGGGCCTGCGGCGCGACGAGCACGACACCCTCCCGATCCGCGACCTCCTGCAAACCGGTACCGCGGACCTGCGAGATGGCCTTCTGCAACCGGCCGTGGAAGGTGACGATGGCCGGCGCGGGGAATTGCGCCGTGGCGGGGACATAGAGCAGGTAGGAACGCCCATCCACCAGTCCTGTGTGCAGCCCGGGCGTGCACCGCGGGGTGGCGGTGCGGGCCACCGGTGCGGCGGCGGCGAGCCCGAGGCACACCGCAGCGACGAGCCCGAGGATGGCGAACCGACGCACGGTCCCAGTCTGCGTCAGGTCGGGTTCCGGGCGCATCCCCGCAGACCGGACCAGGCCGCGGCTCGAGCGCTGCGCCATCACCGGTTTCTAGGCCCTGAATCCATCACCGCGCGGCACTCAGCAGCCCAAGGTCATACTGCGCATCCCGGACACAGTCGCGGAACCCCCACCCAGTACCGTCAGAGGTGATTGGCGACGACAGAAGGGTGGGGTCGTGCGTATCGGTGTCCCCAGGGAGTCAAAGCCCGGCGAGCGGCGGGTGGCCGCTACGCCCAAGACAATCGAACAACTCGAGAAGCTCGGTTACACCGTGGCCATCGAGTCCGGTGCCGGTTCCGGGGCCTCCTTCGAGGATGAGGCGTACCGGGCGGCAGGAGCCGAGGTGGTCGGCCCTGACGACGTCTGGTCCGCCGACATCATCTTCAAGATCAACCCACCGAACGCCGACGAGGTCG
>CALFYG010000106.1 GCA_937952095.1 uncultured Micrococcales bacterium | reverse complement strand
GAGTTCAGACGTGTGCTCTTCCGATCTAGGTGCTGACGCAGCAGGTCACGCTGGAATGCGTCGGCGCGCTCCCAGGCGATGGCCACCAGCGCCGTGCGCTTGCCCTCCCGCAGGTCGTCGCCGGCGGGCTTGCCGGTCTCCTGCGGGTCGCCGTAGACGCCGAGCATGTCGTCGCGCAGTTGGAACGCCTCGCCGAGCGGGATCCCGAAGGCGGTCAACTGCTCGAGGTGTGCGCTGTCCGCTCCTGCGGCGGCGGCTCCGATGTGCAGGGGGCGTTCCACGGTGTACTTCGCCGACTTGTACCGCGCCACCTGTAGTGCGCTGTCGAGGCTGTAGTCACCGCGTACCTGTTCGAGGAGGTCCAGGTACTGCCCGGCCATCAACTCGGTGCGCATCTCGTCGAAGATCGGTTTGGCAGCCTCGAGCGCGGCCGGCGCCAGGCCGCTGGCCATGAGTAACTCGTCGGACCAGCTCAGACACAGGTCGCCGAGCAGGATCGCCGATCCGACGCCGAAGTCCTCAGGGGACCCGAGGTAGCCATGGGACCGGTGCATGGAGGCCAGACGCCGGTGAGCCGCAGGCTTCCCGCGCCGGGTGTCGGATCCGTCCATGACGTCGTCGTGGATCAGGGCGCAGGCCTGCAGGAACTCGAGTGCGGCGGCCGCGGACAGGATGGGTCCTTCCGAAGCGCCGCCGGCGCTTCGCCAACCCCAGTACGCGAAGGTGGGTCGCAGTTTCTTCCCCCCGTCCAGCAGGTCCTCGAGGGTGTCGAGCAAG
This sequence comes from uncultured Micrococcales bacterium, assembly GCA_937952095.1. Taxonomy (GTDB): domain Bacteria; phylum Actinomycetota; class Actinomycetes; order S36-B12; family UBA10799; genus JADKAV01. The sequence goes on along the minus strand of CALFYG010000106.1, from coordinate 11,904 downwards.
GGGAGCAGGTCGGGGCTGATGCCGGTCAGCACGTCCACCTGGTCGCGGACGAACTGCGCCACGATGTCGGAGAAATCGGCACGCAGGCGGCGCAGGGTGGCGTCGATGTCCACGGTGGTGTCCGGCATGGCTCAAATCTACGTGCACCCGGCCTGGGGGGCATCCGGGAGTCGCGATCGGCGCTGCCGCGCAGCCAAGGAGCCATGGGATGCGCGGCCAGTGCGACGTTGCGCATGGGCGCACCGTCCCGACCCCTGGACCGCCGCCTAGAATTCTCATCATGTCCGCGATCCGATCGTCCGTGCGCCAGCGCATCGACTCCGGCGGGACATCGTTCTCCTTCGAGTTCTTCCCCCCGAAGACCGAAGAAGGCTCACGGCACCTGTGGGACGCCATCCGCAGGCTCGAACCACTGCACCCGGATCTGGTGTCGGTGACGTACGGGGCCGGCGGCTCCACGCGTGATCGCACCGTGGCCATCACCCAGCAGATCGCCCACGAAACGACGCTGACGCCCATGGGCCATCTCACGTGTGTCGGCTCGACCGTCGCGGAACTGCGTTCGGTGATCGCCGCCTACGCGGATGCGGGTGTTCATCACGTACTGGCACTGCGTGGCGATCCGAGTGGTGGACCGCAGGCGCCATGGGTGTCCACCCCGGGCGGACTCGAGCATGCCGACGAACTCGTGGAGCTGCTGTCGCAGTTGGGGGACTTCAGCATCGGCGTCGCTGCCTTCCCGGACGTCCACCCCTCGTCGCCGTCGCTGGAGTTCGACGTCGCGGTCCTCAAGGCCAAGCAGGACCGGGGCGCGGACTTCGCGATGACGCAGTTCTTCTTCACGGCCGGGTCCTACTTCCGCCTCGTCGAGGCGGCGCAGTCCGCCGGGGTGGAGATGCCGATCATCCCGGGGATCATGCCGGTGACGAATGTGCGTCAGATCCAGCGTTTCGCGCAACTGTCGGGCACGCCGCTGCCCGCCGACATGATCGAGCGCTTCGAGCGGGTCGCGGATGACGCCGACGCCGTCGTCGAACTCGGTGTGGAGTCGGCCGCCGAGTTGTGTTCGGAGCTCCTCGACGGAGGTGCTCCCGGACTGCATTTCTACACGCTCAACCGGTCGTTCTCCACGTTGCGGGTGTATCGCGACCTAGGCTTGACGGTGTGACGCGAGGCGAGTACTTCGAGCGTTGGGCGACGCTGCACGGAGGGCTCGATCCCCGGACCTCCATCCCCGTGCAGGCGTGGCTCACGGTGACCTTCCTGCTGGCCAAACCGTTGGCGGCTATCCGGCTGTCGCCGGACGCCGTCACGGTGCTCGGGCTGCTCGTGGCGCTCACCGTGCCGTATTGGGTCATCCGTGACCAGTACCTGCTTGCGGGGGTCGTCGCCCTGCTCGCCGGGCTCATCGACAATCTCGACGGGGCCGTGGCCATCCTCACCGACAAGAGTTCCGACTTCGGCTACGTGCTGGACAGTGTGGCGGACCGAGTGGGGGATGTGGCGCTACTGGTCGGACTTGGGCTGGCGGCGACCAACCCCTGGCCCGCTGTGGGCGCGGCTTTGCTTGCCTTCCTGCAGGAGTACGCCAGGGCGCGCGCCGCGGGGGTGGGCTTCACCGAGATCGGGGTGATCAGCCTGTCGGAGCGACCCACCCGGGTGCTCGTGGCGGGGATGTTCCTCATCGCCACGTGGGCCGCGGGTCCCATCTGGGCCCAGATCGGCGGCTGGGCGGCGCTGGTCCTGGGGGCGTTCGGTTTCGGCCAGGTGATGTGGGCGATACGGAGCCGACTGACGGGGTGACGTCGCGCCCCAGTGCGGCGAGATTCGTGACACTCGTCGAGCGGGAGTCGCAGTTGTGCCGCACTCAAGGTCGGCCCCGAGATTGGTGTCCCCAGGTGGTGTTTGGTACTGGTGTTCATCGTACGCCTGTTCTATAATGGGGTATCGGGAACGGGGAGAATCGTTGGCGGTGTTCGAGGTGTCGCGGCAGGTGAAACGCCGTTGCGCGTTGGCCGCCGAACTACCCACCGAGCATCCGGCCGAGGTCGATCAGCTCAACCAGTTGGTTGATGCTCTGCCCGACCCCGAGACCATGTATGCGGAGTCGCGTGCCGGGTCGATGGCCGCGGTCGCGGCGTTGCGTAACCGTCTGGACGCCTACCTGACCGCGTTGGCCGGGTGTGCTGATGAGCATGCCGATTCGCGGGTGTTGGGTGCCGGGACGACCGGGATGCTGGTCGCGGTGGCCACGGGTGCGAATCCGGCGGCCGGGTCGGCGACGGTGTCCCGGGGGAACGCCCTGCAGCACCTGCCCAAGGTGGCTGCTTCGTTCGCCGCCGGGCGGATGTCGACCGCGCATGTCGCGGTGATCACCACCGAAGCCCCGAAGATCACCGGTTTCCATCTGGTCGAGGCACAGGTGGTCACGATCGCGCAGACCGTGGAACCGGGCGAACTGCGCCGGATCCTGGGCATCCTGGCCGATCAGTGCCGGCCCGAAGCCCGCGACCACACCGCCGAAGACCTCCACCAGAAGAGATCACTGTCGCTGTCGGAAACCCCGAACGGCATGTTCCGCCTCGACGGCTACCTCGACCCGACCGCCGGCGCCGCGCTGCGCGAGGCGTTGAACACCCTGATCGGCCGCACGTCCCGCGACGACCAGCGCACCGCGAAACAGCGGCGTGCCGACGCCCTGACCGATCTGACCACCGCCGGCGCCGCGAACACCAACCCGCTCGGTGTCTCCCAGGTGTCCGTGCTCGTCGAGCTCGAGGACCTCTCCAGTGACGGTGCGGTGCTCGAGGACGACGAGTCCGCGCTCGGTGCCCGGATGCTGGACCTGCTCACCTGCACCGCCATCGTGTCGGTCATCCTCGGCACCCGCCGCAAGAACACCTTCGTCCCCCTGGCCCTGGCGCGGGGCAAACGCACCGCCAACCACCACCAATGGCGCGCCCTGATCGCCCGCGACCGCGGCTGCATCCGCTGCGGACGAGCCCCCAGATACTGCCAAGCCCACCACATCCACCACTGGCGCCACGGCGGCAAAACCGACCTGTCAAACCTCGTCCTGCTCTGCAACCGATGCCACCACGACCTGCACCACGGCCACTACACCATCCACATAGACGAGGGCATCCCCCACATCACACCCGTAAGCGACAGATCCCCACCCCTCACCGCCTGACCACGGAGGTCGGCGCTCCCCCATGCCAGCGGGGTGCCCGCAGTCTGTGATCCCCTCCCGGTCCAACGGAACCGAGCCAGTGTTCGTCGCGCTATAGCCGCTTCGCCGTGAACTTCAACTGACCGGTGGAGCACGTCGTGGGGATGCCCCAGGTCGACACGTTGTCCTTGCGTAACCAGCCCTTCGCGGTGGCGGGAAGGATCGCCCCTGGGGTGGTGCGCGCGTGAGACTCCCGGCCTAGACCAGGTCGATGGCTGCGCCGGACTCCGCTGCGATCCGCGCCGCGATGGCGTCAACCGTCGGCTGGTCGACCGCACTGTCGACCGTCAACGCGATGAGCGCGAGCCCACCGGCAGCGTCCCGGCCCACCTGCATGTTCGCGATGTTGATCCCGGCGTCGCCGAGCACCTGACCGACCACGCCGACCACGCCCGGCTTGTCCTCATAACGGAACACGAGCATGTGTTCGCTGATGGGCAGGTCGAGGTCCAGGGTGTCGACCTCCACGAGCTTCTCACTGTCGCGGATCCCGAACACGGTTCCTGCGACGACCAGCGACTGCCCGTCGGCGCAGGCCATGCGGACCCGGACCAGGGAGCGGTGGTCGGGGGAATCCCCCTCGGTCACCATGGTGGTCACCACACCGCGGTCGCGCGCCAGGATGGGCGCGTTGACGTAGGACACCGGGTCGTCGACGAGCACTGAGAACATGCCCTTCAGGGTCGACAGTTCGAGCACACTGACGTCCAGCGCACTGATCTCCCCGAGCGCCTCGACAGTGACTTGGGCGACCGCCGACGGGGCCATGGAGGTCGCGATCCGGCCCAGGTGCTCCGCCAGTTCGATGAATGGCCGGACCTCCTCGGCGATGAGGCCGCCCTTGACGTTGACCGCGTCAGGAACGAGTTCACCCGCCAACGCCTGTCGCACCGACTTCGCAACGGCGATCCCTGCCTTCTCCTGCGCCTCGTCCGTGGAGGCGCCCAGGTGCGGGGTGGCCACGACGTTGTCGAGGCCGAACAGTGGCGAGTCGGTGCACGGCTCCTTCGCGTACACGTCGAGCCCGGCTCCGGCAACACGTCCTTCGACGAGCGCGTCGTACAGCGCCTGCTCGTCGACGATCCCCCCGCGCGCGGCGTTGATGATGTGCACGCTGGGCTTCACCAGCTTCAAGGCACCCGCGTCGATCAGGCCCACCGTCTCCTTGGTCTTCGGCAGGTGGACGGTGATGAAGTCGGACTGCGCCAGCAGTTCGTCGAGCGGCAGCAGTTTCACGCCGAGTTGGGCGGCACGGGCAGGCTGCACGAAGGGGTCGTAGGCGACCAGGCGCACACCGAAAGCACTCAACCGCTGTGCGACGAGCAGCCCGATGCGGCCCAGTCCGACCACACCCACCGTCTTGTCGGCGAGCTCGACCCCGCTGTACTTGGAGCGCTTCCACTCCCCCTGTCGCAACGCGGCGTGAGCCGGGGAGATGTTGCGGGCGCTGGCCAGCAGCAGCGCGACCGCCAACTCGGCGGCACTGACGATGTTGGAGGTGGGGGCGTTGACCACCATCACGCCGGCCTGCGTCGCGGCATCGACATCGACGTTGTCGAGGCCAACACCGGCACGGGCGACCACCTTGAGGTTCTTGGCGGCGGCGAGGGCCTCCGCATCGATCTGCGTCGCCGAACGCACCAGGATCGCGTCCACGTCGCCGATCTCGCCCAGGAGTGCGGCCCGGTCGGCGCCATCGGTGTGCCGGATCTCGAAGTCGGGTCCGAGGGCTTCGATGGTGGCGGGTGACAGCTCTTCGGCGATCAAGACGATGGGTTTGCTCACCCCTCGATGGTACGAAGTGGGTTCAGGCGGCCCGGAGGTAGCCTGCGGCCACCGCCTCCGCGCGGGGCCCGTAGCCGCCTCCGAACAGGCGGGCGTGAACCAGCAAGGGCCACAACTGGTGAAGCCCCACCCGTTCCTGCCAGCCCGGGGCGAGCGGGAACACGTCTTGATACGCCGACAGGATCCGATCCAGATGCGGGGTCCCGAACAGCGCCAGCATCGCCAAATCGGTCTCGCGGTGACCCACGTGGGAGGCCGGATCGATCACCCGCGGATGACGCGCCCACAGGATGTTGCCGGACCACAGGTCCCCGTGCAGCAGGCTCGGCGGCTCCGGCGGACCGGCCCATTCGGGTTCCGCAAGCAGGGCCTCCACCAATGCCGCACAGTGGGGCATCCCCTCATCGACGAGTGGTCGCAGGCGCAGTTCGGCATACATGGGCGCCCAGGTGTCGAACGTCCCGGCAGGCATCGGAAGGCGACCGATGCGACCCTGTGCGTGCCCGTCCCCGAAGTCCCCCGCCGGCGCGGCGTGCAGGTGCGCCAGCATCCTGCCCAGTGTGGCGGCGGCAGCCGGGTCGGCCACAGCCTGCTCGACCCACTGCAGCACCAGCCAGTCCTCATCCACGTGCACCACCCCGGGCACCAACCCCGGAACGGCCGCGTCGAGGCCGGCCAAACCCTCGGCCTCCACGGGCAGCAGGTGCGGGTCCGGGAAGCGCGGGGTCTTCGCGAAGTACAGGTCACCGTCGACCTCGATCCGGAATGCGCGGCAGATGTCGCCACCACCCAACGGGGTCGCAGTATGTGACCCCAGGACCGGTTCGAGGTCGTCGATCATGCGCGAGCGGTCCGCGCCGCCAGGCGCGCGGCCAAGGGATCGACGACGAACATGAGCAGCAGAAGGTACGTCGCCATGCTCGGCAGGATCAGAGCGACGACGAAGGCCAGAACGAAGACCCCCGAGATCAGGGTCGTGCGGATCTTGGCCGACCGGGCCGACTCGGTGTCGGCGAAGTCGTCGCGCAGCAGTCCGGGCGTACGTTGGCTGTACCAGACGATCGCCATCATGATGATGCTGATCAACGCCATCCACCCGATGTAGAAGCCTGTCACCTGGGCGCTCGGCTCGTTCTGCACCACGATGTTGGTCGGCAGCGGTAACAGCGCGATCGCGAACAGCCAGGCGAAATTGAGCCACAGCACGACCCGGTCCACCGCCACGATCCGGTCGAACATCCGGTGATGTGCGAACCAGAACACGGCGATGATCACCCAGGTCAGGGTCAGACCCCACAGCAGCTGCGCATTGGCGCTCAGCATCGCGAGGACCTGGCCGTCCTTCGTGTCGAGTTCGGCCAGCGGCAGGAGCAGCACGGTGATGGCGATGGCCACCACCCCGTCACTGAACGCAATGATGCGATCAGACGTGTGCCGCTCCGTCATCGAGCGGCGGTGCCCTCGGTGTAGTCGTCGTCGGTGGCCACCCACGCCATCAGCTTGCGCAGTTCGCGGCCCACCTCTTCGATCTGGTGCTGCTCGGCCTCCGCGCGCATGGCGGCGAATTCCGGAGCACCGGCGTCCTGGTCGTCGATGAACCGCTGCGCGAAGGCGCCGGACTGGATGTCGGCCAGCACGCCCTTCATGTTCTCCTTCACCTGGGCGTCGATCACGCGCGGTCCGGAGACATAGTCGCCGTACTCAGCGGTGTCGGAGACGCTCCAGCGCTGCTTCGCGATGCCGCCTTCGTACATGAGGTCCACGATGAGCTTGAGTTCGTGGAGGCACTCGAAGTAGGCGACCTCGGGCTGGTAGCCGGCCTCGACCAGGGTCTCGAACCCGGCCTGCACGAGTGCGGACGCGCCGCCACACAGCACGGCCTGCTCACCGAACAAGTCGGTCTCGGTCTCCTCGGTGAATGTGGAGCGGATGCCTCCTGCCCGCAGCGCACCCATCGCCCGGGCGTACGACAGCGCCAGCGGCCATGCGTTCCCGGTGGCGTCCTGCTCGACGGCCACGATGCAGGGAACGCCACGTCCTGAGGTGTACTCACGGCGCACGAGGTGGCCGGGGCCCTTGGGAGCGACCATGCAGACGTCAACGTCAGCCGGCGGCTGGATGTACCCGAACCGGATGTTGAAACCGTGGGCGAAGAACAGCGCGTCCCCGGCCTCGAGGTTGTCGGCGATCGCCTCGGCGTAGAGGCCGCGCTGGGCGGGGTCCGGGACGAGCACCATGATCAGGTCCGCCTCGGCGCACGCGGTCGCCGGGTCCACGACCCGCAGGCCTTCGGCCTCGGCCTTGGCCCGCGACTTCGAGCCTTCCGCCAGGCCCACCCGTACATCGACGCCGGAGTCACGCAGGTTCAGCGCGTGGGCGTGACCCTGCGAGCCGTAGCCCAGGATGGCCACCTTGCGGCCCTGGATGATCGACAGGTCGGCATCGTCTTCGTAGAACAGTTCAGCCACTTCTTCTCCTTGTACGGGTGGATCGTGCACAGTCTCTCAGGTGCGCGGGCAGTGTCTTCAGGGGGCCACCGAGACCGCGAGGAACGCCGCGAAGATCGCGATATGGACGCCCGCCTGCTGCAGGGTCGCGCGTCCGGGCACCACGGTCAACGCGGAGACGAACATGGCCACGGCCAGCAGGACGATCTGGACGGGGCCGAGTCCGAGTTCCAGTTGGGTCGGCAGCCAGATCTGGGCCACGGCGATGGTCGGGATCGTCAATCCGATACTGGCCATCGCAGACCCGAAAGCCAGGTTGAGGCTGGTCTGGACCCGTCCCAGGCGTGCCGCACGGATGGAGGCGATGCCTTCCGGAAGTAGTACCACCAGCGCGATGATCACACCGACGAACGCCACTGGCAGCCCGGCCGAGAGCACAGCCTGTTCGATCGTCGGGGACAACGTCTTCGCCAGCCCGACCACTGCGATCAGCGATACGAGCAGGAGCCCGAGACTGATGGCCGCGGCGCGGTTGCTGGGTGGGGCTGAGTGTTCGTCCTCGCTGTCCATCCCGGGGTTGAGGAAGTAGTCGCGGTGGCGCACCGTCTGTACGAAGACGAACAGCAGGTACAGCGCCAGCGAGGCCACCGCCGCGAACGCCAGTTGCCCGGTGGTGAAGGTGGGGCCCGGGGAACTGGTCGTGAAGGTGGGCAGCACGAGCGTCAGCACCGCCAGCGCGCCGATCGTCGCCAACGCGGCACCGGCCCCCTCCGAATTGAACTTCACGATGGGCCGGCGCAAGGTGGCGGACAACAGCGACAGCCCGACCATCCCGGTGGTGGTGATCATCAAGGCACTGAAGACGGTGTCCCGCGCCAGCGTCTCGGCCTTCGCGCCCCCACTGGCCATCAGAGACACGATCAGCGCGACTTCGATCACCGTGACCGCCACGGCCAGCACAAGGGATCCGTAGGGCTCCCCCACCCGGTGGGCGACCACCTCCGCATGGTGCACGGCCGCAAGCACCGCGGCGACGAGGATCAGCCCGACGACCAGCGCCAGCAACCCTGAGAGGCCGCGACCCCACACGAGGAGCAGGACGACGAAGCCGACCAGTGGCGCTGTGCGGGCAGCGATCTCCACTAGGCCGGGCGCTCGACCGAGCGCAGTGCCCGGTCGGAGATCGACTTCCCGCCGCGTCCCACGGCCACCATCCCCGACTGCACGAGTTCCTTGATCCCGTACGGTTCGAGCACCCGTAGCAGCGCTTCGAGCTTCTCCCGGCTGCCTGTGGCCTCGATCGTGAGCGTCTCAGGCGCGACATCCACGACCTTCGCGCGGAACAGGGTCACCACCTCGAGCACGTTGCTGCGCATCGCGTCGTTGGCCTTGACCTTCACAAGAACCAGCTCCCGCTGGACGGACTGGTCGTCGAGCTCGACGATCTTGAGCACGTTGACGAGCTTGTTCAGTTGCTTGGTCACCTGCTCCAGCGGGAGGCGGTCGACGCTGATCACGATGGTCATCCGGCTCACCTCGGGGTTCTCGGTCGGACCCACCGCGAGCGAGTCGATGTTGAACCCACGCCGGCTGAACAGGCCCGCGATCCGGGCGAGCACACCCGGCTTGTTCTCGACGAGAACGGACAGTGTGTGGCGGGTCATCAGTCCTCCCGGTCCCATGCCGGCGCGAGGTCGCGCGCGGTCGTGATGAGGTCGTTGCTGGTGCCGGCCGGAACCATCGGCCACACCATCGCGTCGCGATGCACCTGGAAATCGATGACGACCGGTGCGTCGTTGAGCGACATGGCCTTCTCGATCACGGCATCCACCTGCTCGCGGCTGTCCGCGCGCAGGCCGTAACAGCCGTAGGCCTCGGCGAGCTTCACGAAGTCCGGGAACTGGTGGGACTGCAGGTCGGTGTTGGAGTAGCGCTCGTTGTAGAACAGCGTCTGCCACTGCCGCACCATGCCGAGGCTGGAGTTGTTGATCAGCGCCACCTTGATCGGGATGTTGTTGATCGCGCAGGTGGCCAACTCCTGGTTGGTCATCTGGAAGCAGCCGTCACCATCGATGGCCCAGACGACCTTGTCCGGGGCGCCGACCTTGGCACCCATCGCCGCCGGCACGGAGTAGCCCATCGTCCCGAGCCCACCGGAGTTCAGCCAGTGTCCGGGCTTCTCATAGTTGATGAACTGCGAGGCCCACATCTGGTGCTGGCCGACGCCTGCGACGTAGATCGCGTCCGGTCCCACGATCTGGCCGAGCCGCTCGATGACGAACTGTGGCTCGAGCGCATCGGGGTGCGCGTCGTAGCCGAGCGGGAAGCGCTCCTTCCAGCCGTTGAGCGTCTCCCACCACTGCGCGATGTCGATGTCGTCCTTGCGGGACTTCAACGCGTCGATCAGCCCGATGATGGTCGCCCGGGCGTCGCCGACGATCGGCACGTCGGCGTGGCGGTTCTTGCCGATCTCAGCGGGGTCGATGTCCGCGTGGATGACCTTGGCGTCAGGTGCGAACGAGTCCAACTTGCCGGTCACGCGATCGTCGAAGCGGGTGCCGAGCGCGATGAGAAGGTCCGCCTTCTGAAGCGCCCCCACCGCAGGAACCGTCCCGTGCATCCCCGGCATACCGAGGTTCTGCGGGTGACTGTCCGGGAACGCGCCGCGCGCCATCAAGGTGGTCACCACCGGGATCCCGGTCATCTCGGCGAGTTCGAGCAGCTCGGGCGCGGCGCCGGAGCGCACGATCCCGCCGCCGATGTACAGGACCGGGCGCTTGGACTTCGCGATGAGCTTCGCGGCCTCCTTGAGCTGCTTGCCGTGCGGCGTGGTGTTGGGCCGGTAGCCGGGCAACTCGATCTCGTCCGGCCATTCGAAGGTTGTTTGGGCGGCCAGGGCGTCCTTGCTGATGTCCACAAGAACCGGCCCCGGCCGCCCAGTGCCTGCCAGGTGGAACGCCTCGGCGATCACGCGCGGGATCTCCGCGGGATCGGTGACGAGGTAGTTGTGCTTGACGATCGGCATGGTGATGCCGGAGATGTCAGCTTCCTGGAAGGCGTCTGTGCCGATCGCGGCACTCGGCACCTGGCCGGTGATCGCGACGATCGGGACCGAGTCCATGTAGGCATCGGCGATGGGTGTGACGAGGTTCGTGGCGCCGGGGCCGGAGGTGGCCATGCAGACACCGACCTTGCCGGAGGTCTGCGCGTACCCCTCGGCCGCGTGGCCGGCGGCCTGCTCGTGGCGGACGAGGATGTGGCGCACCTGCTCGGAGTCCATCAACGGGTCGTACGCGGGCAGGATCGCCCCGCCCGGGATGCCGAATACCGTGTCCACGCCAGCATGCTCCAGTGACTTGATCAGACTGGCGGCGCCGGTCATGTGCTCGGCCATGGTCTTCCTTCCTGCAACGAAAAACCCCCCGACCCGGATGGGTAGCGGAGGGTAGCGCGCCTGTGCCTGGTGGGGCTCAGACGCGCTCACTTACGAGAATCAGGTGCTGCACACGGCCAGAGTATCCTGCCCCGCCGGAGGTGCCAACTCGGGGGTGCGGGCCTGCGCACCGATGTTGTGAATATCTGTGCCTTCAATCCACAGATCTTCACACGCTGCTCAGAAGGTGGCAGAGAAGGCGCACCCTGACGGAATGCGCGGGGCTCTCGACGGGGACGTCTTGGCGGTCCTTGCCCGCCAAGACAATGTGATCGGCAATTGGCAGGTGGACGAACGCACCCGCCGACTGCTGCAGCGCATCTGCGCCCGCGGCGAGGGTCGCCGCCTGACCTGGTCGGTGTACCTGCTCTCCCCCGCGCCCCCGACGCCCGCGCAACTCGTATGGGCCGCGTATCTGCATTGTGGGCCCGCGTCGATGATTGCAGGGCGAAGTGCCCTGGTGCTGGCGGGTTGGGGGGACGCACACAGACGACCGATACACGCCTTGGTCCCCGGTGGGCGCCAGCCAACGGGCACACCTGCGTGGTTGCGCGTGCACCGCAGCCAGTCGATCCCGGAACTGTCGCTGGGATCACCTCCCCGGGTTCCGCCGCACCTCGCTGCTGTGCAGGCGGCGGCGTGGGCCGCGTCCCTCTCGCACGCCCAACCGCGGGCCGACGCGTCGGTGAGCGCCGCCGAGTCTGCCCGGCGCGCCACAGGCACCTGGCTCCAATCCACTTGGTCACTCATGACACGCCCCTAAAACGTAGGTGGGAGGAAACCCAAGGTGGGCAAAAAGGCAGCACCCGAAGGGGGGATGGGTGGCGCGGGCAGCGCGGCGCAGCCAGTGACCATCAGCCTGCGCGGCGTGCTCGGTTTTGCCGGCGATGTGACCCTGAGCACGCCAGGCCTGCCCGCGACGATCACCGGCCTCAGCTTCTCGCCGAACCCGGTGGCAGCGAATGCCGGCACCACCAGCTCGCAGATGAGTTTCGCAACCAGCGGCG
>CALFYG010000105.1 GCA_937952095.1 uncultured Micrococcales bacterium | reverse complement strand
GCAGATCCGGCGCGGGGAGGGTCAGGTTCAGGTAGAGGGTGAGACTCTGAGCCTCACGGCCGAAGAGGTGATCGTCACCGAGGTGCCGCAGGAAGGGTGGACCGTCGCCAGCGGTGGGGGTGAGTCGCTGGCCCTCGACCTGCACCTCGACGACGAGTTGCTCCTGCTCGGTACCGCTCGGGACATCGTGCGCACGTTGCAGCAGGCCCGTAAGGACTCCGGCTTCGAGGTCACCGACCGGATCACGGTGCTGTGGCAGTCCGACGACGAGCGCGTCGCACAGGCTTTCGCGGCCCACGGTCAAATGATCGGGCAAGAGGTCCTTGCCACTGAGATCGTCGAAACCACGGCCCCGGCCGCGATGAGCCTGTCCGATCCCGACATGCGGGTGGCACTGCGACGCGCCTGATCAGAACCGCGCGACCACCGCGATCAGGATCTGCAGGCCGATGAACAACACCAAGAACGCGACGTCGAGCGAGATGCCCCCGAAGCGGATCGGCGGGATGATCCGGCGTAGTGCGCGCAACGGAGGATCGGTCAGCGTGTAGATGATCTCCGCGATGATCAGCACGATCCCCTTTGGCTGCCAGTCCCGCGCGAGCATCTGGACGATGTCGAAAACCAATCGACCGATGAGCACCAGCAAATAGAGCCAGAGGACGTTGACGATGACGCTGGCAACGGGGCTCACAGTCCCGAGCCTACGAGATCAGGCTGGACCGCACAGAGGCGGCGACCTCAACACCCTTCGGGGTCAGCAGGAAGACCTTGCCACCGATCCGCTCGATCGTCCCCTGCAGCCCGAACGTCAGGCCTGAGGCGAAGTCGATCATCCGCTTGGCGTCGTCGGAGGTCAGCCCCGACAGATCCATGGAGATGACGTCACCGGCCCGGAAACCCTCGCCGATCGAGCGCACGTCCGCGTAGGCCGACGGCGTCATGCGCACGACGTCGTACGCAGCCTCGATCCGTCGCGGCCCCTGGGTCGGGGCGAACCCGCCGGCGCTCTGCTCCACGGCGATGTCCGGACGGCCGGAGTGGCCGCGCTCATCGCGATCATGTCGCTCGTCGTACTCGAAACCGTAGTCCTCCTCGGCAAGCCCGAGGTAGACGGCGACCTTCTGGCGCAAAGTGCTCACTGCGCTTCTCCTTCGTTGTTCTTCCCGCCCTTGGATTGACGGTACCCGACAGTCGGCCGACTGCCCATGACAGCCGTGCCAATCCGAAGGTGTGTCGCGCCGTACTCGACGGCCACCTCCAGATCAGAACTCATTCCCGCGGAGATGATGTCCGCTCCCGGCACCATGCGCTGCACGCCGGCCGCCAATTCGGCCAGCCGCGCAAAGGCAGGCGCCGGGTCCTCCCCCAACGGTCCCACTCCCATGACCCCGCGCAGGCGCAGACCGGGCGCCTGCCCGACACGATCGACCAGGTCATCGAGGTGAGCGGGGTCCACCCCTCCGCGTTCGGCGCGGACCAGTGGATCGAGGTTCACTTGCGCCAGGACGTCCTGGACCTTGTCCTGTCGTTGCGCCGCACGGTCCAGAGCAGACACCAGCGAGGGGCGGTCGACCGTGTGGATGAGGTCGGCGTACCGCACCACCGACTTGGCCTTGTTGGTCTGGAGTTGGCCTATGAAGTGCCATGTGAGCGGGAGGTCCGCGCATTCAGCGTGTTTGGCGGCCGCCTCCTGATCCCGGTTCTCGCCCACATCGCGCACACCGAGGCTCGCCAGACGGTGCACGTCCTGGGCCCCGAAGTACTTCGTCACCACGATCAGAGTGGCCGGCGGCCTGCCCGCGGCTGCACAGGCCGCTGCGATCCGCGACCGGACGGCCAGCAGATTCTCGGCAAGTTCCGCGGTGCGTGCGTCAGGTGTCATGCCGACCGCCTGAGAATGGCCAGCGCCTGCCGTCCGGTACGTCCGTCGCGGCGGTGCGAGTACAGCTGCGGGCTCTGTGCGGTGCACCGGGGATCCCAGCTCGCCTCGATGCCCAGTTCCTCGAATTGTGATGCCAGGCCCGCGCGTAGATCCACTGCGGGCCGGCCACCGATCTCGACGGCGGCGCGGGGCGCCACGGCCGCCACCTGCTGTGCCCGTTCGGCGTCGACCGGGTAGCAGTGCGCGCAGATCGTCGGTCCGACGTGCGCCAGGGGCGCCTGCACCGTGGATCCGCCGGCCACCATCCGTTCGATGGCTGCGGCCACCACACCCTTCACCAGGCCCTGCCAGCCGCAGTGCACGGCAGCGATCCAGCCATCCGCGGTGGCGATGCCGATCATGGCGCAGTCCGCACCCTGCGCCGCGATCGCCAGGTCCAGCCGGTCGGTCACCAAGCCATCCCGGTCAGGGACGTCCGCGACGACCGAATCCACGTACTCGACGTCCCGGGAGTGCGCGGCGCGGGTGAAGACCACCTGCTCCACGCCGAGCCGGTCGGCCAGTTCCGCCCGATTTGCGGCGACCGCCTCGGGAGCGTCGCCGACGTGCACCGCGAGGTTCCCGAAGGCGAACGCCCCCTGACTCGCCCCGACCGTGCGGTCGGTGACGAGCCAGGAGGCGTCGTGAAGGGAACCTGAGATCACTTCAGGAAGTCAGGGACATCGAGGTCGTCGGCGTCCTTGGCCGGGGTGTCCTCGAAGGACACCGCGCGGGTGGCCGGGGCCAGCGTCCGCCCGACCTCCTCGTCGCTTCCGGACAGATCGATCGACTCCCGCGACGTGGTCTGGCTCGCGTTGGTCACGAAACCCTCCGTGGCACCGGTGCGTGCCGGCGTGGTCAGCCGCGGCAGCGGCGCGCCACCATCGAATCCAGCGGCGATGACCGTGACCCGCACCTCATCGCCGAGAGTGTCGTCGATGACGGTCCCGAAGATGATGTTCGCCTCGGGGTGCGCCGCGTCGGAGACCAGACGCGCCGCCTCGGTGATCTCGTGCAGACCGAGGTCCGCACCACCGGCGACGCTGAGCAGCACGCCGTGGGCGCCCTCGATGCTCGCCTCGAGCAGCGGGGACGAGATGGCCATCTCCGCGGCCACCTGCGCACGCTCCTCGCCCCGCGCCGAGCCGATACCCATCAGGGCCGAGCCGGCACCCTGCATGACGCTCTTCACGTCGGCGAAGTCGAGGTTGATCAGTCCGGGCGTGGTGATCAGGTCGGTGATACCCGAGACGCCCTGCAGCAGGACCTGGTCGGCCTGCTTGAACGCATCGATCATGGAGATCGTGCGGTCGGCCAGTGCCAGCAGACGGTCGTTCGGGATCACGATGAGCGTGTCGACCTCTTCGCGCAGCCCGTCGATGCCGCTCTCGGCCTGGGTCGCACGGCGGCGGCCCTCGAACTGGAACGGCCGGGTGACCACACCGATCGTCAGGGCTCCGAGTTCCTTGGCGATCCGGGCCACGACGGGAGCCCCGCCGGTGCCTGTCCCGCCACCTTCACCGGCGGTCACGAACACCATGTCGGCGCCGCGCAGCACCTCGGCGATCTCTTCCGCGTGGTCCTCGGCGGCCTGACGGCCGACCTCGGGGTCAGCCCCGGCGCCGAGGCCCCGGGTGAGTTCACGACCGATGTCGAGCTTGACATCGGCGTCCGACATGAGCAGGGCCTGGGCGTCGGTGTTCACCGCGATGAACTCCACGCCCTTGAGGCCGAACTCGATCATGCGGTTCACGGCGTTGACGCCGCCACCGCCGATACCGACAACTTTGATCACTGCGAGGTAGTTCTGGGGAGCGGCCACCAGAGATCCTTTCCTAAGTTCGTTCGAAGGTTCCACCTCAGGTTCAGGTCAACCCGACATGGCAGCGCACGGCACGGCGAACCGCGTCATGCACTGGTGCGTTCCAGCCCTTACAGACCAGATGGGGGAAGTAGCCACGTCGACCGCCGTGAACCTCAACTTGAGGTTCATCCGGCCCCCCGACGAGGGCTCTGAGAAGGAGACTAGTACGGGCGGTGCCCTGTGCAAGCACTTGTGCGAAAGTGGCGCGAAGTTTTTCGAAGAATGCCTAGGAAGTGCCGGCATTTCGGCCCCTAATCGGGTGATATCTAACTCTCAGAATGAGGTTGAGGGGCCTCGAAGTCCGTGGCTGAGTGACCCGTGGGTACATCCGGGGGCACCACAAAGAGCCATATCCAGAAGCACCCGGCCAGCAGCAACATGCCCAGACCGGTCCACAGCGACACGTTGATGCCTTGCGACTTGACGAGATCAGCCTCATCGGAGAAGAGGCCGGTCAGCGTGACGATCACGCCGAAGGCGGTGAAGAGGGCGGCGATTGCCGACCTCAAGTCATACAGGCGTGCCCGCCGGATGTCCCTGTTCGCCATTGGTTTCGCCATTGTCAGCCTCCTGCCAGGAAGGGGATGTACATGGCCATGGCCAAGGTGATGGCACCCACACCCAACGGCACGGGACGCCGCCACCAGGGCGCTGCAGCCTCCGCGACCTTCGTCTCGAGCCCCTTGACCAGACCGACGAGTTCCGACTCCGGCTTCGGTGTCGTCACCCCGGAGACCACCAGTGACACGATCAGATCGACACTGGCCGCCACAATGCCCATCCACATGGCCTGCTGGAACGACGACCGGAACACGTCGTTGGTGGCTCCGAACACCCACACCCCGGCGGCGGCCACCGTGCCTGACAGCAGACCCCAGAACCCGGCCCAGGGCGTCATCCGGCGCCAGAACATGCCCAGGATGAACGTCACGAAGACCGGCGCCTGGAAGAACGAGAACAGCGTCTGCAGGTACTCGTTGATGTTGTTGTATCCGGCGGCGATGAAGGCGGTCAGGATCCCCACCCCGACGCCGAGCACGGTGACCACACGTCCCACCTTGAGGTAATAGTGATCGGGTCGGCCCGGGCGCACATAGTCCTGCCAGATGTCGTAGGTGAACACCGCGTTGAAACTCGATACGTTCGCCGCCATACCTGCCATGAAGGCCGCGACGAGCCCGGTCACCGCCACTCCCAGCACTCCGGAAGGCAACAACTGCCCCATCAACAGGGGGATCGCATTGGTGTAACTGCGGTCCGGTGACTCGCCGAGCCCAGGCACAACCAGGGCGGCACAGATGCCCGGCACGATCACCAGGAACGGGATGAAGATCTTCGGGTACGCGCCGATGATCGGGGCCCGCCGTGCCGACGAGAGGTTGCGGGCGGACATCGCGCGCTGCACCTCGGCGAAGTTGGTGGTCCAGTAGCCGAAGCTCAGCACGAAAGCCTGCCCCAGGATGATGCCCACCCAGTCCCCGATCGGGTTGGGTTCCTCAGCCCCGAATCCGGTGCCCGACCACGGGTGCAGCCAGTAGTCGGGATAGTCGGCCAGCCGGTCGACTATCCCTGCCGGTCCGCCTGCAGCCACGATCGCCACGATCGTCAAGGGCACCAGGCCGGCCATGATCACGAAGAACTGCAGCACCTCGTTGTACACAGCGCCGGTCAGGCCCCCGGACACGGTGTACGCCAGCACGAACACCGCTGCCACTACCACGGAGACCGGCAGACTCCACCCGAGCAGGGCCCGCAGCACGATGGCCAACGAATAGAGGTTGACGCCCGCGATCAGGACCGCCGAGACTGCGAAGGCCACGGCATTGAGCAGGTGGGTGGGTCGGTTGTACCGCAGGCGCAGGTACTCCGGCACGCTGCGGACCTTGGAACCGTAGTAGAAGGGCATCATCACGATGCCCAGGAAGACCATGGCGGGGATGGCGCCGATCCAGTAGTAGTGGACGCTGGCCATCCCGTACTGGGCCCCGTTGGCAGCGAACCCCAGGATCTCGATGGCCCCGAGGTTCGCGGAGATGAAGGCGAGCCCGGCAATCCACGCGGGCAGGGATCGCCCGGAGAGGAAGAAGTCGTAACTGGACTTCACACTGCGGCGCACCAGCCAGCCGATGCCCAACACAAAAGCGAAGTAGATCACCAGCAGCAGGTAGTCGACGGCCTGCATGTCGAGCAGCACGTCGGCAACCACCAGCAGCGGATCCACACCGGGGATCATGGCGCAGCGTGTCCGCCCGATGCGTGGTGAACGCACTGCCCACCTGCCCACCAGTCCGACACGTATGGGCAAGAATGGCCGCGGAGGTGGCGACGTTGGGGCGATCCGTGCGATGGGTGGCAGCGGTAGTGGTGCTGCTCGGTGCCTGCAGCCCCCCAGGCGGCGGCAGCAATTCCGTGCAGGCCCAGGACGTGATCAACCAACTGCCCATCCCTCCCCTGGCGCAGACCAGCCGCGATAACGGACGGACCGTGGTTGCACTACGGGCTGCGGCCGGACGCACGGATTTCGGCCAGCGAGGAGGCCCAGCGGACACCATCGGGCTCAATGGTTCGTACCTCGGGCCCACGATCCGCCTGACCGATGGTGAGCAGGTGCGGGCCGAGGTCACCAACGATCTCGACGAGATGACGACGCTGCACTGGCACGGTCTGCACGTTCCCGCGACGTCCGATGGTGGCCCGCACTCCATGATCGAACCTGGCGACACCTGGCGGCCCACGTGGAAAGTCGACCAACCGGCCGCAACCCTCTGGTACCACTCGCATCCGCACGGAGAGACCGCTCAGCAGGTGTACCGGGGACTCGCCGGGATGCTGATCATCGACGATCCGAAGGCTGCCGACGCCGGGCTGCCTGACGAGTACGGCGTGGACGACATCCCCCTGGTCGTACAGGACAAGAGCTTCACGGCGGACGGCCAACTCGTCGTTGACCCGGAACCTGCCGGCGGCCCCTCAACCGGCTTCCTGGGCAACACCATCGTCACCAACGGCAAGATCGGGACCTACCTGCCGGTGTCGACCGAGGCTGTACGCCTGCGTCTGCTCAACGCGTCGAACGCGCGGGTGTACAACTTCGGGTTCAATGACGACCGCGAGTTCGAGATCGTGGCTTCCGACGGGGGTCTGCTCCCCCAGGCCGTCACCGCCAAGCGCGTACAACTGTCGCCGGGCGAGCGCGCAGAGATCGTCGTGCGCGTGACCGCCGGCGAGACGGTCTCACTCAACAGCACGCCACCGGACCTCGGGACAGGCGGCGATGCCCAGTACAGCCCCGGGACCTTCGATGTGCTGCAACTGCGGGCGGCACCCACCCTCGAACCCTCGCCCGCGCTCGCGGCGACCCTCAGCACCCTGGCCCCACCGGACCCGTCGAGCGCGGCGACCACTCGTACCTTCCGGGTTCAGGGGCGAGCCATCAACGGCCGTCCGATGCAGATGGCCCGAATCGACATGGCAGTGACAGTCGACACCCCAGAGATCTGGGAGGTCTCGAACCAGGATCGTCAGCCCCACAACTTCCACGTCCACAACGTGCAATTCCGGGTCCTCTCACGCGATGGCGAGCCGCCCGACCCGGCTTTCGCCGGGTTGAAGGACACCGTCTACGTCGCACCGCAGACGACGGCGCGACTCCTCGTGGAGTTCACCGACTACACCGACCGGGACTGGCCGTACATGTTCCACTGCCACCTGTTGCTGCACGAGGACATCGGGGTGATGGGTCAGTTCGTCGTGGTGAAGCCCGGACAGACCGCCGGCACCCCACCGCATCAGGACCACCACGGCTGACGGTCAGCGGGGAACAACACCTACTGGGGACTCGGCAGCCGTCGGTGCCGCCTCCGGGGTCGCGGTCGCCTCGCTGCTCGGACTCACACTCGGGCTCGCGCTCGGACTCGCCGTGGGCTGCCCACTGGCATCCGGAGCCGCCGGTCGCGGTTCGGTGTCGGCCGAGGTCGGGGTGTCCGGGTTCGACACGTCGTACCACCCGGCGTCCACGTCGAGCAGCACAGCGAGTACCTCAGACTTGTAGTCCGACTGTTCGGCCGAACCCCAATTGACCACCGCGTCGGACTTGCGCAATGTCAGCCGGATGGCATTGGGCGACGTGGCCGAGATCTCAGCCACACGACTGCGCACCTCCGGGCTCATCTGTGCCAGGGCAGCGAGCATGGCGGTGTTGGTGGCCTCGTCCTGCGACCTCGCCACGGTCGGCAGATCCTTGGGCTTGTCCGGCACGATGGCGAAGGGAACACCCTTGTCGTCGAGCAGGTCCCAGCCGTCCGGCGCCTTCAGCACAGCAACTGCACCGCGTTCGGTGATGGACAGAACGACCGTGCGGGGCCACTCGCGGCGGACATCCACCGAGGACACCAACGGCAGGTCGGCAAGACGCGCGGTCGCGGCGCGCACGTCAACCCGCATCATCGGGGTCCCCTCCGGGATGTCCGCCAGAGCGACAAGTTCCTCGGGGCTGATCGTTGTGGCGCCTTCGACCTCGACCGAGTTCACTCCCATGAGACCGGTCCATCCCGCGGCGTAGATGGCCGCACCTCCGAGGATCAGCAGCCCGCCGGCGATCAGGACCGCCGGGCGGCCGTGGCCCTTCCGGGGCTCTGTGGAGGTCTGCTTCGTAGGTTCAGTGATGGTCATCCACCCACCTCGTCCGCCCGGGCTGCCAGCAGTTCGAGCACCTCGGGGATGAGCAGGCTGATGTCGCCGGCCCCCAGAGTCATGATGATGTCGCCGGATCGGGCACCGGCCACGAGGTGACCCGCCACAGCCGACCAGGAGGGTTCGAACACCACGGCGTCGGCGGTCAAGGGAACGGCGTCGGCCATCCCCTGCCCACTGGCACCGGGGATCGGCTCCTCTCCCGGGGCGAAGACCTCGAGCACCACCACGAAGTCTGCGAGTCCGAGCGCCTGACCGAACTCGGTGAGGTACATCGCCGTCCGGTAGTAGTGATGGGCCTGGAAGGCCACACGGATACGGCCTGCCCCCACGACGTCTCGCGCGGCACGCAGTGTCGCCGCGATCTCGGTCGGATGGTGGGCGTAGTCGTCGAACACGCGGACTCCGGCCACCTCCCCGCGGAACTCGAAGCGGCGCCTCGTGCCGACGAACTGGCCGACGCCGTCGGCGACCTGCTGGGCAGGCAGCCCGAGCCCCACGGCGGCCACCATCGCCGCAGTGGCGTTGAGGACGTTGTGCAGACCTGCGACCGACACCCAGCACTCGACCGCATCCATCTGCGGACCCCGCACCACGAACCGCGAGCCGTCCGCCGACAGATCGAGGACCTCGATGCGGTAATCGCTGTCCAGGGAGGTGCCGTAGGTACGGACGTCGACGCCTTCTTCACGCACCGCCCGGGCGAGGTCGGCGGCTCCCGGATCATCTTGGCAGATCACCACGTAGCCACCACGCCGACCGATCGCCGCAGCGAAGTCGAAGAAGCCGGCGGTCATCGCCTCGGCCGTCCCCCAGTAGTTGAGATGGTCGGCCTCGATGTTGGTGACGATGCCGACGCGGGCGTCGAGGCGCAGGAACGACCCGTCGCTCTCGTCGGCCTCCACGACGAAGGCGTCACCGGTGCCGAGGTGAGCGTTGGATCCCGAGTCGTTGAGTTCGCTGCCGATCGCGAACGACGGATCCTGCCCGCACGCCTGCAGGATGACGGTGAGGATGGACGTCGTGGTCGTCTTGCCGTGAGTTCCCGCCACCGCCAACACGTCCTTGCCGGCCATCGTCATCGCCAGTGCGACGGAGCGGTGCAGGACGGGGATGCCCCGCTCCCGGGCGGCCCGCAACTCGACGTTGTTCTCGCCGATCGCCGTCGACACCACCACCGCACCGACGTCGCCGACATTGTCGGGGTTGTGTCCGACGGCACACTCGGCGCCGAGTGCCCGCAGTGCGTCGAGCCGGCGGGAGTCCTTGGCATCCGACCCGGTCACCCGAACCCCTCGCGCCAGCAACAGCCGGGCGAGCGCACTCATCCCCGCCCCGCCGATGCCCAGGATGTGCACCGAATCGGGGATCTCGGTCAGTTCAGCCTCTTCGTTCACGTCTCACCCTTCGCGGCCGCCGCGAACACCATGTCCGCGAGGCGGGCCGCCGCATCCCGTACGCCGTGCCGGGCGGCGTTCTGCGACATCTGTTCAAGTCTGCCCCGCGAGGTGATCACCGGGATCACAGCCCCGGCCAGCGTGTCGCCGTCCAGGTCAGCGTCCTCGATGAGGAACCCGCCGTCAGCGGCCACGACCGGTGCGGCGTTGTACCGCTGCTCCCCGTTGCCGATCGGTAGCGGCACGTACAGGGCCGGCAGTCCGACCGCGGCGAGTTCCGCACAGGTCATGGCTCCCGCCCGGCAGACCGCCATGTCCGCGGCGGCGTACGCCTCGTCCATGCCGTCGATGTAGTCGAGCGCGTGGTAATCGGGCAGATCCTGCACCGACCGCACCTGATCGGCGTTCTTGGCGCCATAGCCGTGGAGCACCTGCACACCGGCACCGAGCAGTGTCGGGGCCGCCGCAACGACCGCATCGTTGAGTGATCGCGCCCCCTGCGACCCACCGAAGACCAGCAGGCACGGCCGGTCGGGGTCCAGGCCCCAGCGGGCGCAGGCCTGCTCCCGCCGGGCTGCCCGATCGAGGTGCGCAATGCTCTCCCGCAGCGGGATGCCGATGCGGATGGCCCCTGGGAGGCTGCCCGCGGTGGCTTCAGCGAGGAACGGCGTGAACCGCGCGCCGACCTTGTTGGCGAGGCCTGCCTTGGCGTTCGCCTCGTGGATCACGATGGGCACCCGACCCCGTGCGGCAAGATACGCGGGCAACGACACGAAACCCCCGAAGCCGACCAGCACGTCCGCCTGGCGCTCGCTCAGGATCTCCCTACTGCGCCGCACGGCGGCTCGCAGCCGCCCTGGCAGCGTGACCAACTCCTTCGACGGTCTGCGGGGCAGGGGCACCCTGGGGATGAGATCGAGTTCGTACCCCCGTGCAGGGACCAGTCGGGTCTCCAGGCCCTCTGCAGTACCCATGGCCGTGACCACGGTCTGCGGCGCGGTCCGCAGGAGTGCGTCGGCGAGGTTGAGCGCTGGTTCCACATGACCGGCGGTCCCACCCCCGGCCACCACGACGCGCAGGCCCGGACTCAGTGGTGCCCCCGTCGACGCAGCAGGCGGGTACGGGAGTCGCCGCGACGGGAGCGCAGAGCAGTCGCCGCGGTGGGTTCGGCGCGGGCGAACGCCAGCAGCACACCGATGGCGCACAGGCACATCAGCAGCGACGACCCACCGTAGGACACCATCGGCAACGGCAGGCCGGTGATCGGTAGCAGGCCGAGCACGGCGCCGATGTTGACCAGCGCTTGGCCCACGATCCAGGCCAGGATGCCGCCGGTGGCCAGCTTCACGAAGAGGTCGTCGGTATTGCGTGCCACACGGATGGCCACGATGGCGATGATCGCGAACATCGCCAGCACGCTGACCGTGCCGACGAGGCCCAACTCCTCACCGATCACGGCGAAGATGAAGTCGGTGTGCGCCTCCGGCAGGCCGCCCCACTTCTCCCGGCTGGCACCCAAGCCGGTGCCGAAGAGGCCACCGGTGGACAGGCCGTACTGGCCATGGATCACCTGGTAGCCAGCCCCGCTGGGATCGGAGGCAGGATCCAGCCAGGTCCGGAAACGCTGCATCCGGTAGGCCACGGTCACAGACGCCAACGCCACTAGGGCCAGCAGGCCTCCGAACGCCGCACCGAACACCCTTGCAGGGGCACCGACGACGAACAGCAGACTGGCGAGGATCGGGAACATGACGATCGTCGTTCCGAGATCACCCTCAAGGACGATCAGCACAACGATCGCCCCCCAGACCGGGATCAACGGGACGAGCAGGTGACGCCATTCGTGGATGAGCCGGCGTTTGCGGGTCAGCAGGTCGGCACCCCAGATGATCACCGCCAGTTTCGCCAACTCACTGGGCTGGAACTGGAACGGGCCACCGAAACTGATCCAGTTCCGCTGGCCGAAGACCGATACGCCGATCCCGGGGACGAACACCAGGAACAGGCCGACGAAGGCCGCTACGAGCAGGAACGGGGCACTGCGACGAATCGCGGCGATCGAGGCGCGCGAGATCACAACCATCGCGGTCAGCCCGACTCCGGCGAACATGAGCTGCTTCTGGGTGACGGTCAGACCGACATCGGCCCCCGCGGCGTACGTGACGACGTTGCTGGCCGAGAAGACCATCACGATCCCAAGCACCAGCAGCAGCATGGTGGCGCCATCGCTGTGCTGCAGCGAAAGGGGTACGGTGGACAGGCCCAGCAGCAGGGTGGCAAGCAGCCAGAACAGCACCACGAAGTCGCGCTTGTGCGAGGTGGCGCGCACCCGGGCGTTGCCCAGGCGGCGGCGGATCAGCAGCAGCAGGCCTACCAGCCCCACGCTACCGAGGCTGCCCCCGGCCACCACGGCCAGCAACTGCTTCTGCGCCGGGCTCACGCCCAGGGCATGCACGATCTCGGGCGGCGTCAGCATGCCGAACAGGTGGCCGAAGAACAGGCCGATCACCCCCACGTGGAACAGGTTGGAGCCCCAGCGCAGGCTGCCTGAGGCCAGCATCTGGCTGGATTCGCTGCGCCAGCTGTACTGCTCGCGGTCGAAGCGGATCAGGCTGCCCAGCAGAAAGATCACACCGCAGATGTAAGGGTAGATGCCGAAGACGAATTGATGGCTGAGACTCATGACAAGGCTCCTCGTGTGGGGGCAGCCCCGGTGCGGGGCATGAAATGGATGGGCTGGCTGTCGCCAGGCTTTTGCTGGCCCGGGCTGCTGCAACCGGCAAAGGCCTCCGGTTCGGCC
>CALFYG010000104.1 GCA_937952095.1 uncultured Micrococcales bacterium | reverse complement strand
GACGATCACTGCCACCGGGGCCTCCTGCGCGATGGCGCGCTCCAGATCCGACGCGTCGAACCGCGCCCGGTCGACGAACGTCTGCACGCTGGCCGCCAGCGCCTTCGGCTGACTGCGGTGCTGCCAGTCGTGCAGTGCGATGGACTCGACAGCGGGGTCCACCGGCTCAGCCTGGAAGCCGAGATCACGCATGGCGTCGACCTCGGAGGACAAGGTCCGGACGCAGATGTCGTGGCCGCGGGCCTGCAACTCCAGCAGGATCGACGTCAGCGGATACAGGTGCCCGCGTGCGGGCGAGGTGTAGGCGAGGATCGTGGACATCATTGCTCCTTCGTGAGGGGGGTGAGCATCTCGACGAGTGCGAGTTCCGCCTGCGCACGCCCGAGCCCGGCGTCGCGGCGCAGAAGCTTCCATGTGTAGACATCACACATAGCGATGAACTGGGCGAGCCTGCGTCGCTTCCGGGCGGGTGAGCCAGTGGCCAGGTACGGGGCGAAGACCCGACGGCACCAGGCCTCATGCAGCCGCCGCCCGTTGTCGACGGTGGGCGACAAGGCGGGCACATGGACCTCCGCGGCGAGCAGGCGCAGGACACCATCGCCATACTCCTCGTAGTGATCCATCAGGACCGCGACACTGCCCGCCACATCACCCACGGGCGCCTGATCCCGTTGCGCCTCGACCCGTTCGCTCGACCACGCCGCGGCCGCCGCCATCAACCCCTCCTTCGACCCGAACCTCCGGATCACCGTCCGGGTCGACACGCCGGCACGATCGGCCACGTCCTCCAGCGACACATCGAGGGTAGGACGCTCCCAGAAGATGTCCACGGCGGCTTGCAGAATGCGCTGCCCGGTGAGTTCCGCGGACTCTGCTCGGGCCTCCATCCGGTAGGGCCGCGTTGTTTTCATGTCAGTCATAGTGACATGAAATACCTCGGACCACAACCCCCGCCCGCTACCCGTTCGACAGCCCGCCGGATCCGCGATAGGGATGGAGTCATGGCAACCACGCGAAGCGCATCGACCGTTTGGACCGGCACCCTCTTCGAAGGAAGCGGGCAGGTGAGCATGGACTCCTCCGGCGTGGGCACCTACCCGGTGTCCTGGCCCTCCCGCGCGGAGGAACCCGCTGGCAAGACCAGCCCGGAGGAATTGATCGCCGCGGCACACTCGTCCTGCTTCTCCATGGCGCTGTCCAACGGCCTGGCCAAGGCGGGCACGCCGGCGACGCGCCTCGAGACCCGCGCGGACGTCGACTTCCAGCCCGGCACGGGCATCACCGAGATCCGGCTGCATGTGCGCGGTGACGTACCCGGACTCGACGCGGACGGGTTCACCGCCGCCGCGGAGGACGCCAAGAAC
This sequence comes from uncultured Micrococcales bacterium, assembly GCA_937952095.1. Taxonomy (GTDB): domain Bacteria; phylum Actinomycetota; class Actinomycetes; order S36-B12; family UBA10799; genus JADKAV01. Next base: position 6,870 of record CALFYG010000104.1, on the reverse strand, counting down.
AACTGCCCGGTGAGCCAGGCGCTGAAAGCCGTCCCGATCACGCTCTCAGTCGAAACCGCCTGACCCGGCGTCGAGACGGAAGGTCTCGATCGCGTCGGCGGTGAGCTCGCCGGTGAGTCGGAGGAGTTCGTCGAGACTCTCGGAGCCCAGCAGGCGCCAGGCGTCCAGCGGACCGACCGGCGCGAGCGCCGCCAGCTGCCAACAGCGGCCGACTGGATCGTCGGAGAGTTCGACGTCGGCCTGACCGCCCATGAGGGCCAGCGCCTCCCGCACGCGCGCCTCCACCTCGTCGCGGGCCCGGGCCGACCCCGGATCCCAGGCGAAGTCGTCCAGCACGGAAACCTCCGCGCGCGGGTAGGGATCGTCGGGAAGCCACGCGTCGACGCTGATCCGCGACGTCCCGACGCCAACCACGGCCATGAACTCCTCGCGCGCCTCCACCTCGATGAGCCGTGCCATCGTGCCGAGGCCGAAGCGATGGTCCCCACCACCGACCTCATGACCCCGTTCGATCAACACCACCCCGAACTCCGGCCGCTCGTCCTCCAGCAGCCCGGCCAACATCTGCAGGTAGCGCGGCTCGAACAGGCGCAGAGCCAGCGGCATGTGCGGGAACAGCACCGAACCGAGCGGGAACATGGGCACAACGGTCACGCCTCCCACACAAGCACCCTCTACGGCATACGGCAATCGCTCATCCTCGCGACCCACTGGGCAGACTTGAGCCATGGGTGAAACGACTGCGGAGCACAAGGGAACAGGGGCGCGGGTCGCGCTCCTGTTGGCCGTCTCCGTGCTTCCTCCCCTCCTGGTGACCTCGCTGATCTTCGAGCCCGCAATGGCCATCGTGACGTTCTTCGGAATCGTGGTGGGCCTGGTGACCTCGCTGATGGCCGGACCCCGTGTGGCCCGCCTCTCCGCTTTGATCATCACCTTGCTCGGGCCGGTGGCTGTCGTGGCCGGACTCGTCCCGGCCGCCGGTGCCGCACTCATGGCGCTCGCATGCATCGGCGTGGGGATCACAGCGGGGTGGGGCGTACACAAGGGCACCGCCATGGTCCTTCTGGGCCTGTCCTACCTTCTGGTGGACCCGCCTACGATCGGCGCGACCACCGCCGACCGCTTGGACAACACCTACATCGCCTCCGTGCTCCTGACCCTCGCAATGGGCGCCTTCTGGCCGGCCATCGTCGTGCCCCGGCTCACCAAGGGACACGCTTTCGCCAAACCGGAACGGAACACCCGGGCGGACACGGTCGAGTACCTGGCGGTGATCACCACCACCTGCACGATCGCGACGTGGGGCGTACTGACCTGGGCGCCAGGGACCAATGCCTCGTGGCTGCTGTTGACTCTCATCGTCGTGGTCCAGGTCGGCCCGCAGGCCACCGTCTCGAAGACCGTTCAGCGGGTCGGCGGGACGGTTCTGGGCGGCGCGGTCGCGGCGGGGTTGGTGATGGTGATCGGGGCGAACACTCTGCTGGTGGTGGCGGGATTGGCCGCCCTCACTTTGGCGGTGTTGACGGCCACGAGTTCGCGGTACTGGCTGTACTCGTCCTTCATGACCGCAGCGATCGTGTTGCTGTCGGGAGCCGACAATCCGGCCGCCATCGACACCGCACGCGTGGGCTACACCGTCCTCGGCGGCGTGATCGCGCTGATCGCGATCCTGATCTCAGGCTGGATCCGCACCCTGATCACGTCTCGGCACGAGCACGCGACGGCCTGATCACCAGGTGTCGATGTGCCGACCGCTCGGCCTGGCCGGAGCCGCGGCGAGCAGTCGGGCGATCACGGCGCGGGTCTCCGCCGGATCGATCACATCATCGATCTCGAACACGCGCGCGGCGTTGAACGCGGTCACGTGCTCCCTGTAAGCGTCGGTGGCCCGCTGGAACTGCGCCTGACGCTCGACCGGGTCGGCGATCGCGTCGAGTTGCTTGCCCATCGCCAGGCGTACCGCACCCTCGAGACCCATGGGCCCCATGTGAGCCGACGGCCAGGCAACAGTCGCGAGCGGCTCCTTGGTGCTGCCCCCGAGCATCGCCTGCGCTCCCAGACCGTAGCCACGCCGAAGGACCACACCGATGAGTGGAACGGTGAGGCGGGCCGTCGCCACCAGCAACCGAGACGCATGCCGCAGCACCGCTGTCCGCTCAGCCTCCGGGCCGGCCATGATCCCCGGGGTGTCGACCAGCGAGACCAGGGGGACGCCGAGCGCGTCGCACATCTGGACGAAGCGCGCGGCCTTGTCCCCAGCGGCAGCAGTCAGAGCGCCGGCCATGTGCAACGTCTGGTTGGCCAGCACCCCAACGGTCCGGCCCTCGATACGGGCCAGGGCAGTGACCAACTCGGGAGCGAACTGCTCGCGCAGGAAGACCACCGAATCGAAGTCGGCCAGGGTGGTGATGATCGGGCGCACATCGTAGGGTGACCGCTCCCGCTCGGGAAGGGCCGCCCGCAGGGGGGTCTGGTCTGCCGCTCCCCCGTCGGGCACCGGCCCAGAGAACATACCCACGAGGTGCCGGGCGATCCGGCCGGCCTGAACCTCGTCGTCCACCACCACATCGATCACACCGTTGGCGGCCATCACCTCGGACGGGCCCAACTGCTCGGGCGTGTAGTCGCCCAGACCGGCTCCGGACACCATGGCAGGTCCGGCGACTCCGAGGGTCGAGCCCTTGGTCGCGATGAGGATGTCGGAGGATCCTGCGATCACCGCATTGCCGGCGAAGCAGTGCCCTGCCACGACGGCGACGCGTGGAACCAGCCCGGACAGCCCTGCCCAGAGCGCGAAGGTGCGCACATCGAGAGCCGACACCACCGGATAGTCGGTATCAGTGGGCCGACCCCCACCACCTTCGGCGAAGAAGACCACCGGCAGCCGAAGCTCCTCGACCAGCCCGAGCAGCCGATCGGACTTGTGGTGACCGCGGATGCCCTGGGTCCCGGCCATCACCAGGTAGTCGTAGGACAGGACGGCACAGGATCTGCCGTCGATGGCACCGATGCCCCCGATCAGACCGTCCGCCGGACTGCGCTGGAGCAACTCCTCGGGCGCGAACCGCTTCTCCTGGGCCGCCGACGCGAGTCTGCCGTACTCCACGAACGAGCCCGGATCGAGCAACGCGGCGATGTTCTCGCGTGCGGTGCGGCCCCCCGCGCCATGGCGGGCTGCCACCTTGTCAGCCCGCGCAGCATCCTCGGTCAGGGCACGCCGGCGGGCGAGTTCGGGGTCTTGGTCCACACCCACGACCGTAGCCCCAGGGAACCGCGGATATGCGAGAGCCGCGGAGCCCTCAAGGACTCCGCGGCTCTGCGCGGTTCAGATCTGAGTGCGTCAGGAAGCGGGCTTGACGTTGATGGTCAGCCACTTGCTCTGGATGGCGCCGAGGTTCTGCTCGACGACGACGCGGATCTTGCGCTTGCCGGTGGCGTTGAGCACGACGTGCATGCTGCAGTCACCGTTGGACGACACGGTCCGGTGCGCGTTGATGGTCGCGCCCTTCTCCAGCAGTTCGGCGTCGGCACCGGTCCAGTTGTTGGCCGTGGTGTCGAGCTTGCACTTGATGATGAAGGTCTGGCCCGCGGTCACGGTCTTCGGCGCCTTGACCTTGGTGAAGCCGGGGTCGTTGGCCGCAGTGGCCGCACCGGCACCCATGAACAGGGCTCCGCCAGCGAGCGCTGCAGTGGTACCTACCGCCAGAACCTTGCGAGTGATGCTCATGATTCTCCTTCTCAAAGTGGGACCCTCCCGCAAACACCCTAGGTCGCCCGTTGCGGAATACCGTGACGACGCGACGACGTTTCGCGAAATCGACACGTTCGGGTGACGAGCGCGCCACCGGCGGGATCACCGTGCGTCACCGAACCCGGGCGGAACGGTCCTCGACCATCATCCCGGCGGTGTCGACCGCCTCGAAGGCACTGCTCGGCACGGTCTTCAACTCCTCGATCATGCGCGCCGGCCACTTGGCGTTCCGCTCGCCCTGGAAGTACCACGGCGATCCGTTGTCGGCCAGCACGAGGCCGTAGGTCTGCATCGCCCGCAACACCGTTCGTGTCCGCGTGGAGTAGCCACTGGTGTCGAATCCGGACACCAGACGGAAGCGCGCACCCATCGGCGGGGCCGAGGGATCGGACCCGGCCTGATGCCGCGCCGGCCACAGGTACCGCGGGGCGGTGGTGGGTGCGGTGAAACGGATCGCATGGTCCACCGATCCCGCGCGGACTTCGGACCATCGCAGCAGTCCAGGCAGGATCGGCAGCCCCGCCGCGTCCGCCGACGTCCAGCCCGCGGGCCGCAGGGCGTTGGACCGCAGGTTCCACACGGCACCTGATCCCGCCCGCCATCCGGAGTCCGTGAGCCGGGTGTTCCAGGTCTCGTAGAGTCGGCATCGCCGGGAATCCACGACCACCGTGTGACGATCGCTACCACCTTCGATCCGCGTGGAGCGGCGCAACGGATAGCGCACCTGATCGCTTTCGTCGGCGTAGTCGAAACGCACCCTGGTGCGCGGCTTCTGCCGGGTCACGGTGACCGGGATCCCGTACTGGCGGCCTCCGAAGTCCGGATGGAGGTCGGTGTCCCCGATGCTCGCGACCCAACGACTCGACGACGGATGCACGGGGAGCGCGTCGATCGGCGCGTTCCAGTAGTTGTCAGTCGGGAAGACGGGACAGCCCGCAAGAGCGGCGACGGCAAGCACGGCGGAGATCACACCTACATCATCGGCGCACATCACCGCCGTGCGGCCACCCGTTCCCTGATCGGAGCAGCGGGAGATCAACTCTCAGCAAGACCGTCACCGCGCTCCCCCGGTAGGTTCTGCACATAGCGAGGGGAGGTGTGCGCTGTGTCCTCGCCAGTACCGGCCCATCCCTCTTTGTGGCGCCCGAGTCTCTTCTCCGCGGTCTGGCACGCCTGCACGTGGATCGGCTGGGCCGTGGTCGTCCTGTCGATCGTCCGGCTGACACCCGCGGACCTCGGCCTGATGGGCGAGCCGCTGGCCATGATCGCGGCGATCCTGGTCTTCAGCGAACTGCGGCCGATCGTGATGACCAGACTCATCGGCAATCCGGTCTCGATCTCCTTGGCCTTCGTCTTCGCGGCGATGTACTTGTGGGGGCTGTATCCGGCCGTACTGCTCTATGCCGCCTCGATCGCGCTGTCGGAGATCCTGCAGCGCAAGCCGCTGTGGAAGCTGCTCTTCAACGTCGGCCAGTACATCTGCAGCTTGGCCGCGGCGTGGTTGGTGATGCTGATCGCCGGGGTGACACCGAGCCCGACGACCCCCCTCGTGGACATGTCCGCCACCGACCTGTGGTGGATCGCGGCGTCCTGGATCGTCTACCACCTCGTCAACCTCGCCCTCGTCGCCGGCCTCGCTGAGGAAGGCGACTCCTGGTGGGACGACTTCTCCGACGAGTTCTGGTTCTACACGGTCTCCACGCTTGCCGTCCTGGCGCTGTCCCCGCTGATCGCTATCGTCGCCGTGGCCTACCCCTACTCGTGGACGATGCTGCCACTGCTCCTGCTGCCGCTGCTCGCAGTGCAGAAGACCGCTGAGATGTCCCGGCACCAGGAGCATCAGTCCCTCCACGATCCGCTCACCGGCCTGCCCAACCGTGTGCTGCTCAACGACCGCATCGAACAGGCCCTGGCACGGTCGAGTCGGATGCGCGGCATGGTCGTGGTGATGTTCCTCGACCTCGACCTGTTCAAAGTGGTCAACGACAGTCTCGGCCACCACGCGGGTGACGAACTGCTCATCGACGTGGCACAACGCCTGAAAGCGGCCGTGCGATCGGGCGACACCCTGGCGCGCTTCGGCGGCGACGAGTTCGTCGTGCTGCTCACCGACCTGGCCTGCGGCAGCGATGCCGAGCAGGTCGCCCAGCGCATGCTCGACACCCTGCACCAGCCGCTGCACCTGGGCGAGCAGACCCTGGTGGTCAGCGCCAGCATCGGCATCGCCACGCTGCCGGCGCACACCGCCGCCGAGCAGGCGCTGCAGGCCGCCGACCTGGCGCTGTACCGCGCCAAGCAGGCCGGCAAGGCGCAGTTCGCCCGCTACAGCCAGGAACTGCAGGCCGCCGCACGGCGCCAGCTGGAGCTGGAAAGCGCGCTGGGTCAGGCCCTGGAGCGCGACGAGTTCGTCCTGCACTACCAGCCGATCTGCCGCATCGACCAGGGCCAGCCGCGCCTGGTCGGGGTCGAGGCGCTGCTGCGCTGGCGACATGCCGGGCGGCTGATCGCACCGCAGGAGTTCATCGCCTCGCTGGAAGAGTCCGGCGAGATCCTCCGCGTCGGCGACTGGGTGCTGCGCCAGGCCTGCCGCCAGGTGCGCGCCTGGCAGCTGGCCGGGCAGGGCCAGCTGCGCTGCGCGGTCAACCTGTCCAGCCGCCAGCTGCAGCAGGAAGACTTCGTCGCCCGCCTCACCGACATCCTCATGGACAGCGGCCTGGCGCCCTCCAGCCTGGTGCTGGAGATCACCGAGAGCCAGCTGATGCAGGACTGCACCAGCACCCTGATCGCCCTGCGCGAGCTGGGCAGCCTGGGCGTGCGCCTGGCGCTGGACGACTTCGGCACCGGCTATTCCTCGCTGGGCTATCTCAAGCGCTTCCCGCTGCACATCCTCAAGGTCGACAAGAGTTTCATCGGCGGCAGCGATGCCGAGTCGCGGGCGATCAGCCGCGCCATCATCGGCCTGGGCCGCAGCCTCGGCCTGGAGGTGGTGGCCGAGGGCGTGGAGCGCGATGAGCACCTCGACTTCCTGCGCCGCGAGCGCTGCAGCCTGGCCCAGGGCTACTGGTTCAGCCGGCCACGCCCGGCCGCCGAGCTGCAGCGCCTGTTCGCCGGCGAGGACT
>CALFYG010000103.1 GCA_937952095.1 uncultured Micrococcales bacterium | reverse complement strand
GAATGCGTCTGCTCGTCACCGGAGCGACCGGCTACATCGGCGGCCGGCTCATCCCACAACTCCTGGGCCGCGGCCACGAGGTCCGTGTCCTGGCTCGCCATCCGGAGCGGCTGTCCGAACGCTCGTGGGCCGACCGGGTCGAAGTCTTCGCCGGCGACGCCACCGACCCCGACGCGTTGCGCGCTGCCATGACGGGCATGGACGGCGCCTACTACCTGATGCATTCTCTGACCGCCGGTCACGGCTTCGAGGAGCAGGAGCGGGCGATGGCCACCACCTTCGCCCGCAGCGCCGAGCAGGCTGGCCTCAAGCGCATCGTCTATCTCGGCGGAATGGTCCCGGACGTACCGCCCCGGAAGTTGTCCGCCCATCTGCGCAGTCGCGCCGAGGTCGGCCGGATCCTGCGGTCGAGCGGCGTCCCCACCATCGAACTGCGTGCCGGAGTGATCATCGGCTCGGGCTCAGCCTCGTTCGAGATGTTGCGGTATCTCACCGAACGACTGCCGGTGATGATCACACCACTGTGGGTGAAGACCCGCACCCAGCCCATCGCCGTGCGCGACGTCCTGTACTACCTCGTGGGAGCGATGGAGTACGACGGCGAGGTCAACCGCGCCTACGACATCGGTGGCCCGGACATCACCACGTACGCAGGGATGATGCACGGATTCGCATCCGTCGCCGGCCTGCGACGCCGCGCGTTGTTCCCTGTGAACGTGCTGTCCCCCGGTCTCTCGGCGCACTGGGTCGGCCTAGTGACGCCAGTGCCCAACAGCATCGCCAGGCCACTGGTCGACTCCCTGAAGGTCGAAGTCGTGGCCCGCGATCACGACATCGAGGACATCGTCCCGGATCCGCCGCAAGGCCTCCTTCCGTTCCGTGAGGCCGTGCGCCTGGCCATCAAGCGCGTGCAGGACGCGGATGTCGCCACTCGTTGGTCGAGCGCGTCGGTGGCGGGCGCCCCGAGCGACCCATTGCCCGAGGATCCCTCGTGGTCCGGCGGGAGCCTGTACACAGATGTCCGCGAGCAGACCGTCGAGGCCGACATCACCCGGGTGTGGGACGTCGTGGAGGGCATCGGCGGTGAGCACGGGTGGTACAGCGCCAATTGGATGTGGCGGGTGCGGGGACTGATGGATCGCGCCGTCGGCGGGGTCGGCCTGCGCCGTGGCCGTCGTGATCCGGACCGGACGCGCGTCGGGGACGCCCTGGACTTCTGGCGCGTCGAGGCACACGAACCACCGGTGCTGCTGCGGCTGCGGGCGGAGATGAAGTTACCCGGTCTGGCCTGGATCGAATGGCGCTTGGAGTCGCTGGGGCCGGATCGCACATTCTTGCGGCAACGGGCGGTCTTCCACCCGCGTGGACTGGCCGGCCACGCCTACTGGTGGTCGGTGGCCCCCTTCCACGCCTTCGTGTTCCCGCCCATGATCCGCGGGATGGCACACCAGGCCGAGTCCGCACAGCCCTCCAGGGAGTCAGAGCTCCCGCAGCGCGTTGGCTGACCTTGACGCCGCAATCCAGGAGGTGATGTCGGATCATTGAGGGGTGCACGAACCGCTGTCCCTCGAACAGTTCCGGCAGTTGGTGGATGGCGCTCGGGACGTCATCGTCGTTACTGAAGCGGACCCACTCGACGAACCGGGTCCCCGCATCGTCTACGTCAACGAGGCCTTCACCCGGCTTACCGGCTACACCCCGCAGGAGGCCATCGGTCGCAGCCCCCGATTCCTGCAGAAGCCGGACCTCACCGACGTGGACACCGTTCACCAGGTGCGTCGCAGCCTCGACGTCGGCGAACCGTTCGACGGGCCCATCCTCAATTTCGGTAAGGACGGCACCCCCTACTGGCTGGACATGCACATCTTCGCGTTGCGCGACGCCGACGGGAACGTCACACACTTCGCAGCGATCGAGCGCGATGTCACCGCCCGCACACTTCGCGAACTCGAATTGCGCTCGGAGGCGAACACCGATCCCTTGACCGGACTGTTCAACCGACGCGGCCTCGAGCACCGTGTGCGCAGCGCTTGGGACAACAGCCCCGGAACCACCAATGCCGTCATCCTGCTGGATCTCGACACCTTCAAGGAGGTCAACGACGGCCACGGTCACGCGGCAGGCGACGAGGTGCTCACGTGCTTGGCAGGGGTAATGCTCAGTTCCCTGCGCGACACCGATTACCCGGTGCGGCTCGGCGGGGACGAATTCGCGCTCGTCCTGCTCGACACGGACTGGTCCGAGGCATCCGCGGTGGCTGAACGGGTACGCCATGAATTGGCCCGAGTGCTGGCGGACGGCGATCTGCCACCCACCACTGTCAGCGCCGGGGTCGCTACCGGGCACAATGCCACACTGACCGACACCATGCACGCGGCCGACAGTGCCCTGCGTGCGGCGAAGTCGGGGGGCCGGGACCGCGTGACCCTGGCCGATCCACAGATCAGCGCGTGAACCCTTCGAGGTGCCTGCGCAATGCCGTGGGCACGGGGGTGGGCCTGTTGTCCTTATCGATGCACACGATCACCGTGCGAGCTCTGGCGTAGACGACCTCGTCCGCCACCACCTCATGACCGAACGTGAATGACGTGGTGCCGATCTTGTCCACCCAGGTCGGGATCTCGACAGGCTCACGTCGGTACGGCATCGGTTTGCGGTAGTCGACCTCATGGCGAGCCACCAACAGGCCCGCCTCCCGGGTCACTCCCGCCGCTGCGGCGTCGGCGAGGAACTCGATGCGTGCCTGCTCGAAGTACCGCAGGTACTCGGAGTTGTTGATGTGCCCGAGGGCGTCCATGTCGGACCACCGGAGGGCCACACGTGCGGTGTACATCAGCCGCGGGTGAGTTTGCGATAGGTCGCGCGATGCGGTCGCGCCGCCTCCGGGCCGAGCCGCTCGACCTTGTTCTTCTCGTACCCCTCGAAGTTGCCTTCGAACCAGTACCACTGGGAGTCGCCCTCGTAAGCGAGGATGTGCGTGGCGACGCGGTCGAGGAACCACCGGTCGTGGCTGGTGATCACTGCACAGCCCGGGAAGTCGAGCAGCGCGTTCTCCAGGCTGCCCAGCGTTTCCACGTCGAGGTCGTTGGTCGGCTCGTCGAGCAGCAGGACGTTGCCGCCCATCTTGAGGGTCAGGGCGAGGTTCAGCCGGTTGCGCTCCCCGCCGGACAGGACCTTGGCCGGCTTCTGCTGATCCGGGCCCTTGAAGCCGAACGCCGAGACATACGCCCGCGAGGGCATCTCCACCTTGCCCACGTTGATGTAGTCGAGACCGTCGGAGACGACCTCCCAGACCGTCTTGGTCGCATCGAGGCCTGCGCGGCTCTGATCGACGTACGACAGCAGGACCGTGTCACCGACCCGGATCGTCCCTGCGTCGGGTGTCTCGTCACTCGGACCGCCGGCGGCGTGCACGATCATCTTGAAAAGTGTGGTCTTTCCGACCCCGTTCGGACCGATGACACCGACGATGCCGTTGCGTGGCAGGTCGAAGCTCACGTCGTCCATGAGCAGCCGGTCGCCGTAACCCTTCATCACGTGGTCGGCCACCACCACGACGTTGCCGAGGCGCGGACCCGGCGGGATCTGGATCTCCTCGAAGTCGAGTTTGCGGGTCCGCTCGGCCTCCGCGGCCATCTCCTCGTAGCGCTGCAAGCGGGACTTCGACTTGGCCTGCCTGGCTTTGGGGTTGGATCGCACCCAGTCGAGTTCGTCGGTGAGCCGCTTACGCAACTTCGCGTCCTTGGCGCCTTCGACCTTAAGCCGGGAGGCCTTGGTCTCGAGGTAGGTGGAGTAGTTGCCCTCGTAGGGGTAGCAGCGGCCGCGGTCCATTTCGAGGATCCACTGGGCGACGTTGTCCAGGAAGTACCGGTCGTGGGTGATGGCGACCACCGTGCCCGGGTACTTCTCGAGGTGCTGTTCGAGCCACTGCACACTTTCGGCGTCGAGGTGGTTGGTCGGCTCGTCGAGAAGGAGTAGATCCGGCTGGCTGAGCAGTAGTGCGCACAGCGCCACGCGCCGTCGCTCACCGCCGGACAGCACCGTCACGTCCGCATCGCCGGGCGGGCACCGCAGGGCGTCCATGGCCTGCTCGAGTTGGGCGTCGAGATCCCAGGCGTTGCGCCGGTCGAGTTCCTCCTGGAGTTTGCCCATCTCGGCCAGCAGGGCGTCGTAGTCCGCCTCCGGGTCGGCGAGCGCTTCGGAGATCTCGTTGAACCGCGCGATCAGGCCTTTGGTTTCAGCCACACCGAGTTCGACGTTCTCCAACACGGTCTTCGAGTCGTCCAGCTTCGGCTCCTGCTCGAGGATGCCCACGGTGTACCCCGGGGACAGCATCGCGTCGCCGTTGGACACGGTCTCCGTGCCGGCCATGATCTTCAGCAGCGTCGACTTACCGGCGCCGTTGGGGCCGACGACGCCGATCTTCGCGCCTGGCAGGAACGACAGGGTCACGTCGTCGAGGATGACCTTGTCGCCGTGTGCCTTGCGGGCCTTGCGGAGGGTGTAGATGAATTCAGCCACCCCGCCAGGGTAGTTCGTCGCCGCCCGCGTCGAACCAGGCCCTAGGCGGCCACATCGCTGCGCAGCACCTGCGCCCGGGTCCGGGTGAGGTCCGGACCCACCGCCCAGGCGTCGATCTCGAGATAGGGGCGTCGGCCGGTGTCACAGATGCGCAGCCGACCGCCCACCACGACCGGATCGCGGTGCCGCAGGCTCTCGGCCACGTTGTGAGCGAGTCTGCGCCGACAGACCACCGACAGAACCGTCGGTGGCACAGGGCTCCACAGCCCGGTAGCCGGGTCCTTGCGGCGGGAGTGCATGATGACGCGGAACCTCGCGACGCTCGCACCTGCCTCGTCGGTCTCCAGAGCGACGTCTGAGGCGAGGGATCCGGCGATGATCAGTGAACTATGCATACCTCGAGGATCACTGCGTTCGACCCTCGAGGTAAGGCACCCGCGCGGATCTGTGGATAGCTCAGACCTCTGGAGCGCCGTGGATCCGCTCGCAGAACTCGGCGTGCTCGTCGGATGTACGGCGTGCACGACGTCGAGGCGGGGCAGCGCTATCCGATCAGCAACGTGGGCGAGCGGATGCGGTTGAATTGTGCCGATGAGCGAGCACCTTTCGGACCGTGCCTACTCCTTGGCTCGGCCGGTCGCGAAGAGGATGATCCCGCCTCGCTGGCGAGAGCCCATCCGCCGTCGCCTGCGATTGCCCGACCCCGAGGTGATCGAGTTGCCACCGACGCCACCCGATCCGCAGATCCAGGCTCGCGCAGGTATCTCCCGGCGTTACGGACTCGATCCCGACACCTTGGACGGCGCTCTGCTGCACGACGTGGAGATCGAGGCGATCATTGGCGCCGTCGAGGCACGCCCCGGGGGATCCTTCCTGGTCTTCGGCTGCGGGAACGATTCGCGACTCTGGGAGCGGGTCAATCGAGCCGGTCGCACCGTCTTCCTCGAACACCACCCTGAATGGGCGGCCCGCGTCTCCGAAACCATCGCCGCCAAGGTGGTCCCGGTCTCCTACTGGACGCGGAGAACCCAGTGGGCCGACCTCTTGGACCAACCGGAGCGCCTCGGAATGAGTCTCCCGTCCACCATCCGCGACCACTCGTGGGATGTCGTCTTCGTCGACGGCCCCACGGGCTTCGACGACGACACTCCCGGCCGGATGCAGAGCATCTTCGAGGCCTCGCGACTGGTGTCTGCCGGAGGCATGGTCTTCGTACACGACTGCGAACGACCGGTTGAGGCGGCCTACTCGACGGTCTACCTGGGCAGTGCCCGCCAGAGTGTCAGCGTCTGGGGCCATGCACTGCTCAACGGATACTCCTTCTGAAGCGAGAGCTCCATGCCCCACCCCGGCGCCAGAGTGCGAGGTCAACGTCACACAGGGCGCTGACGTTCGCCAAGCGTTCCTGTTTCCACTCGAGGCTGCTTCGCTCCGGAGTCGGGAGGGTGTCCGTGGCGTGATACGAGACGACACGCTCTGAGCGATCGGGCCCGAAGTGATCCCACAGAGCGGTGTTGGCGACGGTCTCAGGCAGGGCGGCATGCCGCAACCCGCTGGCGCGAAGCGCCTCGTTGATGTGGTCCTGATTCGCCGGCTGCTGTTCGCCGTACTGATGCACCGCGCCACTCGACAGTTCGTGGGCCATCCGAAGAAAGAAGTCCCCGACCGCACGAGACGGGTTGATCAGCATCTGCCCAATGTTGTAGTGGTCGTCACGGTCGACGATCTCTCGCGCGAGCAGGAGGTCCTTACCCTCAAGCAGGGGCAGCGCCACCGGCGCGAACGGGCGCAAGTAGATGACATCGGCATCCGTGACCAGGAACGGGTGCCGTCTGCGCGTCGCCCACTGCCCGACCAACCGCAACTTGTTGAACACATGTTGATCGAACCCCGGTGTGCGGAAGTCGGCGTTCCCCCGCGCCCGGCTCGTCCGGTCGACCACCACATACACACGTCGCCATCGCAGACGCCGCAGCGACGGCAGCATCCAGTCATCGAGTAGGGGCTGATACGCCGGCGTCACGGTAGAGAGAACGTCCAGTCGCACCACGAAACACTAACGCGCCGAGACGATCCCCCGGCTCACGCCTCTGGCGCGCCGTGGATCTGCTCGTGGAACTCGACGAATGCGGCGTAAGCCCGCGGGGCGTAGATGGATGACGGACCGCCACCCATCAGCAACGTGACGCCGATGGCCTCGGCCGCTTCCTCAAGGGTGGCACCGTTCTTGGCTGCGGCGCGTGCATGGGATGCGATGCATCCGTCGCACTGGGTGCTGACCGCGATGGCAAGCGCGATGAGCTCCTTGGTCTTGGTGTCGAGCACGCCGGCGGCGAACGCCGCACCGTGAAGAGCCCCGAAACCCTGGTAGACATCCGGGATCATCTTGCGCAGTTCGCGGGTCTCAGGACGCAGATCGTCCAACACCTGCTGGCCGTAGGTCATTCTCTCCTCCTTGTGTCGGTCTTGCACAAGCATACCCCCTGGGGTATATTGGTCTCAACGCAAGGTATACCCCCCTACCCTATTCAGGAGTCATCACATGTGCAGCCCTGCCACCTGCCCCAGCTGTAAGAAGGTCACCTACTCCGGATGTGGCATGCACGCCACCCAGGTCCTCAGCCGCTTCCCTGCGGAGCAGCGCTGCGAGTGCCGGTGACCTCCGTCGGCGTTCCGGCCGAGGACACCCCGGCCATCGTCAACCGGCTCAAGCGGGCTCAAGGTCAGATCGGCGCTGTGGTCCGCATGCTGGAAGAGGGCCGCGACTGCCGTGAGGTCCTCCCCCAACTCGCAGCGGTGAACAAAGCTCTCGACCGGGCCGGCTTCGCCATGGTTGCGAGCAGCCTGCGGGAGTGCACCACTCACCCCGAAGCCCACGACAAAGCCGACCTCGCCGAACTCGAGAAGCTCTTCCTCTCTCTCGCCTGACCCACCGAAAGGACCACCTTCGTGATCGAGCAGATCTCCGTCACCGAACTCAAAGCCCTCATGGATGACGGCCGCGCGCGCGTCGTCGACGTCCGCGAGAAATGGGAGTACGACGGCGGCCACGTACCGGGCGCCGAATGGATCCCGATGTCGCTGGTGCCGCTTCGCCGCGACGACCTCAACACGGCAACACCCACCTACATCATCTGCCGGACCGGCAACCGTTCCGGACAGGTCGTCATGTGGCTGGCACACCAGGGCATCCGCGCCATCAACATCGACGGCGGCACCGAGATGTGGCAGCGCAACGGCTTCCCCGTCGTCACCGCAAGCACCGAAGGGATCCACTCCTGATGAGCACTCCCGAGATCATCGTCATCGAGACACCCAACCTGGGCGACCGTTCCTACGTGGTCGGCTTTGAGGACACCGCCGTCGTGGTCGACCCCCAGCGGGACATTGATCGCGTCTACGCCGCCCTCGCCGACCGGAACTGGACGGTCACGCACGTCGTCGAGACACATGTCCACAACGACTATGTGTCCGGCGGACTGGTACTGGCCGAGGAACTCGGTGCCACCTACGTTGTCCCGGTGGGCCACGACTACCAGTTCGACGCCGCTGAGATGGGCGACGGCGACACCTTCGAGTCCGGGGCCATGTCCTGGCGGGTCATGCACACCCCGGGCCACACGCCGCACCACGTCTCGTATGCCGTGGCCACCGACGGCGAGGACCGGGCCGTGTTCACGGGCGGATCCCTACTCTTCGGCAGCGTCGGGCGTCCCGACCTGATCGGCCCGGACGCCACTGAGGGCTTGGCCCACGCGCAGTGGCACTCGGTGCGCAAACTCATCGACGGTGTCGCCGCCGACGCCGCTGTGATGCCGACCCACGGGTTCGGCTCCTTCTGCAGCGCCACCGCGACCGTCGGGCTCGAGTCGACCGTCGGCCACCAGGCCACCTCCAACCCGGCCGCACTGCTCACAGAGCAGGAGTTCGTCGACGAACTCCTCGCGGGCCTCGACGCCTTCCCCGCCTACTACAAGCACATGGGGCCGGCCAACGAACTGGGGGCGCGCGAGATCGATCTCTCCCCCGCGGAGAACGCCGACCCGGAGGAACTGCGTCGGCGCATCGAGGCCGGCGAATGGGTCGTGGACCTGCGCCAGCGCCGCCTGTGGGCCGCCGAACACATCAAGGGCAGTCTGAGCTTCGACGCTGAAGGCAACGCGATCACCTACCTCGGATGGCTCATCCCGTGGGGTACGCCCGTGACGCTCCTCGGCGCCACCCAGGAGCAGATCACCGAGTTCCAGCGCGACATGGTCCGCATCGGGATCGACCGTCCGGCGGCACAAAACATCGGACAGCCCAACGCGTGGAGTCGCGGCCCAGAAGACATCGGCTCGGTGCGCCGCGCCGACTTCCATGAGTTGGCGAAGGCTCTCGATGAGGACTCCGAACTGATCGTGGTCGATGCCCGCCGCAAGACCGAGTGGCAGGAAGGGCATGTGGCCGGGGCACGGCACGTGCCGCTGCACGACCTTCCGGACAACATCGGACAGATCAAGGCCTGGAGCGATTCTGCGGCCCATGCCGGCGCCGATCCGACGGTGTGGATCTCCTGTGGCAGTGGCTTCCGCGCCATGGTTGGGGCCTCTCTGCTGACCCGCGCCGGTGTGCCTGTGGTCGTGGTGGACGATCAGTTCAGCAACGCGGCCGTGGCCGGGCTATCCATCGTTCGCGACGAGCACGCCATGATGCTCGGCGACGCCTACACCGACTGAGGCGGCCATGGGACTGTTCGACCGATTCAAGGTTCCTTCTGTCAGCGGCGCGGACGCGCGTGAATGGGTGCGCTCCGGCGCGCAGATGATCGACGTCCGGGAAACCGGGGAATGGAACGCCGGCCATGCACCGCAGGCCATGCACATCCCCCGCTCACAGATCGACTCGCGGATCAGCAGGATCTCGACCACCAAGGACGTCGTGGTGGTGTGCCGCTCCGGAAGTCGGGCGCGGGCCGTGACCTCGCAACTGCGCAAGCAGGGCTACGAGGCCTACAACCTGTCCGGGGGGATGCGCGCCTGGCAGTCCGCAGGTGGCCAGGTGCTCGATCGCCGCGGCCGTCCGGGAAGGATCGCCTAGGCAATCGTGGAAATGCTCGAGTTCGCCCTCATCGGGATCGCCCTGGGGCTGTCGCTCGGCCTCTTCGGAGGCGGCGGCGGCATCCTGGCGATCCCGTTGTTGGTGGCTGCGGGCGTTCCCACCGACGAGGCCGGCACCACATCCCTGGTGGTGGTGGGCATCGGCGCCATGGGCGGCCTCATCCCCCACGCCCGCGCCGGGCGGATCGCCTGGCGCGAGGGCGTGCTGTTCAGCGCGCTCGGAGCGGCTGGGGCGATCGCCGGATCCCGCCTCGCGCTCGTCACTGACGACCGGTTCCAGTTGTGGGGCTTCGCCCTCGTGTTGGTGGTGGCCGGGGCACTGATGCTGCGCAAGGCGCTGCGCACGGGCGATGGGGGGCAGGCCGCCGCACGCGAACGCCGCGCCTGGTGGCTCGTGGTCGTCGCCGCGCTGATGGTGGGACTGTTCACCGGGTTCTTCGGTGTCGGTGGCGGCTTCCTCGTGGTGCCCGCGCTCGCGTTGGTGATGGGCATGAGCATGTACCAGGCCACCGCCACCGCGCTGCTCGTGATCACCCTGAACTCGGCGGTGGCCTTCATCCCCCGCGCCGGCGAGGCGCTCGACGTCACGGCGACCGTCGTCGTGGCCGCATTCGTGCTGATCAGCAGCGCCCTGGCCGCCCGCTGGTCGAACCGTTGGTCCGAACGGGGCCTGGGCATCGGCTTCGCCAGCCTGGTCCTCGCCATGTCGGTACTCACCCTGGCGCAGGCGAGCGGAGCCTGATCGTGTACCGAACTGGTTGATGCTCCACCGACGCCAACCAGTTCGGTACACCCGTCGGTGGACATTTGCCTCGGATCGGACTCAAGTCCGTACTGAACTGGTTGATTAGGCGGGAATGGCACCCCGGCTCAACCAGTTCGGTACACGACCCGCCGCGCAACACCCCGCATGGGAAGGGCACCCTTGGGCGCATGGTCGATACCGAAACCGTGGCACCACGGGGCTCCTGGGCCACCGTCGCCCGCATCTACTGGGGCGTGGTCGCCGCGATCGGGACTGGCGCGTTCCTCCTGAGTTGCTACATCTCTGTCACGCAGGAAGGAAATGGTGGCGCCTTCAACGGGCTGTGGTTCACCCTGAGCTACTTCACCGTCTGGAGCAACATCGTGGCGTTCATCGCCAACTGGATGCTCTTCGCCGATCCGGCACGTGACAGCCGCGGCTTCCGCTGGTTCCGGATGACGAGCCTGGTGATGATCACGGTGACCGGGTTGGTCTACGCGATCGTGCTCGCCCCGCTGTACAAGCCCGTGGGCCTAGGTGTCTACACCAACCTCGGGTTCCACTACATCGTTCCGTGGGCCACATTCCTCGGCTTCCTGCTCTTCGGGCCTCGCCCACGGTTCAGCCTGCGTGAGGTGTTCACGATGCTGGCCATCCCCGTGGTGTGGCTGATCTACACCCTGTTGCGCGGCCTACTCCTGCTCCAACCCCCGCCCGAAGCTCCAGCCACCACACTCGGCGAGCCACAGCACTGGTATCCGTACCCGTTCATCGACGTCAACGATCCCTCACCGTTGATCCCCGGCGTCGAGTACGGCGGATATGCGGGGGTCGCGGTCAACATCGTGGCCATCGTGATCCTTGGGCTGCTGTTCGGGTTCATCTTCCTCGGCCTCGACCGAGCGTTGAGTAAGGGCCAGAAGCCGACACCTCTGCCGCAGGGGTAAGCCCGCGAATCTGTGGCACAGTGCAGCATGCCCACTGCACTGATCACAGGCGCCACCTCCGGCATCGGACTGCACTTCGCGCAGCGTCTGGCCACTGACGGCTACGACCTCGTACTCGTCGCCCGCACGCGGGACACCCTGCAGAAAGTGGCCGCCAGCCTGCAGCTCGAACATGCCGTCACCTGCGAAGTCCTTCGCGCGGACCTCGGCCGGCTCGCGGATTGTCGCCGCGTCGAAAACCGGCTCACCGACCAACCGGTCGACCTGCTGGTCAACAACGCCGGGTTGGGACTCTACGACGGCGACTTCGTCGAACATGATCTCGAGGCCGAGGATCACCTGCTGATGGTCAATGTCCGGGCAGTGCTGCGGCTGACCTACGCGGCGCTGGGCCCGATGCTGGAACGCGGGGATGGCGCGATCATCAACGTCTCGTCCGTCGCGTCCTTCGCCCCGGACCCGAATGCGCCGACCTACGCAGCGAGCAAGGCGTGGGTGACGTCGTTCACCGAGGGTCTGCGTGAGCAGGTCAACGGGTCAGGGGTGCGCCTGCTGGCGCTCACCCCCGGACTGGTTCCCACCGAGTTCCAGGAGCGGGCCGGAGTCCAGGCGCGCGTGCCAGCGCCCTTCTGGCTCGATGCTGACCAGGTCGTCGACACCGCACTTGCCGACCTGCGTGCCGGCCGAGGAGTCAGCGTCCCCGGAATCGCCTACCGGGCAATCCGGGTGGCGATGCAACTGACACCGCGCCGGGTGTACCTGCCGCTGTCGGGAACCCTGCAGAAACGCCTCACCTGAGCGTCAGGCCGGCGGCACCGCGTCAACCACGGGGGCGATCTTGCGGAAGTACCGTGTCGGCACATGCTTGCCGAGGCTCGAGATGTTCATGCCGATCGCCACACTCGCGCCGGATTCGGGGTTGTGCATCACCAGGACGGTATGACCAAACCCCTCTCCGGTGTGACCGACCCAGCCCTCCAGGCTGCCCATCCCCACCAGGTACTCGTCGTACTCCGGACCCTTGTCGAGCGGGGCACCTTCCAGACGCGTCTGCTGCGTGTCCGCCTCCAACAACGCGCCCGAGCCCAGCGCTGTGGCCCACTGACACATGTCGCCCAGTGTCGAGGTCATGGCCCCGGCCGGGCCGAGCACCGTGAAGTTGTTCGGCTCCGGCTCGGGCTCGCCGTTGTCGGCGAGCGTGTAGCCGGTCGGGTGGTCGCCGGGCCACTCATCCACCGCCGTCTCGTAGCGGGTCTGCGTCAGACCGAGCGGCTCGATGATCTGTTCGGTGATCACCTCATCGAACGGCTGGCCGTACTCCTGGGCCACCACCTCGCCGAGCAACAGCGTGTTCGTGTTCGTGTAGACCTTCTTCTCCCCCGGCGCGAACTGAGCCGGTTCCGCCAACGCGTAGGCGATGAGCTCCTCGGTGGTGAAGGCCCGTTCCGGGTCGGCGACATAGTCCTCGATCCAGGCCTGCGTGGTGTACTCCGGCGCCCCACTGCTCATGTCCGCGAGTTGCCGCAGGGTGATCTGGTCGCCGTTGGGGACGTCCGGGATCCACTGATCGATCGTGTCGTCAAGGCTGATCTTGCCCTCGTCCACCAACTGCATGATCATCGTCACCGTGTAGGACTTGGTCACGCTGCGCAGCGGCCAGTACATGTCAGTCGTCATCGGCGTCTGCGACTCGATGTCTGCAAGACCTTCAGCAGTTGCCCATGTCTCGTATCCGGGGATGCACACTTCGACAGCCGCGCCGGGCACATCGTTGCGCGCCATGGTCTTGGTGAGTTGCGCTTCGAGCGCTTGGGTGGTCTGCGCGGGCAGGGCCATCGGGGAGGCCGCCGAGGCGGGCGGCGAGGTGGAGGCCGCGGGTTCAGCCTGGTCCGACGAGCACCCCGCGAGCAGGATCCCCGTGCCGACGATTCCCACAGCCAGACGCTTGATCATTCAGCAACCCTAGTCCTGCGGGCATCAGAAGGCACCCACGTCGAGCACACGGACCACTGCCGTGCCCGCTTCATCGCTGGCCGCGAGGT
>CALFYG010000102.1 GCA_937952095.1 uncultured Micrococcales bacterium | reverse complement strand
CCCAATCCGACAAGGAACTGCAGCAACTCGACGTCGAGGACAGCACGATCAACGGCGGCATCATCGCTGACGCCGTGCGGCACCTCGTACCGGTGCAATCGCAACAGCGACTGGAAGCGGTGACGGTCTTGTTCGCGCATCTCAGTGGCGCCGGAGCGCGGCTTGCGCTCGCGGTCGGCCGGGACAAGGGTGACGCCATGATGGTCGAGTTACGCGCATCGGTGAGGCGGGCACTCGACGAGATCTTGGTGTAGACCCCTCGGGTATCACCCGGTGTTCTGAAGTCCCGCGGCCAGGCCGTTCACGGTCAGCAGCAACAGTCGCCGCCAGTCCTCCGCGTCGCCTGCGCGCACGCGGGTCAGCGCCGCGAGCTGCAATTCCGAGAGCGCGTCCACGTAGGGTGCGCGCAGGGCGATGGCCGAACCGAGCACCTCTTTGTGTTCGAGCAACCGGTCCTGCTCCAGCACCTGCAGTACCCAGGACACCGTCAACTCCATCTCCGCGAGGATCCGTTCGGTGATGTCGGGGCGGTCGCCGAGTGCGAGGAATCGAGCCGCAAGATCTGCGTTGCTCTTGGCAAGACTCATCTCGGCGATGTCGATCAGGGACGCGAACAACGGCCACTGCTCGTAGGCCTCGCGCAGCAGCGGGAGGTCGTCGATGGCGGCGAGCCCCGTGCCGAGGCCGAACCAGCCGGGGATATTGGCGCGGGTCTGTGACCACGCGAACACCCACGGGATCGCGCGCAGGTCGGACAGTTCCCGACCGGCAGCCGCGGCACTGCGACGTACCGGGCGCGACCCCATGCGAAGTTCCCCTATCTCATCCAAGGGGCTCGCTTCGGCCAGCACATCGGCGAACCCCGGCGTTCGCACCAGTTCCCAGTACGCGGCCCGCGAAGCCTGCGCGATCCGGTCCCCCAGGGTCCCGAACCGCTCAGCGGCCGTGGCATTGCGCTGTTCCACCTCGGGCGTGCCCGCCAGGAGAACCGCCGTCGTGAGCCGCTCGAGGTGACGTTGCGCGATGGTCGTGTCGGCGTACCGCGCGAACACCACCTCGCCCTGCTCGGTCACCTTGAGACGGCCGTCGACGCTGCCCGGTGGCTGGGCGGTCACGGCCCTGTGCAGCGGACCGCCGCCGCGGCCCAATGAGCCCCCGCGGCCGTGGAACATCGTCAGGGTGACGTCGTTCGCGCGTGCCCAGGCGACCATCGCTGCCTGTGCCTTCGCAAGGGTGAGGGTGGCGGCTGCCGGCCCGACGTCCTTTGCCGAGTCGGAGTAGCCCAGCATGACCTCCACCCGCCGACCGGTTCCGTCCAGCCAATCGCGCGTGGACGGCAGTGTGACCCAGTCCGCGAGCACGGTGTCGGCGGCGGCGAGGTCGGCGCCGGTCTCGAACAGTGGCACGACATCCAAGCGCAGCGGCGCCGCACCGACGGCGAACCTCGCCAGTGCGCGGACGGCCACGAGATTCGCCGCGGAATGGGAGAAGGACACGATGTACCGCCCGCATGCCCGGCCTCCCCAACGCTCCTGCAGCCACGACATCACCCGCAGGGTGTCGAGCACCTCGCGGGTGCGTTCCTCGCGAGGGCTCACGTGCTCTGGCCAGCCATCAGCCGCGAGTCGGTCCAGGAATGCGGCGTCCTGTGAGGCATCCGCCGGAGCGTCCGGGATCTGCGCCAACAGGTCTTCGAGCGCGGCCTTGTGGGCGTCGGAGTGCTGGCGGACCTCGAGTTCGGCGAGGTGGAAGCCGAACGTCTCGGCGTACCAGATCACATGCTGCAACTCCCCGTAGGCAGCCCGTCGCGCACCTGCCTGCGCCAGGGAGTCCTGCACGATCCGCAGGTCCGCGATCAACGCATCGGGCCCAGGGTAGGAGTGCTCGGCTCGGCCGGTCCTCGTTGCCTGCAGACGGTAGGCAATGACCAGCATCCGTTGCCTATGGGGTTCGCCAGGGGAACCGGTACGGATTTCCGCGAAGCGTTCGGGCATGGCGACCGCGTCGCGAGCCAGTGCCTCCTGCAGCGCACGCGACGGCGGGGTGTCGGCCTGGTCCGCAGTCAAGGTCCGCCCCACCCGCTCGACAGAGACCTGCAGCGCTGACAGTGCATGCTCTGCCTGCAACGCCAGGGTCCGGCGGGTGACCTCGGCAGTCACGAAGGGGTTGCCGTCCCGATCGCCGCCCACCCAGGAGCCGAACCGCACGAACGCCGGCACCGGCGTGGGTACGGTTCCGCTGGCCTCGCCGATCAGCGCGTGCTCCGTGGCGCGGTACAACCGCGGGACCGCCCGGATCAAGGTCTGGTCGAACACCGTCATGATCGTGCGGACCTCGTCGAGTGGTTCCGGCTGGGTCGTGCGCAGCACCGAGGTGAGGTGCAACAGTTCGATCTCCTCGAGCAGGCGGCGATGGGAGGCGTCCTGTTCCTCCGGTCCCAGGCGAGGGTTCTCCAGGCGTTGCAACTGCTCGGAGACGCGGCGCAGGCTCGTGGCGATCGCGCGGCGCCTGGCCTCGGTGGGGTGGGCGGTGAGGACCGGGTGGATACGCAGACTGTCCAGTCGTTCCTGCACACCCTGCGCGCCCGAAACCGCCGGCCACAGATCGTCGCCGGCGTCGGCATGGGGCGTCGTCGCCGGTGCGTTCAGCAGTCGCACGCGGTGGCGTTCGTCGGCGAGGTTCACCAGATGCAGGTGCACAGTGAGGGCGCCTGCGAGTCGCATGGCGTCCTGCGGGTCGGTCACGGGTGGAAGGGGTGCGGTCTTGTGCAGACCTGCGACCTGTTCGGCCACCCACTGCAGCCCCGCCTCGCGCAGAACCTGTTCATGCACGTCGGTCAGCAGACGCAATTCTCGCGTGAGTTCGCTGTCCACGGGCATGAGTCTGGCAGTCCGTGCACGTGTGCGCACTAGGGTGATCGCCGTGGACAGGCGCGCACTTCTGCAGTTGGCCATGGTCACGCTTGCGGCTACCGCTCTACCCGCGTGTACCGGAGGCGACACGACCGGTCGGAAGGTGCTGATCGTCGGGGCCGGGATGGCGGGCCTGGCCGCCGCGCGCGCCTTGCGCAACGAAGGCATCGAGGTCGAGGTCATCGAAGGGAACGACCGGGTGGGCGGTCGGATCTGGACCAGCTTCCAGTGGCCCGATGTGCCTATCGATCTTGGGGCATCGTGGATCCACGGGCTGAAGGGGAACCCCATCACCGACCTGGCGAAGGAGGCGGGCGCCACCCTGGCCACGACGTCGTACGACAGCTCCGTCGCGTTCGGTTCCGACGGGCGGGCCCTGTCTGCGAAGGAGCAGCGCGAGGTGGCGGCGATGGGCCGCCGGGTGGCAGCCGCATTGCGCAAGGCGCAGCGCGCCGACTCCGATCAGTCAGTACGTTCGGCCGTTGAATCAGGACTCGACTGGCAGAGCCTCACCCCGTACCAGCGCAGGCTTGCGCGCTTCATCATGATCAGCACCATCGAGGCCGAGTACTCCGGCTCGACCGACGACACCTCCGCCTACTGGTTCGACTCGGTGGGGGAGTTCGAGGGCGAGGACGCGGTTCTCCTGGAGGGCTACTCGGTGGTCATCGACGCACTGGCCGAGGGGGTGCCGATCGTAACTGGGCAGCCCGTGACAGAGATCACCGCGACGTCCGACACGGTCACCGTCACGACCGCCAGTGGCTCATTCACCGGTGACGCGGTGATCGTGACGCTGCCACTCGGTGTCCTCCAGGCCGACACGGTGTCGTTCGAACCGGTGCTTCCCACGGCGAAGCAAGAAGCGATCGAGTCGTTGCAGATGGGCGTGCTCGACAAGGTCTTCCTGCGTTTCCCGACGGTGTTCTGGGACCCCGACGTGGACTGGATCGAATACATCCCCGACAGCCCCGACGAGTGGGCCGAGTGGGTAAGTTTCGCCCGGCCCACCGGTCAGCCCGTTCTGCTCGGCTTCACCGCCGCGGACTTCGCGCGACGCATGGAAGCGGCGTCGGACGCCGAGATTGTGGCCAGCGCCATGACGACCCTGCGAACCATCTACGGACCCGACATCCCGGATCCCATCGGATATCAGATCACCCGCTGGGCCGCCGACCCGTTCGCGCTCGGTTCCTACTCCTTCAATTCGCTGGGGGCACATCCACGGATGCGGGACGCACTGGCCGCCCCGGCCGGCCGGGTCTTCTTCGCGGGTGAAGCCACCGAGCGGGAGTTCTTCGGGACCGTCCATGGCGCGTACCTGTCCGGTGTGCGGGCCGCTGAGGAGGTCCTGGCAGTGTGAGCCACACTCGAGCAGTGAGCGAGGAACCAGTACGCCTGACGGCGACGGTCAGCGGGAGGGTCCAGGGGGTCGGCTTCCGATGGTCGACGGGACAGATGGCGCAGTCGCTGCACCTGGTCGGCCTGGCCCAGAACCTGCCCGATGGGAACGTACGGGTGATCGCCGAGGGCCTTCGCGCTGACTGTCGCACCCTCGTCGAATGGCTCTACGGCGCAGGGCCGCAGTCGGTGCACCGGCCCGGCCGGGTCGATGCCGTCGACGTCGCGTGGGGTCCGGCCGAAGGGACGTTCACGTCGTTCACCTCTCGGTGACCACACTCGAGACGGACCCACGAAGCGCCATTCCTGTACTACGCTCAGTCAAACCTCGAGCACACGGGAGTCACGATGGAGACCACACTGCTGCCCATCGCACTCGGCCTGATCATGCTGGGCCTCGGCCTCAGCCTGACCACCGACGACTTCGCACGGGTGGCGCGCCACCCCAAGGCGGTGGCGATCGCCTTGGTCTGTCAGGTCCTGATCCTCCCGGTGATCTGCTTCGGCCTTGTGGAGTTGTTCAACCTCCCGCCGATCCTCGCGGTCGGGATGATGCTGCTGGCAGCGTCTCCGGGAGGCACCACCGCCAACCTCTACAGTCACCTGTTCCGCGGGGACGTGGCGCTGAACATCAGCCTCACCGCGATCAACTCGGTGCTCTCGGTGTTCACCCTGCCGATCGTGGTCAACCTCGCCATCAACTACTTCGCCCCCGGTGGGGACCGGGTGGGCCTGCAGTTCCAGAAGACGCTCGAGGTCTTCGCCATCGTATTGATCCCGGTGTTCATCGGCATGCTCATCCGGCGCTGGCGGGAGGCGTTCGCACTGCGGATGGACAAGCCCGTACGCATCGGGTCCGCCGTGATCCTGGCGCTTGTGATCGTCGGCGCGGTCATCAGCAACATCGAGATCCTGCGTGAGAACTTCGCCGCCCTGGCCGGCATCACGATCGTGTTCTGCATCCTGAGCCTGACCATCGGCTACACGGTTCCCCGGATCTTCAAGGTCACTGAAGGGGAGTCGATCGCGACTGCGTTCGAAGTGGGCATCCACAACGCGACGCTGGCCATCGTCGTCGCGCAGTCGGTTCTGCTCAGCACCGAGATGTCCCTACCAGCGGCGATCTACGGCGTGCTGATGTTCTTCATCGCCGCGGGGTTCGGGTTCCTGATCAAGCGCCGTGCAGCCAACAACCTGACCCTTGCGCAGGAGCCTGCCCGTTGACTCAACCGCGGGTCAGTGCCACTTGTGGCACATAGGGGCACGCAGGGTCCTCGGCCAGCGGATCCCCTGTAGCCGCGTAGGCCCGTGCCCGCGAGCCGCCGCACAGGTCGGCGTACTCGCACACCCCGCACCGCCCGCCGAACTCCATCGAACGGATCCGAAGCAGCGTGGGGTTGTCCCGGTAGATGTCGGCCAGTGGCTGCTCGCGTACCGAACCGAGCCCCAGCGGCAGGAACCCCGCCGGATAGACCTCTCCGTTGTACGCGACGAAGACGATCCCCTTGCCGTCCCGAGTGGAGGCCGTATGCGCCGATGACCGTCCTCGCTCCGGACCGAGGTGTGCGACGAGTTGCTCGTGCAGCCGGACGTACAGTTCGTCGGCCGGCGCGGGCAGGCCTTCGCGTCGCTGCACGACGACGCGGCGGAAGAACGGCGCCTCCACAGTCCGCACGATGTACCCGTAGTGGGACGCGTCGTACAGGAAGTGGCAGACGTCCTCATGCTCCTGGGGCGTGATCGCGCCCGTCGCCTCGCCGCGTCCGACATGCACCAGGAAGAAGACCTCCCAGATGTGCACGCCGGTCTGCGCCATCAACGCCGCGATGTCGGCGAGTTCATCGACGTTGGCGCGCATCACTGTCGTGTTGATCTGCACCTTCAGTCCTGCGGCCACGAGCGCCCGGATCGCGGGGATCGTCTGGTCGAAGTGGCCAGGGATGCCGCGCACGCCGTCATGAGTGGCGGCGGTGGCGCCGTCGAGGCTCAACGACACCGCCTTGACGCCGCACTCGACCATCGTGTGGATCGCCTCGTCGGTGAGCATGGGCGTGACCGAGGGAGACATCGCCACCGGCACGCCGAGGCTGTTGGCGTACTCGACGAGTTCGAAGGTGTCCTTCCGCAAGAGGCAGTCACCCCCGGTCAGCACGAGGATCGGGTAGGGGCGGCCGAAGCCTGCCACCTGATCGATGAGGCGCCTGCCCTCCTCGGTGCCCAATTCTCCGGGGAGCGCATCCGGCGTCGCTGAGGCGCGGCAGTGTGCGCACGCGAGCAGGCAGGCTCGGGTGACTTCCCAGAACACGAGCATCGGGCGTTGGGCGTAGTCGACGGCGCGTGGCCGGGTGACCGACGTCATGGCTGGGTCCCTTCCAGGATCGAGGCGGCCGTCGCCGCGGCCTGTGTGGTGCATGCGGCCAGTCCCGCGCCTCGGTACGCAGCGCCCGTGAGGTGCAGTCCGGTTGGGGTCAGGCTCTCGATGCGCGCCAAGCGCTCGGCATGGCCCACGGTGTACTGCGGCATCGCGCGCGGCCAACGCTGGACGTACGTCGCGATAGGTGCAGCATCGACGTCGAGGATCCTTGCCAGACCGTCGCGGACCCCGTCGACGATCTCGGCATCCGACATGGACAGCCACCGGGTGTCCCCGGCGCGACCCACCATGGATTTGATCAACACCACGTCCTCGTTGGCCAGGTGTGGCCACTTGTTGGTCAACCACGAGCAGCCGACGATGAACTCGCGCTCGATCGGCGGGACGAGGAACCCGGTGCCGGGTGGCAGCGGCGGAACATCCGCGGCGCGGAACGCGAGAGTGGCGTTCGCCACGTCGACGTAGCTGATCGTGTCGAGGACGGCAGACAGCTCGGGCGCGGTGGCACGCACCAAGTCGGCCGTGACGTAGGCAGGCGTGGCGAGCACGACGTTGTCGGCGGTGAGGTCGTCGACGCGCCAGCCCGTGCCGTCAGGTTCCAGGCTCGTGGCCGGCGTGCCCAGCCGCACGTCGCCCACAGCGTCGGCCAGTGCGTGCGTCAGCCGCCCCATGCCCCCGCGCAGTGAGACCAGCGGCGCCTGACGCCTGCCGGTGGGCTTGACGCGACGTTTCCGCATGGACAGATAGACACTGCGGTTTCCCGATGCGATGGCGTAGATCTCGGGGACCGTGCTCTTGGCGCTCAACTGGGCCGGATCGCCGGCATGCACTCCTCCGAGCAGCGGTTCGACCATCCGGTGGTAGACGTCGCCACCGAACCGGGGTCGGACGAGGTCGGCGATCGAGGGGTCGTCACCAGTCTTCGTCGCGGGGAGAACGATGTCGAACCCCGCGCGAGCAACTCCGGCGGGCGAGAGCAATCCCGAACGTAGCAGGGGCACCAGGCGATCCGGCAGACCGAACGCGGCGCCCGGTGGGATGGGCCGCAGTTTGCCGCGAGACCAGATGTAGGAGCCGCCGCCTTGCGGTTCGATGATGTCGTCAGTGAGCCCCAGGTCGTCGATGAGTTGTCGCAGGTCCGCGCCGCGGGACAGGAACGCATCCGGCCCGACATCGACGGGTAGTCCCTCGACGTCCACGGTGGCGACTTTGCCCCCGAGGTGGGCAGTGGCCTCGAGCACGGTGACCGACGAGGCGCCACGGCGCAGGTAGTAGGCCGTGGCGAGTCCGCTGATGCCCGATCCGATGATCAGGGTGGAACCGGCCACGTGACCCATTGTCTCAGCCGTCGGATCCACGGGAACGAAATGCCCCGTTCGACCGATGCCCCGCAGGGCTGGACGGGAGTAGCGTCCCCGGCATGCGTCGATTGATCATCGCCCTCGCGGCGTCCGCTGTGGCTGTGCCACTGGCGGCCGGTCCCGCTACCGCCGCGCCGCTGAAGAGTTGCGGCCCGGTCAAGATGGCCGGCCTCCCGCAACCCCTGGCGATCAAGGTCAAGGTGAAGAACCTCAGCTGCGCGGACGCCACCTTGCTGTGGACCTCCTACATCTCCACCGGTGGTGCCCTCGCCCCGCCGCTCGATGAACTAGTCGCCAGTTGCAAGGACGGCCCCAAGGCGGCGCGGAAGAAGGCAGCGAAGGTCAACCGGCTTGCGATCGTGTGCCGCAAGGGCAAGGTCGTGACCACCGCGTGGGCACTGGGCGGCTGAGCCTTCTCTACGATTGGCCCCATGCCCGCCGAGAGCTTGGTCGTCTGTCTCGGGGACAGCAACACCCAAGGGCAGTTCAGTGCCAACTACGTGAAGCGGCTGCAGGACCGCTGGCCGGGGACGCGTTTCATCAACGCCGGCGTCAACGGCCAACTCGCCTACAACATCACGCAACGCCTCGACGAGGTGGTCGCGCAACAGCCCGACGTGGTCACGCTTCTGGTCGGCACGAACGACGTGAACGCGCAGTTCGACGCGTCCTGGCTGGCCCGCTACCGCAAGCAGCAGCGCCTGCCCGTCGACCCGACGCGGTCTTGGTTCGGCGAGCAGATCGACGTGATCCTGACGCGGCTCAGCGAGACTCCAGCCCGGCTCGCTGTTCTGGACCTCCCGCCCCTCGGCGAAGACCTGGCCAGCCGCATCAATCAGTTGGTGGATCAGTACAACGACACGTTGCGCGACGTGGCCGCCCAGCACGGCGTGCCTGTCCTTCGGCTGCATGAGCGGCTGGTGGCCCTGCTTCCTGAGGCTGATCCGCCCCCGTACACCGGGGACCTATGGCTGGTGTTCCGATCGATGCTTCGGCACGCGGTGCTGCGGCAGGGCTGGGACTCCATCAGTGCCCGCAACGGGCTCACGCTGCTCACCGACAACCTGCACCTCAACGACCGGTCCGCAGATGTGGTGGCCGACCTGATCAGTGAGTTCCTCGACGCTCGGGTCTAGCGCACTTCAGATCTCGATGTTCCCCCGCCAGCCGCCCGTAGCCGTGCCCCGGTTCTCGATGAAGTCCTTGAACCGGCCGAGGTCGGCCTTCACGCGGTGATCGTCGGCGCCCACCAGGCTGCCGACGGTCTCGGCAGGAGTGTCGGGCGCCCAGTCGATCTGCACCATCACTTTGGTCCGACTGTCCGACAGGTGATGGAAGGTCACCACACCGGCGTTGGTCTTTCCGTCGATGCTGCGCCAGGCGACGCGTTCTTCAGGATGTTGCTCGGTGATCTCGGCGTCATATTCGTGCTCGACGCCCGCGATCTTCGTCTTCCAGTGCAGGTGGGTGTCGTCGATCTGCGTGACGGACTCGACCCCCTTCATGAAGTGAGGGAATTCCTCGAACTGGGTCCATTGGTCGTAGGCGACGTGGATCGGGACGTTGACTTCAATGGATTCTTCAATGGTTGCCATGGCGCCCACTACCCGGGGACCGCGGAGGTAAGCCGGTACCCGGTCGGCCCGAACGCCGACGTGCCCTCAGTCGATCAGCGTGCTCACCAGAGCTCGACCAGCGTCACCCCCAAGCGGCGGTATGTCGGAAGAGCGCGTTCGTCACGGGTGGCGAGGGCCAACGAGTGGTGCGCGGCTGTCATGCCCACCAGTGCGTCGTACACCGATCCGCCCGCGATACCGAGTTCCGCGAGTTGTGTGAGCAGCTGCACGTGCTCGTCCGCAGGTAGGAATCGCGTCTCGGGGAAGTTGAGTCCGATCACCCGCGACACCGTTGCTGGGCTGCGCCGCGCAGGGGCCGGCAGCCTGGTCAGGACTGAATACGTCTCGAAGGCGGCGTGTCCTGCCAGTCCGAGCGACCTCTTCGCGACCTGTCTGAGGACCTGTTCGTGCGAGGGGTGGTCAGCCACGATCAGCGGTACCGCCGCGCTGGTGTCCAGCAGCAGCGGCTCAGCGCTGGCCGGCATCCCGCAGGGCCCGAACGAGGTCGTCGTCGATGGGCGTTCCCGAGACAGGGATCACCGTGCGGCCGGCCTCCTCGGCGAGACCGTCCGAGCTCACGGGTTCGATCCGCACCCCGGCGCCGTCGCGTACCAGTTCCACTTCCCCGGGTCGGAAGCCGAGTTCGTCCCGCAGGGACTTGGGGATCACCACCCTGCCTGCCATATCAATGGTTGTACGCATGCCATAAGATTACCAGGAACATGCCATTTCTTGCGGACTGCGGTGGCTGTCGCACGACGTCAACGGGGGGATGTCGGCCACCCTGCGACGTCATGGGCGCTGTTGCTGGCCTTGATCGTCCGCGATACGGCCTACCTCAGTACCCGTACCCTGGATGACTCCAGCGTTGGTGCTCGTACTCCTTGCCGAAACAGGAGCACGGTTCATCGCCTGTGCCAGACCAGCCGTATCGCTGCGGTTCCTTGTCATGCCACGTCGCGAGATTCACCGGGGTGCTCGGTGGCAGTCGCATCAGGGGCAGGGTCGCTTCGAGCCGTCGGCGCACGACGTTGCGCCCCTCGACTTCGGGGTCCTGGTAGAACACCGGCCCCGTGGGTCCGACGATGAGGTTCGGGTCGTGGGCCGTGAGGTTGTGCTCCAGGTCGAGGCTGGACACGGTCGCCCCATCGGCGGCGTCGCGGCTGCCGTGCCCCTGCCAGCGCGAGGAGCGGTACACGATGGACCATTGCACCCCGATGGTCCGGAAGTAGCGGGGGACCTTCGCCCACCATTGCCCGTCCTTCTTCTGGACCTGGTCGCGGGGTACCTCGAGGGCGGTAAGCATCTCGTCGGACAGCAGTGCGTGGGGTCCCAGGTGTTCGCGCAGGAACGCCGTCGGCCACACACAATGCACCCAGTTCCCATACCCGTAGGCGGACTGATCGGGCAGTTGCCGGTGCTCGGAGCCGATGATGTGCCAGCCGGAGCGGCCACCCGCATCGGCCACGTCCAGTGGCACGCTCACGTGGTCCAGCCCCTGTGCAGTCCGGATGAGCGAGTCCATCAGCCGTGCGGGGTTCTCGCCGAACACGATTGCCTGACAATGCATCTCTTCTCCGTCTCAGTCGGCGCACCAGGCGCAGCGGATGGTGGTCCCGGGCGGCAGTTTGCGGATCTCGTTCATCACGCGGTTGGCGAGTACCCAACTCGAGACGTTGTAGTAGCGACCCTTGTCCCGCCGCAGCCTGCGCGGGCCACGCTCGTCGATCACTAGGTCCGGTTCGGTCGCGTCCTGGCGGCACGAGGCCTTCAGGTCGAGTTCCCCGATCGTCGTGCACGTCGTCTCGCGTCCGCGCCGCGTGATGAGCGGGTCCTGACCGTTCTGGTCCAGCGTCCACTGGCTGCCGACCGTGCTGAAGTAGCGCGGGACTCTGACCATGAGCACGCCGTCGCGCGTCTGCACATCCGACTGCAGCGCTGTGCCGTAGGTCAGCGCTTTCGGGTGGGCGAGCGCCTGCGGTCCGATGCTCTCCAGGATCGTGTCCGCAGGCAGGGCGAAGTCCACCCACTGCTCGCCGTCGGTGGTGCGCTGCACCCATGCCGATCGGTGCTTCGGAAGGCCCGTCGGGTGTGTCGTCGGGTCGAGGGGTACCCACAGTTGTGCCCGTGGGTACCCCTCGGGGGCTGTCAGGTCGTCGAGGATGCTCTCGGTGTCATCACCGATGAGCCACGCGGTCAGGGACATGCTTCAAGGCAACTACGGATTCGCCGCTGGCAGGGGCTCGCATTCGGATCTGTGGAGAAGCGATGGGCCCACATCGGGAGACGCTCAGGGCGATCGTTCCAGGAGTATGGCAGGTGGCCGGCGGGACAGCTCGCCGGTCCTCAGTCCCGTCGGTGGTAGTTGTGGGCGGTGGTCTTGTGAACCGTCCCGAGCGGACTTGTCCACACCATGTCGTGCCGCGGTGTGCTGGGGTCGTGTTCGACCGTCCAGGCGGAGTGGGTCTTGACCCGGTGGTGGTGCCGGCAGAGACCGGCGAGGTCCGTTGCCCGAGTTGTGCCCCGAGGCCACGGGACGATGTGATCGCAGTCGGCGAACTCCGCGCTGCGATGGCACCCGGGGAAGCGGCAGGTGAGGTCGCGGGCTTTGACCGCGTTGCGGATCCGCTCGGGGATCCGGTAGGTCTCGGCACTGAGATCGACCAGACTCCCCGACACGGGATCGGTGACGAGTCGGCGCCAGCGTGCGTCGGGCGAGAAGCACAGGGACCGTGCCAACTCGGAGGTGATCGGGCCGAGGCGCTTGGATTCGGCCCCGTACTCGTTGTCGCCGATCAGGGTGTCAGCCGGAATGACGACGTCGACGTTGATCCGGTAGGTGCAGTGGGCCGCCAGGAAGCCCGCGAGGGCATCCGCGCGGCGCTGCTCCTTGGTGCGGTCCTCGCCCTGCTGGTACGGATCGGCGCACTCGGGGCTGGCCGCCAAGGACTCGAGAGCTTGCATAAACGCCTCGGCCACCTCGACGGACACGTACGCGTAGATGTCCGCCATGCCGTGGCCGCGGGGAGTCACACTCACCCCGCGGTTGTCGAGGGCCTTCTTGCGCAGGGTTGCGTCGGGGTCGTGGTCACAGGTCAGGCCGAGCAGGTAGCGGCGCAATTCGTGAGGGGTGTGGTCGAGCGCGTACTCGAGGGCGAGGAGTTCCAGGTGTTCGCGCCGCGGGTCGGGTATTTCATGCAACTCGTCGACGATGCGCTGTGCCTTCGTCAGGTCGATGCGGCCCTCTGCCAGGGCGGTCCACACCACCTCGCGGGAACACAACTCCACGCTGACGTCGGTGAGATGCTCGGCCGAGCGCGGTGACATCGCCAGCGTCACTGCGACCGTCTCGGCCGTCCCGGACATGGGGTACCCAAGGGCTCGGATGCGGGAGTCGACCTCGGTGATGATCGCGGCCTGCTTGGCCTGCAGCGACCGGATGCTGCGTGCGACGTCCGTGAGTTCTTCCACGAGCTGCTGGTCGTCGAGTGCCCGTGCGTCGGCCAGCGTGGCGCTGACGGACGGGAAGGGGTCTTCCGGGATTTCGGGCATACCTCAGTATAGAACACATGTTCGAATACGGGAAGGGCTTGGAGATAAGGATTTCGGCCGCCGAGGCCCTCATCGTCGTCCCCGCCAGATGTCATACCCCCGGGATAGCGTGGTGGTGAGAGGACGGGGGAAGCATGGAGGAGTTGCAGCAGTGGCCGGA
>CALFYG010000101.1 GCA_937952095.1 uncultured Micrococcales bacterium | reverse complement strand
TCGAGTGGGAGTGCCACTGCGGCGAGATGGCGCTGCTGGTCGACGCCGTCAAGCCTGAGCCCAAGCCGGTGAAGCCGGTGCGCACCCACTGGGACATGCTGCTCGAGCGGCGCACCATCGCCGACCTCGAGGAACTGCTCGAAGAGCGACTGGCTCTGCTGGAGGCCGACGACGACGCCGGTCTGCGCAGCGCCTGACCCAGACCCCTACTTCGAAGACCGCCGTGATCTCGCGGCGGTCTTCGCTTTTGCCACCCGCTCCCGGGCACCCCACACGGTGACCCGCCAGAGGGCCTCGGAGACGATCTTGCGGTTCATCTTCGAGTCGCCGACCTCACGCTCCACGAACTCGATCGGCACCTCCTTGACCCGCAGCCCCTTGGCCAGGGTCCGGTAGGCAAGGTCCACCTGGAAGATGTAGCCGGCGCTGCCCACCCCGTCGAGGTCGAGGGCCCGCAGGGTCGACGCACGGAAGGCCCGGTAGCCCCCAGTGGCATCCTGCAAAGGGATCTGAAGAGCCCGCCTGGTGTACCAGTTGCCGCCCCGCGACAGCCATTCGCGCGACTTGGGCCAGTTCACCACAGACCCGCCCGGGACGTACCGCGAGCCGAGCACCAGGTCTGCGTCCCGCAGCGCATCGAGCAGGAGAGGCAGTTGCTCCGGCTGATGGCTGCCGTCGGCATCCATCTCCACGACAACATCGAAGCCGTTCTCCAGGGCCCAGGAGAAACCCGCCAGGTAGGCCGCGCCAAGGCCCTCCTTCCCCAAGCGGTGCATCACGTGGACGTGATCGTCGCCGGCCGCGATCTCGTCGGCGACCTGTGCGGTGCCATCGGGACTGTTGTCGTCGGCCACAAGGATGTGGGCTTCCGGAACGCTCTGGCGCACCCGGGCGATGATCTTCGGGAGGTTCTCAAGCTCGTTGTAGGTCGGAATGACAACGAGGATTCCACCGAGGTCTTCGAAGGACTGCGCCACGTGGGGAGCCTACCTTTCCACGGCGTGCCGCCTGCGCCGACCCCACAGCCCGAGGCCGATCACCACCGCCCCCAGTGCGCTCAGAATGCCATCCACGAGTCCTCCGAACCGGACCGCCGGTGTCCACGTGTCCCGCAGCGAGACCTCACGGTTGATCCATCCCGACTCCAACTGCGGCAGAGCGATCCACTCCCCCATCGGCGTGATCACGGCCGTGACCCCAGTGGTCGCCGCCACCAGGACATCCCGCCCGGTCTCCCGGGCCCGCAGGCGGCTGATATCGAACTGTTGTTCTGGCTGGGCCGTGGTCGCGTACGTGGCGTTGTTCGTCTGGACGACCACTGCGCGACCGCCTTCACGCACCCCTGTCCGCACGATCTCATCGTTGGAGATCTCGAAGCAGATGACATCGGAGATCACCGCCGGGCCGAGGCGCAGCACACCGGGCTCCTCCCCGGCGATGAAGTCGCGCGGCACACGGTCGAATCGCGTGATGAACCGCGACAGTAGCGGGCGCATCGGAAGGAACTCCCCGAACGGTACGGGGTGCTGCTTCACGTAGGCGTCCGTCGGACCCGCGACCGGATCCCAGACCACACCGACATTCGCAGCCCGGTCCGGCCCGACGCTGCGAACCGTTCCCACCAGGATCGGTGCATCGATGGCCACTGCCGCGGAGTCCACGAGTTCACGTGCCTCGGGCCGTTCCACGGGGTCGATGTCCGCGGAGTTCTCGGGCCAGATGACTGCGTCCGGCTGGGGCTCGTCACCCAGCCTGACAGCGGCAGCGAGCTCGATCGTGGTGCGCTGGTGGTTCGACAGCACGGCCAACGGACGGCCCAGGAAGTCGATACCCGGCTGCGGGACGTTGCCCTGAACGACCGCGAGCCGGCTGGCGGCAGGAGGCGCTTCGGGCGACGTCACGGGCCAGACCAGACCGCCCACCAGGCCGATCCCCAGCAATCCGACCACTGCACCCGCAGCCGCGCGCCAGGACGTCATCGCCAGCACGAGCAGACAGCCTGCGAGGGCGACAGCGGCCGTGAGCAACGGCGCGCCTCCCACAGTCACCCAGCCGGTGAAAGGTGAATCCGGTTGCCCGAAGGCGAGCCTGCCCCATCCCAGGCCGCCCCACGGGAATCGGGATCGCAGCCACTCCTGCAGGACCCAGACCACCGGAACGGCCAACGGCCACCAGCGAAGATCGGCCACCACACTCAGCGCCCACCCCATTCCGGCGTACCAGCCGGCGATCACCAAAGCCAGGGCCAGCCATGCGTCCCAGCCGAGCACAGTGAGCCAATGCAGCAGGGGCAGGAAGAAGGCCCACCCGGCGATCAGACCAAGGCCAGCCGCTCGGCCGCCGGGAGCGCCGCGCACAGCCAACAGGAGCGCCGCCACGCCCAACGGGGCGGTCCACCACCAGCCGACGGGCGGGAAGGCGAGGAACTGCAGGATCCCGGACGCCAGGGCCAGGATGAGCCTTCTCACCCTTCGACCCCGTGCCGCCAGACGCTGCGCGCGGTAGGTAGGGCGTCGTCGCGACCCAGCGGCGGCAGGCCAGGGGTTGCGGCCCGTGGATCCGTCGACCAGTTGCTGATGCGTTCATCGGGTGCCTCGACCACGAGATCATCCACCGCCCAACGCACGAAGGTGGCGTCGGCGCCCACCGCCAGCACCCCGCGGTCGGGTGCACCGAGCAGTCGCCAGGCCCCACGGGTGAGCGCCGAGAAGGCCGCCCGGGCACTCACACGTTCCGCTGGCGCGATCTCGTGGACGGCAGCGCGGATCGTCCCCCATCCCGACGGCTCGTGGTGGTCGGGCACGAGCGCCGTGGGGGCGCCCGCGGCGATCCGCGAGCGCAGCCGACAGGGATCGCGGGGCACCACCGCCAAGGGCTCACCAGCGCCGGCATCCCACGCTTGATCGACCCACCGATCGGCGATCCGGATGGAGGATCGCTCACCGTACACGAAACCGAGATCGGCAGAGGGGTGCGGATCGTTCAGGTGCACGAACCCGGGCGTCAGCAGATCACCGTCGAGATCCACCACCGCATCGACATCGCTCACATGGACGTCGGCGCCGGCGTCATTGCCGATCCAGGCGATGGTCGAGTCCTCCACGAGCACCGCCGTCGCGAACCGTTCGGACATCGAGTAGACGTGTCCGGAGACGAGCAGGGTCCTCACTGGATCGATTCTATTGAGTCAGGGCACGGCCGATGACGAGGCGTTGGATCTCGTTGGTGCCCTCGACGATCTGCAGGACCTTGGCCTCCCGCATGTACCGTTCGACCGGGTAGTCCTCAACGTACCCAGCACCGCCGAGCACCTGTACAGCGCTGGTGGTCACGGCCATGGCCATGTCGGTGCAGAACAACTTGGCCATTGCAGCCTGGGTGGAGAACGCCTCGCCCGCGTCACGACGACGTGCAGCATCCAGGTACAGGGCACGGCCGGCGGCGATCCCGGTGGCCATGTCGGCCAGCGTGAAGGACACACCTTGGAAGGTGGCGATCGGCGAGCCGAACTGCTGGCGCGCCGTGGCGTATTCGACGGCGGTGTCGAGCGCCCCCTGCGCCAGACCGACGGCGCAGGCAGCGATGCCGAGCCGGCCGGAGTCCAGAGCGTTCAGAGCGATCCGGAATCCGCTGCCCTCCTCCCCCAGTCGGCGTGACGTGGGCACACGCACGTCTTCGAGGATCACCTGCGCCGTCACCGAGCCCCGCATCCCCATCTTGCGTTCGGGTGCGGCTGCCGACACTCCGGCGGCGTCACCGGGTACGAGGAACGCGGTGATTCCCGCAGTCCGGTCGGCGGACGTGCGGGTCATCACGGTGTAGAAGTCCGCGACCCCACCATGGGTGATCCACGCCTTGGTCCCTTTGAGCACGTACTCGTCGCCGTCGCGCGTGGCGGACGTGCTCAATCCGGCAGCGTCGGACCCGGACTGGGGCTCGCTCAGGCAGTACGCCCCCAGCAGGTCGCCACCGAGCATGTCAGGCAGCCACCGGTCACGCTGCTCATCAGATCCAGCCGTCGCCAGAGCGTGGCACGACAGAGTGTGCACACTGACCCCGAGGGCCACCGTCAGCCACCGCCGCGCGAGGATCTCCAGCACCTGTAGATAGTCGGAGTAGCCGACCTCGGCACCACCCCAGCGTTGCGAGTAAGGCAGTCCGAGCAGGCCCGAAGCACCGAGGGTCGAGAAGACCTCGCGGGGGAAACGCGCCTCGCTCTCGTACTGCGCAGCGCGGGGTGCCAGTTCCCGGCGAGCCAGCTCGTCAGTGAGTTCGAGCAGGTCGTTCATGCCACGATCACCAGTTCATGCGGGCGGTTGTTGCAGCGGAGGACGCCATCCTCGACGCACACCACGATGTCCTCGATACGCGCCCCATGCGACCCCGCCCGGTACACGCCAGGCTCGATGCTGAACGCCATGCCGGGCTCGAGGACGCGGCTGTTGCCGGCGATGATGTACGGCTCTTCGTGGGTCTCGAGCCCGATGCCGTGACCGGTGCGATGGATGAAGAACTCCGCGAGTCCGGCGGCCGCAAGCACATCTCGGGCGACCGCGTCGATGGCCTCGCAGGTCATACCCGGGCGGACAGCCTCGACCGCGGCGGCCTGCGCCTGCTGGAGGACCTCCAGTTCAGCCAGTGCCTGCGGCGACGGCTCGCCGAGGGCATACATACGCGTGGAGTCGCTGCAGTAGCCGTCGGGCATCGTGCCCCCGATGTCGACGACAACGGTGTCGCCGGACGCGAGCACCCGGTCGGACAGTTCGTGGTGGGGGCTGGCACCGTTCGGGCCGGAGGCGACGATGACGAAGTCGACGGTCGCGTGCCCGGCGGCCAGGATCGCATCGGCGATATCGGCACCGACCTCCCGCTCCGTGCGCCCTGGCCGCAGGAATCCGGCGACCTGCGCGTGTACGGCGTCGATCGCTTCCCCGGCCCGCACGAGGGCCGTGATCTCGGCGGCCGACTTACGCATGCGCAAGTCCTGGATCACCGCACCGGCCGCACTCTGCTGCGCCGAGGGCATGGCGTCGCGCAGTGCCAGCACCTTCACGGCCCACATGTGATCGTCCACGGCCACCTGCTTCGCATGGGGCAGCAGTGACGCGGTGAGCGCGTAGGGGTCCGCCGTCTCGGCCCAGGCGACCACATCGATCCCGAGGTCGCCCACAGGACTTGCCAGCGCAGCGGGGACTTCGAGTTCCGGCACCACGATCCGCGGCGGACCATCGGCTGGAACCACCAGGCATGTGAGCCGCTCGAGCGGAATCGCGTCGTAGCCGGTGAGGTAGCGCAGGTCGGGACCGGGGCTCACCAGCAGCGCGTCGAGGCCGGCCTGAGCGGCGGCTGTGGCGGCCCCGCTGAGACGGGCTTTCAGGTCTGCGGTGTCTGTGCTCGTCACGCCTGCGAGACTACTGCCTGTGGCCGGACCTCTCATGTTGCTGGATACCGCATCGCTGTACTTCCGTGCCTTCTACGGCGTGCCGGACACGCGCCGAACCGCCGATGCCCCGCCGACGAATGCGGCTTCGGGCCTGTTGGACATGCTCGCGCGCCTGATCCGCGAACACCGGCCGGGGGCCGTGGTCGCCTGTTGGGACGCCGATTGGCGACCCCAGTGGCGTGTGGACCTGATCGGTTCATACAAGGAGCACCGGGTGGCCACCGGCGACGAGGAGGAGGTGCCCGATGCCCTCCAGGAGCAGATCCCGCTGATTGAAGCCGCACTCGTGGGTCTGGGCGTGCCTCCCGTCGGGGTACCGGAGCATGAGGCGGACGACGTCATCGGGACGTATGCGAGCCTCGCCGACAGTGGCGTCGACGTCGTGACCGGCGATCGGGACCTGTTCCAACTCGTCGATGACGCCAGGAAGGTACGGGTGCTCTACACCGCGCGAGGCATCTCGAAGATCCAATACGTCGACGAGGCCTTCGTCGTCGAGAAGTACGGCGTGGCGCCGTCCCAATACGCGGACATGGCCACGCTGCGCGGCGACACCAGCGATGGACTTCCCGGCGTTCCGGGTATCGGTGAGAAGACCGCCGCGTCGTTGCTGCGGATGTTCGGCGACCTCGACGGCGTCATCGCTGCGGTCGACGACCCGACATCGTCGATCTCCCCGCGGATCCGCGCGTCCTTGATCGCCTCGGCAGCCTATCTGTCTGCAGCACCCGCAGTGGTTCGTGTCGTCCGAGATCTGCCTGTGCCGGCCGCTCCTACCGGACCGCCGGCACCGGACGTGGCACTGCTGGAAGCGATCGGTGCGGAGTTCGGCATCTCCAACTCGGTCAAGCGCATCCTGAGCGCGATCTCAGACCTCTGAGGAGTAGTCGACCACGCCCCGGCGCAGGAGATCCGCGGCGCGTTGGGCGTTGACCCGGGTCGGATCGTCGGCAGCGCAGGCACCTGCCACCTGACCGAGCGCATCGATCACCTGCTTGCACCAGCGCACGAAGTCGCCGGCGGGCAGATCACTTCCGCGCAGCACCGACGCCAACGACTGACCGTTGGCCCACTGGTACGCGGCCCAGCAGAAGCCCATGTCCGGTTCCGGGGTGATCGGCACCGAGAACTCGGACTCCAGCGCCTCGATCCCGGCCCACAGGTGCACCTGCTCGGCCAGTACCTCCCGCACACGCCCATTCGGCAGCCGCGGGACGGTCTCCTCGTCCGTACGCGAGGAGAAGACCAAGGGGGCGACGCAGGCCACGAGTTCGGGCGGGGTGAGATCGCGCCAGAGGCCCGAACGCAGGGACTGCGCGATCACCAGCGCCCGGTCGGTGTAGAGCCGCCCCAGGCGAGCGCCGTCCTCGGTGACCGACAGTTCATCCCCATGCGGGTCCAGATAGCCGAGTTCGACGAGCACCGCACAGATCTGGTCGAACTGCCGAGCGATGGTGTTCGTCCGCCCCTCCACTCGGCGCGCAAGGGCGTCGTTCTCCTTCTGCAGTTTTGCGGCTCGCTCTGCCCACCGGGCGTGCAACTCCCGGTCGGAACAGCCGTGGCACGGATGCTTGCGCAGCCGGGCGCGCAGGCGCGCGATCTGCACGTCGTTGCCACTGTCACGCACCTTGGGCGGACGCACGTTGGTGTGCCGGCCCGACAGTTCGCTGAGTCGGGTCGCGAGCGCCTTTCGGGCGTTCGCGCTGCGTGGATGGAAGTCCCGCGGGATGCGCAGGCGGTCGACCACCACCGCGGGCGCCGTGAAGTCCGCGACGCTCAGACGACGCACTTGGCGATCGACGGTGAGGACCTGCGGCCGCGGTTCACCGAGTTCGTCCAACCCGGCGTCCAGCACGACGGCCAATCCGGAGCGCCGGCCGGTGGGTACAGCGATGACGTCGCCGGGTTCGAGGCGTTCCAGCGACTGCGCGGCGTGGGCCCGGGTGAGCCGTGCCGACTCCCGGGAGGTGCTCTTCTCCAAGTCGTTGAGTTCCCGGCGGATCGCCGCGTATTCGGCGAAGTCACCGAGGTGGCACTGCATCGATTCCTGGTAGCCCTCGATGACATGTTCGTTGCGCTTGATGGTGGAGGCCAGACCGACGACCGACTGGTCGGACTGGTACTGCGCGAAGGACGTCTCCAGAATCTCGCGGGCCACCCTGCGGCCCACCCGACGGACGAGATTGACCGCCATGTTGTACGTGGGGCGGAAGGAGGACCGCAGCGGGTAGGTACGTGTCGATGCCAGGCCTGCGAGGTGGTTGGGCTGCACGGCCTGGTTCCACAGCACGACGGCGTACCCCTCGACGTCGATACCGCGCCGACCGGCCCGCCCGGTCAACTGTGTGTACTCCCCCGGCGTGATGTCAGCGTGCGTCTGCCCGTTCCACTTCACAAGCCGCTCGAGCACGACGGTACGCGCGGGCATGTTGATGCCCAGGGCCAGCGTTTCGGTGGCGAACACCACCTTGAGCAACGCCTCCTGGAAGAGCTCCTCGACCACCTCCTTGAACAGCGGCAGCATGCCTGCGTGGTGTGCCGCGATCCCGCGCTGCAAGGCGTCGCTGAAGTCGCCGAAACCGACCGCGAGCAGATCAGCTTCGGGGATGACCGAGCACCGCTCCTCGACCACACGCGCGATCCGGTGGCGCTCATCGGGAGAGGTCAGCCGGATGCCGCTGTTGGCGAGCAGTCGTACGGCGTCCTCCGTTCCTGCCCGGGAGAAGATGAAGTAGATCGCCGGCAGCAGGTCGGAGGCTTCGAGGCGGTCAACGACATCCACCCGCGAGGGGGTGCGCGCTGGACGCGGACGTTTGCCGCCACGCCCGGGTCGATCCAGGGAGTGCCGCTTGGGGGGACGCATCCCGTCGCGCGCCAGCCGCTGCAGTTCGGGGTTCACCTGCCGCTGGGCGTCATCGACGAAGAGGTCGAACAGGCGGTTGTTGGCCATCACCTGCTGCCACAACGGAACCGGCCTATGCTCCTCGAGGACGATCTGCGTGTCCCCCCGCACAGTGGCCATCCAGGCCCCGAACTCCTCGACGTTCGAGACCGTCGCGGACAGCGCCGCGATCGCCACGGACTCCGGGAGTTGGATGATCAGCTCTTCCCAGACCGCACCCCGTTCGCGATCGGCGAGGTAGTGCACCTCGTCGAGCACCACGTATCCGAGACCGGTCAGGTCAGGCGAGGATTCGTACACCATGTTCCGCAGGACCTCGGTGGTCATCACCACCGTCTGCGCATGGCCGTTGATGCTGACATCACCGGTCAGCAGACCCACGTCGGTCTCTCCGTACTGCGCGACGAGGTCCCGGTACTTCTGGTTGGACAGGGCCTTGATCGGGGTGGTGTAGAAGGCCTTGCGGCCGGTCTCTCGGGC
This sequence comes from uncultured Micrococcales bacterium, assembly GCA_937952095.1. Lineage (GTDB taxonomy): Bacteria > Actinomycetota > Actinomycetes > S36-B12 > UBA10799 > JADKAV01. The sequence goes on along the minus strand of CALFYG010000101.1, from coordinate 1,061 downwards.
CAGGTGGATCGCGTACTCCCCCACGACCGTCTTCCCGCTGCCCGTGGGAGCGGCGACCAGCACATCGCGGCCCTCGTCGAGTGCCTCGCAGGCCTGCACCTGGAAGGTGTCGAGCGGGAAGTCGTAGCGGTCGCGGAACGCGGCCAGGTGCGGGCTGGTTCGGCTGCGCTTACGTGCCGCGGCGTACCTTTCGGCGGGCGTGGCCATACCTGCACACTACGTGCTAACCCACCGATGCGAAGACACGTAAACCGCGCGGCACGACATGCACATCGACGGGAAGTGGTGCCACCCGCTCGCCGTCAGCGTAGGCGGTCTGCCCCGCTGCCTCCACGTGGACCTTCGCGCCGCGCAGCGTGTGGACGAAGGGACGCTCGACGTGGGTCCCCTTGAAGACGCTGGGGAACGTCTTCAGGAAGGTGAACTTGCTGGTCCGTCCCAACAACGTCAGGTCGAGCTGGCCGTCATCGAGTCGGGCGCTCGGACAGACCTTCATGCCGCCGCCATAACTCGCCCCGTTGCCGATCGCGAGCATCATCCCCTGCTCGTGCAGGACCTGGTCGTCCACGGCGATGGTGAATTCGACGGGTTTGTACACCCGCAGTTCCGCGATCGTCGCCAGCAGATAGCGAGACGTGCCCGTGGGCCATTTCATGGTGTTGGCCCGCTGGGTCACCTCCGAGTCGAAACCGGCACTCATCACCGCGAGGAAGGCGCGCTCGGTGCCGTCGCGCAGGTCGACGACGGGTCCGAGAACTTCGGGGATGACGTCGCCGGCCTTGCGGATGGTGACGGTGTCGCCGATGAGGACGCCCTTGCGCTTGACCTCGGACTCGTTGTGCAGCGTCGCGCGGGCGACAGTCGATCCGGCGACGAGGACCGGCTCCATGAAGGCGAACGGTGTCACGCGCCCGGTGCGGCCGACACCGACGCGGATGTCCAGGAGCTTGGTGGTCACTTCTTCGGGCGGGTACTTGTAGGCGATCGCCCAACGCGGGGCCCGCGACGTGGATCCGAGTCGGCGCTGGACCGCGGTGTCGTCGACCTTCACGACGATGCCG
>CALFYG010000100.1 GCA_937952095.1 uncultured Micrococcales bacterium | reverse complement strand
CTGCATGATCTCTTTGTTGTCCTCGGTCACGAACTCGTGGACCTGGACCATCCCCACGCCCTCGACGGAGCCGGTGGTCAGCGTGACGGCCTCCGTCCCGGAGTTGGTGATCGTGCCGAACATCGCCGAGACGTCGGAGGCCGGCTGCGGGATCCAGGCATCGGTCACCGTCACCGCGGTGTCGGTGCCCGACGGGACCGCCGTCGACTCCTCACCATCACTGGCACAGCCCGCGAGGGCCAAGGCACCGGCCGCTGCCAGCGCCACCATCAACTTGCGCATGTCATTTCCTTTCAGTTGGTGTTGGCGCTCTCACGCCGGTGGAGCGGGTGGTCCGGGTCGCAGCCGCGCTGCCCGGACCACCCGGACGAATCATGAGGAGGGCGACTCGCTCATCTCCATGTCGCCTTCCATGTCCATCGAGCCCTCAGTCGGGTCCGCGGGGTCCATCCCCTCGCGCGACTTGACCGGCGCGGTGACCTCGACCGTCTCGCCGTTGGAGAGGTTCAGCGTGACAGGGACCTCGTCGCCGACCTGCCAGTCCGCGGAGACCTCCATCATCATGATGTGGTAGCTACCCGGCTTGAGCTCGACGCTGCCACCTGCGGGGATCTCCAGGCCACCCGGCACCTCCTGCATGACCTCCTTGTTCCCCTCCTTCACGAATTCGTGCACCTGCACCATCCCCACGTCGGGGGCAGAACCGCCTGTGATCGAGACAGCCTCGGATCCCGAGTTGCTCACCATCCCGAACATCGCCGAGGTGTCGGACGCCGGCTGCGGGATCCAGGCATCGGTCACGGTCACCGCGGCATCGGTCGCCGGGGCGCTCGACTCGGTGGTGCTCGCCGAGTCACTTGAACAGCCTGCGAGGGCCAGGGCACCGGCCGCAGCCAGTGCCACCATCAACTTGCGCATGTCATTTCCTTTCGGTTGGTTATTGCTCTTGCTCTTCGACGAGCCGTTGCAGATCGTGGGCCACATCCTCCGGCTGGAAGCCGGACGTGAAAATGAGGTCGGACTGGTCGTCCTTGCCGAAGAGGATGACCTGGGCGCCGTGCTCGACCGTGATCGTGCCGTCCTTGTTCTTCACGGGGGGGTCGATGAAGATCCCCACGGTGTCGGAGGCGGACTTGATGTCGGCGAAATCCCCGGTGAGACCGGTGGTCTGGTCCCAGGTGAAGCTGCTCAGCCACTTGCCGATGGCCTTGGGGGTGTCCCGATCGGGGTCGGTCGTGATGAACACGACGTCGACCTGATCGGCGACGTCCTCGGGCAGTTCTCCCATCGCCACACTCAGGTCGGCCATCGTTGTGGGGCACACATCCGGACAGTGCGTGTAGCCGATGTACAGCGCCGTCACCCGACCCTTGGTGTCCTCGGCGATGTTGAAGTCCTCGCCCTTGGTGTCGGTGAGAGTGACATCGGGCTTGGGGAGGGGCTCATCCAGCGAGGTGCCGGCGAAACCGGTGGTGTTGCTCGGCGTGATGACCACCGCTGCCGGTTCGTCGGCAGTGCTCGTGCAACCGGCCAGGAGCAGTCCTGCCAACAGCGGTACGGCGGCGCGTTTCATCGGTTGTCCCTTTCGGCAAGGCGGCGGAGGTTCTCGTTGTACGCGGCGAGCTCGGCGTCGCCGTCGCGATCGACCCGGCGGTCACGGCGTTTCGCCTCGCGGGTGTCGTCGCGGGCCCACTGGACCGACACCGCGAGCACGAGCAGCAGCGTCGGGATCTCCGCGATGCCCCAGGCGATTCCGCCGGCGTCACGGGTGTCGGCAACCAGATCATCGAGCCACGGCGGCTGTACCTGCGAGTACCACTCGTATCCGAACGCCGTGTCGCTCATCATGATCGGCACCGCGAAGAAGGAGTGCAGGATCGCGGCGACCAAGGCGAGCAGTAGTCGCTGCCAGTGCGGCAGGTCCCGGGGCAGCGGGTCGGTCTGGATGACGACCCAGGAGAACAGGTAGCCCGCGGCAAGGAAGTGCAACTGCATCGCGACGTGACCGATGTGGCTGGTCATCAGCCAGCTGAACAAGGACGTGTAGTACAGCCCGTAGAGGCCGATCGTGAAGACGAACAGAGCCCACAGCGGATGAGTGACGAACTTCGCCACGGGGGTGTGCATGGCCCAGACCAGCCACTCCCGAGCACCGCGGCGGGGACCGTGGGTGGCCGGTAGCGCGCGCAGTGCCAAAGTCATCGGCGACGACAGGGCCAACAGGATCGGCGCGACCATCGACATCACCATGTGCGAGACCATGTGCCACTTGAGGCTCACCATCGAGTAGGTCGCGACGCCGGCGTTGGTGGCCCAGACGACGAACAGCCACCCGAGGATCCAGGACGCTGTTTGGACGAGCGGCCACTTGTCGCCACGGCGCCGGAGCTTGATGACGCCGGCCACGTAGAGCCCGACCCCCAGGATCGCCAGCCCCAGGAACAGCGGCTCGACCTTCCATCCGAGGAAGACGTTCATCGCGGTCGGCGGCGGCGGGAACGCCTGCCCGAGCAGTGTCTCGGCGTTGGTGGGGTACTCGATCTCGGTGCGGGGGTAGGCGGTCTGGGTGAGGGCGACGCCGATGCCGACTGCGGCGGCCATCAACAGCGCCTCGATACCGCCGAAGCGGATGAGCGCCGGACGCGCCTCCATGCCGGAGTCGAGGACCTTGCTCTGCATCGTGCGAGCGGTCATCAGCAGACCGAAGAAGAGGAGGACCTTCAGTGAGATCAGGATCCCGAACGACGTGCTCCACAACTCGCTGACGGAGTTCATCCGGGCGAATGCAGCGCCAGCGCCGGAGATCGCGAGGAAGACCACCGACCAGGTGGCGACGGTCCGGAACACGGGCACCGCACGCATGGTGCCGGGATCGTTGCGCACGGCGTGGAACAGGAGGATGACCAACCCGCCCACCCACACGGTGACCGCGAGCGCATGCACGACGTCTGAGGTCATGGCCACGCCGTGGGACCCCAGCGATGAGGCATGGCCGGTGAGGGCCGGAAGCGCCACGGCGATCAACGCACCGGCGAGGGACGCACCGGCGCCGGTGACGGTGGCGGTGAAGATACTCACGACGGCGATCACCGCCGCGATGATCGCGACGAGCAGGAACGCGCGCACCGATCCGACCGACCAGGCGTAGGTGGACACGACATCCGGGGTGATCGTCTTGGACACCGGCAGCCCGAGGGCCCATGCCAGCGACCAGATGGCGGTGAGGAGCGCCGCGAGTGACCAGACGGCGGCCACCCAACCTGCCTTGACGACGTCGCGCCGGCCCACCTGTGACAGCACACCCTTGCGGCCCTGTGGGCCCAGGACCGCGGCGTAGAGCAACAGCCCCACGACGAGGATGCTCGCCGTCGTGGCCACCGCGCGCAGCAACGGCAGACCCCAGCTGACGAGCGGGCCGGGGCCGGCGATGCCTTCGAGACTGGTCGGCGCAGCGCCGCCGCCCACCACCAGCGCCACCAGCAGCCCCCCGACGACCGCGCCGGCAGCGGGGATCGCCCACCTCGCCTGGGTCGAGGGGGCCTGCCGGGTGCGGGTGTCAGTTGGCACGCGACCGCCAGACGAAGAATCCGACGACCGCCAGGGCCGCGACGAACAGAGCGGGCAGCAGCAGGTTCACCCCGGAGCCGGACTCCTCCGTGGTGTCGGACACCGGCGATGCGGATTCGACCGGGGCGACCGGTTCAGCGCTGGCGGTAGCCGCCGGTTCCGACCCCTTGATGGAGAAGCCGAAGGTGCCCTCAAGGGGGTGGCCGTCCTCGCCGGAGACCCGCCAGGACACCTTGTAGGCGCCATCGGCAGCATCGGAGGGCCACGTCGAGGTGACCTTGGCGCCGGAGACCTCCGCGGGGCCGAGGTCCACCTTCGTACCGTCAGCGGACTTGGCGACGATCTGCGCGCCTGAGGACAGGACGGCTTCTGCGAACTTCAGGGTGATCTGATCCGGCGCCGCTTCCAGCGTCGCGCCGTTCTCGGGATCACTGGATACGAGGTCGGTGTGGGCGGATGCAGGCGACGCGACGACTACGGCCAGAAGGGCCACAGCCAGCACCGCCCACACACGCCGAAGGCGTGCGGGCATTGGGAGTCTCCAGAGGTGATGTGCGAATGGGCAGGTCAGCAGAACGCTGCGGCCGGTGGGCCGCGACCCTGTACATCACAGTGGAGCCAAGAGGTCAGCACCGGAGCTGCGCCGGTGATCACCCGGGGCCGCGGCAAGTGGGGTGCGCCGAGCCCAGCCACCGCGGAGCGGACGGCGATCTGCCATTGCAGATAGCGGCGGCGGGCTGCCGCGAAGATGCGGGCCTCGCCAGTACGCAGAACGACGGCGAGCACCAGTCCAGCAAGGAGGTGCCCGGCGAGCATCGCGGACGAACTGCTGTGGGTGTGGCCGGCGCCGAGAATCACGTGCGTCGCGGCCTGCACCACGGTGACCGCGGCGATGATCGCCAGCAGTCCCCGCTCGGTCCGCAGCCAGCCGTATGCGGCCAGCGACGCGAGGGCGACGAGCAGTGCCAGCAGAACCGGTTCCATGTGACCACCGCCGAGCATGTGGCCACCCGCCGACAGGGCCACCGCGGAGGCGCCCAGAGCCCACGCGCGCGCCCAGCGCCACGGGGAGACCGGCGGTTTCACACCAGACAGGCTAGCCGAAGACAGTGGAACCCGAATCCGGCACGGTCGGTGACCGGTGCAGGCAACCCCGTTGCGACGTTGTTGACGGCCTTCAAGATCATTTGCGACGTAGTTGCCCTATTCAGCCCCCCACAACGACAACAAGGTCGCAAACGGCGGCACGCGGCGACAACAAGGTCGCAATTGGGGCGCCGGCAAGCCGCTACGTGAACAGTTTCGACGCGAAGTCCGGCACGTGGGTCTGGGTGTCCTTGGGTGGGCGCATGTACCCCCGCGATGCCGGCCGATCCGGGAGATTCAGCGGCGGCACCGTCACGTCCTGGTAGGGGATCGACGACAGCAGGTGATGGATGACGTTGAGGCGGGCGGCCTTCTTGTTGTCGCTCTCCACCACGTACCAGGGTGCCTCCGGGATGTCGGTGTGGACCATCATCTCGTCCTTGGCGCGGCTGTATTCCTCCCAGCGCGTGATCGACTCCAGGTCCATCGGGCTGAGCTTCCAGCGGCGCATCGGGTCCTTGAGCCGGGACTGGAACCGCCGCTGCTGCTCCTCGTCACTGACGCTGAACCAGTACTTGCGCAAGACGATGCCGTCTTCCACCAGCAGCCGCTCGAAGATCGGCGTCTGGTGCAGGAAGCGGCGGTACTCCTCCAGCGTGCAGAAGCCCATCACCCGCTCCACACCCGAACGGTTGTACCAGGAGCGGTCGAACAGGGCGATCTCCCCAGCGGCCGGCAGATGCGGCACATACCGCTGGAAGTACCACTGGGTCTTCTCACGTTCGGTCGGCGCAGGCAGCGCGACGATCCGGGCCGTGCGCGGGTTGAGGTACGCGGTGATGCGCTTGATCGCGCCACCCTTGCCCGCCGCATCGCGGCCTTCGAAGATGATGACCAGCCGGGTGCCTGTCGACTTGATCCACTCCTGCAGCTTCACCAGTTCGGCCTGCAGGCGGAACAGTTCAGCCTCGTAGACCTTGTTCTTCATCTTGGGCTCGTGGTGCTCGTGCTTGGCCATGGGCTACAGCGTATTGGCCCACCATCCTGCGGTGCGTGTCCAACATCACGTTTCGCATGACCCCTGGCAGGGATAAGACTGGAGTGTGAGACGGCGCATCGAGTGGATCGACCTGGTGAAAGCCGTTTCCGTTCTCCTGGTCGTGTTCATGCACGCGTCGAACACCCTCGTGGACCTCGCCGGTCCGTCCGGTGTCACAGCCGTTCTCCAGCACATCAACCACCTGCTCGAGCCGATGCGCATGCCGGTGTTCTTCCTCGTGTCCGGCATGCTCGCTTCGTCAGCCGTGCACCGGCCCTGGTCGAAGAGCGGGAACCGGACGCTGGGAATGGTCTACCTCTACCTGGTGTGGATGCTGCTGTTCTTCGGCTTCATCACGGTCTTCGGCAGCGCCCCCTCCGACCCGGTCAGTTCGATCCTGTTCGCCAAGTCCGGCTTCTGGTACCTCTACGCGATGGCGCTGTTCTTCGTGATCGCTCGGCTGTTGCGCAACCAGCCCGCCTGGGTGGTCGTCGCGGTGGCTCTGCTTCCCAACATCCTGCGTCCTCTCACCGATCAGGTCGTGGGCCAACTCGTGCCCGGTTCGCTCTACACGTCGATGGCCATGAACCTCGCGTTCTTCCTGATCGGCGCCTACTTCAAAGACATCGTCGGCGGCCTCGCGGAGAAGGTCACCACCTGGCACGCCATGGTCTTCGGTGCGCTCTCGGTCACAGCCGGTCTGCTGTGGCTGGACACACCCGAGATGGTGGGTCAGTCCCTGCTGCCGTTGAGCCTGCTGTGGGTGCCGTTCGGCGTTTCCGTGGCCGTCCTGGTCACGCGAGACGGCGCACCGGCCTGGTCGAAGTACGTCGGGGCCCGCACATTGTCGATCTACGTCATGCAGTGGCCGGTGATCTTCCTGCTGGGCACCTTCCTTCCTGGTGGACTTCTCGCGCATCCGGTGGTAGCGCTGGTGTTCCCCTTCGCCGTGACCGCGGCGGTGGCCGCGCTCGCGCTGTGGCTGCACTCGCTGCCGGCGCTGCGGTCACTGTTCGTGGCCCCGCGCTGGGTCACCCACCCCCATGAGCTTCCGGTCTTCGCCTCCCTGCGCCCGCAAGCCCCGGCACCCGAGCCTGTTACGGTGACCGCGGGCCGCTGACCGCGCAGTCCGTCCCCTTCGTGGCCTGCTAAGTTACTCGTCAGTAGTATGAGGCTGGGAGGTCCCTATGGATCACATGACCATCCGGTGGATCGTCGGTGGGCTACTCGTCATCGCCGTACTCGCGGTCGCCGGTCGCCGCGCCTGGACACTGTTCAAGTTGATCACTTCCGGGCAGCCCACAGTGGACCGTCCGGAGAGCCGGCCAGCCGCCTTGGAGACACAGGCGACCGAGGTGCTCGGGCAGAAGAAGCTGCTGAAGTGGACCGTGCCCGGTACCGCGCACGTGTTCGCGATGTGGGGCTTCATCGTCCTGATCCTGACGATCATCGAGACGGTCGGTGCGGTGTTCATCTCCCAGGAGTTCGCCATCCCGGTCATCGGCCGGTGGCCGGTCATCGGCTTCATCGAGGATGTCTTCATCGTCCTGGTGCTCGTCGGCCTTGCCATCTTCGCGGTCATCAGGCTGCGCACCCAGCCGGCCAAGCAGGGCCGCTACTCCCGCTTCTTCGGCTCGCACACAGGTGCCGCGTGGCTCGTGCTGTTCATGATCTTCAACGTCATCTGGACCCTGTGGGTCTCCCGCGCCGCGCAGTTCAACGTCTCTGAGTACACCCTCGAGGAGGGTGAGTACATCCAGGCGTTCCCGTTCCACGCCTCAGGCGGCGCGTTCGCCACCGAGTGGCTCGCCGGTTTCCTGTACCCGCTGGGCCTGGCCGCCAACGAATGGATCGAGACGTTCTTCCTGCTGCTGAACCTCGCGATCGTGTTCGGGTTCCTCGTGCTGGTGCTCTACAGCAAGCACCTGCACATCTTCTTGGCTCCGATCAACGTCGGCGCCAAGCGGCAGCCGAACGCCCTCGGTCCGCTGCTGCCCATGTACTCCGGCACCGAGAAGATCGACTTCGAGGACCCGGCGGACGACGCCACCTTCGGTCGCGGCCGCATCGAGGACTTCACGTGGAAGGGCATGCTCGACATGGCCACCTGCACGGAGTGCGGGCGGTGCCAGAGCCAGTGTCCGGCATGGAACACCGGCAAGCCCCTGAGCCCCAAGCTCATGATCATGGACCTGCGCGACCACATGTTCGCGTCCGCGCCGTACCTGCTGGCCACCGCCGGCGCCGGGCAGCCCGACGAGATGGGTGAGCGCAACGAAGAGGTCCTCGCAAAGGTGGGTGACAAGGTCGCCACCGAGGTGCAGCGGCCGCTGGTCGGCGAGCGCGACTTCGACGAACACCGCGAGACCGACGGTTACGACGCGAAGGGACACCGAAGCAACGAGGGTCCTGTCATCGACGTCGACGCCCTGTGGAGCTGCACCACCTGTGGTGCCTGTGTCGAACAGTGCCCCGTTGACATCGAGCACATCGACCATTTCGTGGACATGCGCCGCAACCAGGTGATGATCGAGTCGGAGTTCCCTGCCGAGCTCGGCGGTCTGTTCAAGAACGTCGAGCAGAAGGGCAACCCGTGGGGTATGAATGCCTCGCTGCGCAACGCCTGGATCGAAGAGGTCGACTTCGAGGTTCCGGTCTTCGGAATGGAAGGCGAGGAGGAGATCCCCGCCGACGTCGAGTACCTCTTCTGGGTCGGATGCGCCGGTGCCTACGAGGACCGCGCGAAGGCCACCACGAAGGCTGTGGCCGAACTGCTCAACGAGGCCGGCGTGAAGTACATGGTCCTCGGCGAGGGCGAGACCTGCACCGGTGACCCGGTGCGGCGCGCGGGCAACGAGTTCCTCTTCCAGATGCAGGCCATGCAGAACGTCGAGATGCTCAACGAGATCAAGGCGCGCAAGATCGTCGTGACCTGCCCGCACTGCCTCAACACCATCGGCCGCGAGTACCCGCAGGTCGGTGGCGAGTACGAGGTCGTGCACCACACGCAGTTGCTCGCCAAGCTCGTCGACGACGGCCGGCTCACCCCGGTCAAGCATGTCGACGAGAAGGTCACCTACCACGACCCGTGCTACCTCGGTCGCCACAACAAGATCTACGTGCCGCCGCGTGAGCTCGTCGCTGGTGTGCCCGGCGTGACCCTGGTCGAGATGGAACGCAGCGCGGAGCGGTCCTTCTGCTGCGGCGCCGGTGGCGCGCGGATGTGGATGGAGGAGACGCTGGGTACCCGCGTCAACATGAACCGCACCGACGAGGCGCTGGGTACCGGCGCCACCACGGTCGCGGTCGGTTGCCCCTTCTGCAACGTGATGATCAGCGATGGCGTCACCGCGCGGCAGTCCGAGGGCGAAGCCGGCGAGAACGTCCAGGTCAAGGACGTCGCGGTCATGCTGCTGGAGGCAGTGAAGAAGTAACCCATACACGGCGAAGGCCCCCATCCGATCGGGTGGGGGCCTTCGCCGCTCTCCTCACAACTGGGGCCTGAGGGCCTCGCCGGTCCCACTTACGGGGAATGAATGACCCCGCAAAGGCCACGAACCGGACATATCTGGCCCACAACTGGGCCTGAGACTCCCCCCGAGGGGTGTCCGGCCCAGTTGTGGGATCGGGCAGACGTCAACGGGCCGCTTCTGGCTATCCGCGTACCATTGATCCATGAGCATGCACGTCGAATCCGCCGACCGTTCCTGGACAATCACCAAGGTGGTGGCGGTCATCGTCGCCATCCTCACGGCCGGCTATATGCTGCCGTGGGCCATCGCCGCGGTGCGCGACGTGCCGCATTGGGGCGTGTTCTGGCTGAACCTGCTGCTCGGCTGGACCATCGTCGGGTGGATCATCGCCCTGGTGATGTCGCTGCGGGCACAGCGGCAGGTCATCGTCGGCTGAGGCGCGCTTCAACCTACGATCTCGGGCCGGAACTCCTCGATCGGTCCAGGCTTGCGGTAGCGGAACCCCTGCACGTACGCGATCCCGAGCAGTTGCACCACCTCGGCTTCGGCCTGTGTCTCCACGCCCTCGGCCACGACGTCACAGTTCAACGACGCGGCCACACTCGTGGCGGCGGTCAGGAACGCCACTCCGCCCTCCTTCTCGCTACCAGCACGGCGCACGAGGCTCCGGTCGATCTTGATCAAGGACGGGCGCAGGTGCTCGAGTCGGGTGAAATTGGAGAACCCCGCGCCGAAGTCGTCGATGGCGATCCGCACCCCGGCGGCGCGTAACCGTTCGAGATTGCGCTCGGCCTCCGAGCTTTCCTGCAGTTCCAACGACTCGGTGACTTCGACAACGAGCCGGTCGAGGTGCGTACCGAGTTCGCTCTCCAGCAATTCGTCGACCAGCGGCCCATCCGCGAGTTCCTTCACCGACAGGTTGACACTCACGAAGAAGTCCGGCGAGGCCTCCGCCATCCATGTGGGCAACTCGCTGCCCAGTGTCCGGATGACAATCCGGCCCAGGGGGATGATCTGCCCGGACTGTTCGGCGAACGGCACGAACTCGCCGGCCGACACCGGCTGCCCGTCACGCACCCACCGGGCCAACGCCTCCACACCCGCCATCCGCACCCCGTCGGAGGCGTAGATGGGCTGGTAGTGCAGGCAGAACTCCTCTTTGCGCAGGGAACTCGCCAGGTCGTGGCGGAGTCTGGCCTTCGTGACGGCCTCCGTGCCGATGACGGCATTGAAGCGCTCGAACCTGTCGCCCCCGCGGTTCTTCGCCGCGTACATCGCCAGGTCCGCGCACAGCAGCAGATCCTCAGCCGCGCGGGCATCAGTAGGGGCACGCGCGACCCCCACGGCCGCCGTGACGTGCAGGAGGCTGTCTGCACTACGGATGGGCTCCCGGATCGCGGCGAGCACCCTGTCAGCCACCGCATCGACCCGGCCCTCTGCAACGTCGTCACACAGCAGCACCCCGAACTCGTCCCCACCGAGCCGACCCACGTGGTCACCCGGTCGCACCTGGCCGAACAGCCGCTCGACCACTTGACGCAGAACGTCGTCACCCACCTGATGTCCGAGTTGGTCGTTGATCCCCTTGAACCCGTCAAGGTCCACCCACAACAACGCGATCTCCGTCCCGAGATCACGACTGCGGGCGATCTCGCGCCGCATGGTGTCCAGCAGGCTTATCCGCGATGCGCACCCGGTCAAGGAGTCGTGCGCCGCCAACTCGCTGTTCGCACGATCGATGCGCGACAGGTTCCACACCAAGGCCGTGAGCAGCGCGGCCACGGCGATCAGCCACAGGAACCTGCTGGCATACCAGCCGACCGTGAAGCGCTCGGTGGCATTGAGGTTCACGACTGCCTCGCCGAGGACCAGCAACGCCAGCGCGGTCAGCCACATCCCGATCAGCGAGCCGTTGCGCGCGCAGAAGGCAGTGACCGCGACGGTGGCCACGCAGATCACGACGAGCACCCTGTCGAGTGCCATGGCGTAGGGGGTCTTCGAACCGTCCGGCCCGAGGACGGCCGGTAGGAGGTCCGACCCGAACGTCGCGAGCAGCAGCGTGACCACAACACCCGAGGCGGTGACCACGAGGCCACCCCACTGCTGGGCCCGGGACAACCCGGGCCTCCGATGGTTGCGCTGATCGACGTAGATGAGGACGGCCGACGCCGCGATGCCGATCGGGAACGCGAAATGCCACGCGTAGTAGAGGTTCGTTGCGCTCTGAAGGTCGCCCCAGATGTTGCGCCCGGGGAACACCGCGCCCGGGAAATAGAGCGGCAGGAAGACCAGAACGCCGGCCAGGTACGCGAACGTCCCACCGATCAGGAGGTAGCCGCGACGGCCGGTGTTGCGCGCGTGCCCCACCATGAGCAGTGCGGTGATGGCACTGAAACAGGAGGCGAGCACCGCATGGGCCAGAGCCATGGCCGGCAATGCCTGCATGTCCTCATCGGCGCGCAAGTAGGCAGCGACGACGACTGCGGCATATCCGCCGAGGACGGCCGCCGTCCAGCCCTTGACCGCGGTGGACAGCGGTCGCGGACCATCAAGGGAGAACATTCCCTCCGCCACGCTCCCAAGGCTAGAGAGCGTGTGCGCAGTCCGCGCGTCAGTCGACCGCGTCGGGCAGCAGCATTCGCAGGACGGTGTCCACGTTCTGCTCGACCGGGTCGGTCCCGGACAGGTGCAGTTCCGCGCTCTCCGGGTCCTCGTACTGCTGACCCACGCCCGTGAGGTTGGGCAGGTTGCCGGACTTGGACTTCGCGTACAGACCCTTGGTGTCGCGCTCCATCGCCACCTCGATCGGGGTATCGACCCAGGCTTCGAGGAACTCACCCTCGGGGAACAGCGACCGGGCGGCCTGCCGGTCGGCGCGGAACGGCGAGACCAGCGCCACGATGACCACCATGCCTGCGTCGTACATCAGGTGCGCCACCTCGGCCACTCGTCGCACGTTCTCGGCACGGTCCTCCGGGGTGAACCCGAGGTCCTTGTTCAACCCGCTGCGCAGGTTGTCGCCGTCGAGGACGAACGAACGGATGCCCAGCGAGTGCAACTTGCGCTCCACGGCGTCGGCGATGGTGGACTTGCCCGACCCGGAGAAACCGGTGAGCCACAGGACCTTCGCCGGGTGCCCGTTGAGGACCTGGCGAGCCTCCCGGTCCACCTCGAAGTGGTGCGGTACGACGTTCGTGGCACGGCGCAGCGCGAACCGGGTCAGTCCTGCCGCCAGCGTCTCGCCACTCATCCGGTCGACAAGGATGAACCCACCGGTCTCCCGGGACTCCGAGTAGGCCTCGAGGGTCACCGGGCGGGACGTGGCGATCTCGACACGACCCACGTCGTTGATCTCGAGCAACCGCGCGGCCATCGTGTTGCCGTTGGTCACGTCGAGGCGGTGACGCACGTTGGTCACGGTCGCAGGGACCTCCAGCGGCCCACAGCGAAGTGTGTACGAGCGGCCGTGCGCCAGTTGCTGGTCGGACATCCACACGATGTCCGCGGCGAACCGGTCGGCCAACTGCGGCGGCTCGCCAGTGACCAGCAGGTCCGAGCGTGCGATGTCGATGTCCTTGTCGAGCTCGATGGTCGCGGACTCACCGGTGATGACCTGCTCGGGCTCGAAGGGCTCGATGCCCTTGAGTCCGTGCAGCTTGACGATCTTGGCCTGCTGGCCGGACTGGGCGACGGTGATGGTCTGGCCGGCCCTGACCGCACCCTGCGCGACGATTCCGCCGTATCCGCGGAACTCCTTGCCGCGGATGATGGTCTGCACCGGCAACCGGACCTCGCCGTCGATGTGCTCGGGGATCTCCGCGGCGTCGAGCGCGTCGAGCAATGTCGGCCCGTGGTACCAGGGGGTGTTGGGCGAGTGCGCAAGGACGTTGTCGCCGACGAGCGCGGAGACGGGAACCGGGATGACCGATTCGATCTCCATCCGGCGGGCGGTGTCGGAGACCTCGGCCACCAGTTCGTTGTAGATCCCCTGGTCGTAACCCACACCATCGAGCTTGTTGACGGCGAGGACCACGTGCTTCACACCCATCAGACCGCAAACGGTCAAGTGGCGGTGGGTCTGGCGCTTGGTGCCGCGCATCGAGTCGATGAGCAGGATCGCCACGTCGGCCGTGGAGGCCGCGACCGCCATGTTGCGCGTGTACTGCTCATGGCCCGGCGCGTCGGCAAGGATCGCCCGCCGGCGGCTGGGCAGCATGAGGTGGCGGTAGGCCACGTCGATGGTGATGCCCTGCTCGCGCTCGGCCTCAAGGCCGTCCGTCACGAGGCTGTAGTCGACCTCGCCCAACGGGATGGTGGAGCCGGGCCGGCGGGTGAACCGCGCGGACTCGAGCTGGTCCTCAGGGATGGAGCCGGTCTCAGCAAGCAATCGGCCCAGCAGAGTGCTCTTGCCGTCGTCGACGGAGCCGCAGACGACGACTCGGATCAGTGCCTTCATCAGAAGTAGCCCTCCGCCTTCTTGCGCTCCATGGATTGGGCGCCCTCACCGTCGATGAGCCGCCCGGCCCGCTCGGACTGCCGGTTCACCTCGATGTCCCGGATGATGTCGTAGACGTCGGACGCCTCACCCTCAACCGCACCGGACAGCGGGTAGTCGCCCAGTGAACGGAAGCGCACGCGTCGCATCTCGATCTGCTCACCGGCCTCGAGTTCCATGCGGTCGTCGTCGACCATGATCCAGGTGCCCTGGCGGCGCACCACGGGACGCTCCTCGGTGAAGTACAGCGGCACAACCTCGAGGTTCTCGCGAGCGACGTAGCGCCACACGTCGAGCTCAGACCAGTTGGACAGCGGGAACACCCGCATCGTCTGCCCGTTGGTCAGAGAGTTGTTCACGGTGTGCCAGAACTCCGGGCGCTGGTTGCGGGGCTCCCAACGATGACCCGCCTCACGCAGCGAGAAGATGCGCTCCTTGGCGCGGCTGCGCTCCTCATCCCGACGGGCGCCACCGACAGCGATGTCGAACTGACCCTCGTCCAGGGCTGCGCGCAGCGCCACCGTCTTCATGATCCGGGTGAACTCCTGGGCGCCGTGGCTGAAGGGCGTCACGCCCTGATCGCGCGCCTCCTGGTTCGTCGCCAGGCGCAGGTCGAGCCCGAGCTCTTTGGCGGTCCGGTCGCGCAGTTCGTACATGGCACGGAACTTCCAGCCCGTGTCGATGTGCATCACCGGGAAAGGGATGGGACCGGGGTGGAAGGCCTTGCGCGCAAGGTGCAGCAGGACGGTCGAGTCCTTGCCGATGCTGTACAGCAGCACAGGCCGTTCGAATGCGGCGGCGGTCTCCCGGAAGACCCAGATGGCTTCAGCCTCAAGGGCGTCGAGCACCCGGGAGGTCTCGTTGTCGATTGACATTCACTATCCTTCGTCGGCAGCGCCCGAGATCTCGCAAGCAGGCGCGTGGCGTTGCGGCGGTTTCTCAAGTGTAACTTGACGAACGGCTTCCGCAGCCGTCTTGCACGCAAGGGTGACCAAGACCACCCGAGTGTGACTCAGCCGATCTGCGTGCGGTGGAAGTTCAGATAGGACCTGCTCGGGGTGGGTCCGCGTTGCCCCTGGTACCGCGATCCGTACACCTCCGAGCCGTACGGATGCTCCGCCGGGGACTCCAGCCGGAACAGACACAACTGACCGATCTTCATGCCGGGCCACAATTTGATGGGCAACGTCGCGACGTTCGACAGCTCCAAGGTCACGTGCCCCGAGAAGCCCGGGTCGATGAATCCGGCCGTCGAGTGGGTGAGCAGGCCGAGCCGGCCCAGCGACGACTTACCCTCCAGTCGCCCGGCGATATCGTCGGGCAGCGTGATGACCTCGTAGGTCGAGGCCAGCACGAACTCCCCGGGGTGCAGGATGAACGGCTCTTCGGGTGCGGACTCCACCATGCGGGTCAATTCCGCCTGCTCGGCCGACGGGTCGATGAACGGGTAGCGGTGGTTCTCGAACACCCGGAAGAACCTGTCGAGACGCACGTCGATGCTCGACGGCTGGACCATGTCGGCGTCATAGGGATCGACCCCGACCCGGCCGTTCTCGATCTCGGCGCGGATGCCTCCGTCGCTAAGAAGCATCGCCACAGCCCAGACTCGAGTTCATCTCCTCGTAACTGGTGCTCAGCTGGGCGATCGCCTGCTTCTCCTCCTCCGGCACGTCCGACAGGCTCGAATCGCCGTCGAGACCGGTCAGACCCTCCTTGATCTGCATCTGCGCCTGCTCGAACTGCGACTGCGCGGTGCTCACCTCGTCGCTGACCGCCTCATCGAGCTTCGAGATGTTCGTGAGGACCGCCTGGTACGCGCCGTCGACCTGGTTGATCGCTTCCTGGCCCTGGCTGACGGTGACGTCACCAGTCCCGGTCACCCCGGTCGACAGACCCTCCACCGTGGCCGCGAGACCCTCGAGGGACAGACAGACCGCCGCGTTGGCGTTCTCGGTCGTCTGTTGCGCCTCATCCGTCGACGAACACCCGGTGGCGAGCAGGCCGACAGCGACGGCTGCGGTGGCGAGAACGGCAAAGCGGCGCACGATTTCCTCCAACGATTGACTGCTCCCAACCTTAGAGGTTTCGACGGTGTCATTCGGGCAGGAACCCACGATCGAGATTCCACGGTTGCACCGGGCTGTTGGCGATCAACCACGTCTCGATGTCCTTCATCCAGCCGGTCAGGACCAGGACCCCGACGGCGATGAAGACGAAACCGAGCCCACGCCGCAGCCAGCCGTCCGGATCTGCCGCCCACCGCAACTTGGAGACGGCCCGCTGACCGAGCAGTGCGATGGCCAGCAGAGTGGCGCACAGTCCCAGGACGTAGGTGAGCAGCAGGACGAGTCCGCGGACGGGCTCCGCCGGTAGCACGGTGACGACGACGTACCCGTAGAGCGGGGAACAGGATGTGAACACGGGCCCCAGCGCTGCGCCCGTGAGCACCCATCCGGCGACGCCCTCGCGCTGCCGAGCAGCCGTCAAACGGGTACCGGTTCGCGACTGCAGTCGCAGAGCGACGCTGATCCGCTCCCAGGTGGCGGGAAACGCGAAGACCAGTCCGAGCCCGATCAGCACCAACCCCGATACCCACTCCCACACCGACGGCGGGATGCCGATCAACGCGGTGGTCGCCTTCAACAGCAGGGTGAACACCACGATGGACATCCCGAGCGAGGCAGTGATGACCAGCGGGGCACGGATCTGCGTGCGGGTCGTCACGGCAACCCCACCGCCGCTCACTGCGGGCTGCTGAGCCACCGACCCACCCACGATCACCGGCAGCAGCGGTAGCACGCAGGGCGCCAGCACCGTCAGGACGCCGGCCACCAGTGCGCCGATGAGTTCGAACATCAGGCCAGCTCGCCCTGGATCTGGGGAATCGTCGTCGACCCGGTGAACTTCTTGACCTGCTCGCCGTCGGGGCCGACCTGCACGAACGTGTGCTGGGTCGTCACGCCGTACTTCTTGCGGAGGTCCAGGTTGGAGTCATAGTCGACGCTCACGACCGTCAAGCCCTCGGGGAAGTCCGCGGCCTCCAGATTCTTCGTCGCCTCTTGGCATGTCGGACACCAGGTCGCGTTGAAGAACAGCACGACATCGCCGGCGGCATAGGCCTGCTGGTCGGCCTGGTAGTCCGCGTAGTCCACATACGCACCGGCGGGCACTGCCGGAGCCTTCGTGCTGGGCTCGGTCGTGGGCTCCTCGGTGGTCGCGGCCACAGATGCGGCGGGGCTTGGATCCTGCGTCGAGGTCTCACTGCCACCACAGGCGGCGAGCAGGGTGAGGGCCCCCGCGGAAGCCACGAGGACCAGGATTCGCTTCATGTCATTTCCTCTCGTCACTGTCCTCAGGAGACACCAAGATCGCGGCCAGCGGAAGGTTGAGGGCGGTTACGGAAGTCTTACCGGGGCTGTGCGGACTGTCCGCGGACGCCGCGAACACCTACCGTGGACGTGTGAGCGGGATCTTGGTGGTGGACGACGACCGGACGGTCGGCGAGGTGCTCCTGAAGTACCTTCAGCGCTCCGAACTCGACGGCCGCCATGTGGAGACCGCGGCGGATCTGCTGACCGAACTCGACACCATGCAGCCCGACCTGCTGGTGCTCGATGTGATGCTGCCCGACGGCGACGGGATGTCGCTGTGCGCGCAGATCCGCGCCGTCCAGCCCGGGCTGCCGGTGATCCTGCTGACCGCACGGTCGGAGGAGATCGACCGGATCGCGGGACTGACCGCCGGCGCCGACGACTACGTGGTCAAACCCTTCAGTCCGCGGGAGCTCGTGTTGCGGATCCAGTCAGTGCTACGCCGCTCCGCTCGACCTGCGCAGGCCTCAGGGCGGGTGCTCACCGACGGCGACCTCACCGTCGACCTGAGTTCCCGGCGGGCCACGCGCGAAGGTGCCGACCTGCGACTGACGACCAGGGAGTTCGATCTACTGGCCTACCTGCTGGACCACCCGGGGGAGGCGTTGAGCCGCGACCAACTCCTCCAGGACGTCTGGGAGTGGAACTTCGGTGACAAGTCGACCGTCACGGTGCATGTGCGGAGACTGCGCGAAAAGGTCGAACCCGATCCTGCGGAGCCGTCGCGGTTGGTGACGGTGTGGGGCGTGGGCTATCGGTGGGAGCCGACATCGTGACAGGGCCTCTCGTGCTCTCGCTGGTGGCGGCCGTGGCCCTGGGCGCCCTGGCAACGGCGTGCCTCTTCGCGATCAGTCGACGGTCCATCCCCTGGGCCATCCGCCTGGCCCCGTTGGTGCCCGTTTCCAGCGTGGCCGCCGGTGTGGCCACC
Source organism: uncultured Micrococcales bacterium (assembly GCA_937952095.1). Classification (GTDB taxonomy): domain Bacteria; phylum Actinomycetota; class Actinomycetes; order S36-B12; family UBA10799; genus JADKAV01. The sequence goes on along the minus strand of CALFYG010000100.1, from coordinate 8,353 downwards.
GCGAGCGAGACCATGCTGCTCAAACCCGACCAGGTCTTCGTGATCGCCGTGGTCCTGTTGGTGGCCACACCGATCGCGGTGGGCTTCGGGGCGCTGGTCGGCGGCCGGGTCGCCCATCTGCAGGCCCAAGCCGCGGAGCAACAGCGGGATCGGGCGATCGAGGAGCGCCGCTCGGAGTTGATCGCGTGGCTCGGTCACGACCTGCGCACCCCACTGGCCCGGATGCGGGTGCTGACCGAGGCCCTCGAGGACGGCCTCGCCCCCGAGGACTACCCGACCCGGATGCTGCGGGAGGTCGACGCGCTGGGCCTCATCGTCGAAGACATCACGACCATGTCGCGGCTGCAGAGCCCGGCCACCCGTATGGTTCACGAGCCCGTGGATCTCGGCGACCTCGCCTCCGACCTCGTCGCGGGCAACCAGCCGTTGGCCCACCGGCTCGGCATCACCCTCGAAGGGACCGCCGACGGCCCGATCATCGTGCAAGGGGACACGAAGGAACTGGCCCGCGCCGTGAACAACCTCATCGTCAACGCCCTGCGGCACACGCGGCCCGACGGGTTCGTGGCGGTGTCCGTTGAGCACGACGGGCACGACGCGAGACTGTCCGTGCGCGATCAGTGCGGCGGGATACCCGAGGAGCAACTGCACCGCGTCTTCGACGCCGGATGGCGGGGCACCAGTGCCCGTACCCCCGGAGACGGCGGCGTGGGTCTCGGTCTGACGATCAGCCAGCGCGTGGTGCAGGGCCACGGCGGCACCATCGCAGTGCACAACGGCAGCGACGGTTGCACCTTCACGATCTCCATCCCGCTGGTCGGTCAGGTGCAACTGGCCGACTGATCAGGCCGACAGCCCCGCCCGCACGACGAACGCCGCCTCCGGACCCACCGCATGTTCGAGCAACCCGAGATACACCTGCTGGAACTGCTGGCCGTGGCCGGTGACGCCGGCGGTGTGCCACGTCACGTGATGGGCGTATTCATGCAGCACCACAACCTCGCGCATGGCCCAGCCCTTGCGACCGATGCCGTCGGGCAAAGCGATGACACCGTCCTCCCAGTGCGCCTTGGTGTGGCCCCGCCGCAACCGCACCTCGGGCGCCGGCACGTCCGGAAAGCCCCACGGTCGCTCCCGGACCGCCGCCAGATAGCGCCGCACACCCTCGAGGTCGCCGAAACGCCGTTCCACGGGCATCGTCAACGAGCTACCCATGAACTGCACAGTGCCGCCGTTGTCCAGCATGAACAGCAGGGTGTCCTCGGAGTCGTAGACACGACGGGTGTCGCTCACGAGGCCACGGCCGGGGGGCTGCCGCCGATCTCCCGGGCCGGTTCCAGCCTGGCCTTCGCGGCATCGGCCGTTGCGCGCTGCACAGCACGTCCCGAGGAGAAGCTGGCCCGGCTCCCACGCCAGGATCCCCGCGCCGTGGAATTCGCGGCGTAGTAGTCACGCACCTCGATCTCCTTGCCACGAAGCACAAGCGCGGCACCGGTCTCCGACTCCGACGTGCGGTCGTAGTGCGCCTCGGCCGCCTTCCGAGCCTGCATCAGACGCTGCCCGATCACGCGCACGTACGTCGTGTAGTAGGTCTTCCGGGCCTTCTGCGCCGTCATCGCAGTACCGCCGTTCTCCAGGTCGCGTTCACCGGCCCAACTCCGGCCCCGGACGAAGGCGTCGGCCGCGCGGGCCATCTGATGCGACACGGAGTGCAGAAGCATCGTCGCGGCTTCAATGTCGCTGGGCAGCCCGAACCAGATGACGTAGGTGTTGTTGGAGGCGATGTTGGTCCGCAAGCTGTTCGCCTCGCCGATCGCCACCGACAGCAGGCACAGGTGACTGTTGATGTGCTGGCGCGGCAGACCGATGGTGACCTGCTCATGGGTGGGCTCTTCCCGGCGTTGCGACCGCTTGGAGTGTGCCCGTGCCTCCGCCAAAGAGATCGCGTGCAACGTCGCGAGTTCTTGCGCCTTGCCGAAGAAGGCCTCCGCCTCCGCTTCCGTCGCCGCGTTCTCGGCCTGGTTGAGCAGCTTGCTGAGCGTTTCGAGCATCGACGCACCTTCCCGATCGGTGTCTCCATCGTGCCCCAGGGGTGCGACGTCGCCACACCTGCTCGCCGAAGGTGTGGAAAGGGCCGATCGGCCTGTGGATCGACGAAGGTGACGCCGAATACGCTTGTGCGATGCGGGCTCCCAACCGGTACGAGAGCACACGCGCCACCCTGCGGCGCAGCCTCGCCGGTGGCGGCCGGGTCACCTGGGTCCACGAGCCCGGATCGCCGGTCGCGGTCACCTGCTGGCCGTTCTCACAGGTGCTCCACGCTTATGCGTTGTCCGATTCGGTTTCGGGACCCGCGCGGTTCCCGGGACTGGTCCGCGGCCTTGCCGCCTACCGGGATCCCCGCGGCGCCTACCGGGAGTCGATCGGGCGCGGCAAGCGCTATTACGACGACAACGCGTGGCTCGGCCTCGCGTTCCTGCAACGCCACGCATTCAGCACCGGTAGGGCGTCGCGACAGCGAGCCAGCGACATCGACGAGTTCGTACAGTCCGGCCTTGATCCGGCCACCGGCGGGATCCAGTGGGTGGAGGACGGGGACACGCAGAACGCCTGCTCTACCGGTGCCGGCGCGCTGCTCCACGGGCTGCTCGGCGGTCGCGTCGACGGCTCCCTGGACTTCCTCGCCGCGCTGCGCAACGGCGACGGCCTCGTTCAGGACCATGTACGTGCTGACGGCTCGATCGAGCCGGCGGTCTACTCCTACAACCAGGGCCTGCTCATCGCAGCGGCCTACCGAGGCGGCCACCCGGTGCTCGCCCGGGAGGCCTCCGAGGCCGGCAATGAGTACTTCACGGTGGAGCGTCTGTGGCAGCAGCCCGTTTGCTTCAACGCGGTGTACGCCAAAGCGCAACTGTTGGTCGGCCGCGGCGAGACCGTCCGCGAGTACGCGGCGATGCTGGATCAGGAAGGTCGCGACCACGCGGGGTGGTTCACGCTGGCGGGCAGGTACGACGACGGGTCGGTGCTGGACACCGCGGGTGCATTGCAGATGTTCATGCTGCTTGAGTTCCCGCACTTGATCGACCGCGTGGTCTAGGTGGGTGGCAGCGGTCGTCGGCGTGCCACTCCCGTTAGACCTTGTGCACTCCCGTTAGAGGTTCACGGCCGTATTCGACTAACGGATGGACGCGGGACTAACCGATGGACGCGGGCCACCCATTCACCGCTCCTCCCCCACGAAGCGCCTCGCTCCGGCCGCCCCTTCCACGACCGCGGGCATGCCGTGCTGGAACTCGGAGGCCAACGCCTGCGCCAGATCCAGATCGAGCCCCCGATAGACACCGGCCCGGTCGGCGAGCATCGCCGCCGGTGGGAACGCCGCGATCTGCCGCGCCAGCTCCAGCGCCGCCGCCAGTGCCTGCCCCGGCGGCACCACCCGGTCGGCCAGTCCGATCCGCAGGGCCTCGTCGGCGTGCACCTCCCGACCCGTGAGGATCAGGTCCAGAGCACGGCCCAGCCCCACGATGCGGGGCAGTCGCACAGTGCCACCGTCGATCAGCGGTACTCCCACCCGGCGGCAGAAGACACCGAGCACGGCATCGGACTCGACAACGCGCAGGTCCGCCCAACAGGCGAGCTCGAGTCCCCCCGCCACCGCGTACCCGCTGATCGCGGCGATCACCGGCTTCGACAGCACCATGCGGGAGGGTCCCATCGGCGCATCGCCGTCGGGCTGCAACCGGTTCGGTTCACCCCCCGCGATCGCCCGCAGATCCGCGCCCGCGCAGAACGTGCTGCCCGCCCCGGTCAGGACCGCGACCTTGCTTCCCGGGTCCGCCTCGAAGCCACGGAAGGCATCCGCGAGGGCCTGCGCCGTGGCCCGGTCCACAGCGTTGCGCACATGCGGCCGATCGATCGTGACCACTGTCGTTAGGCCATCTTGCGTAATCCTTACCGTCATGGCGCCCGATCGTATGACGTTCTGAGATGAGGATCACTGCGCATGGAGGTATTTGTCGGGCACCATGTATGAGTGAGCAAGAGTGGGGATGTGCCCCCGGAGTTCGAGTCGTGGATGCGCCCGGAGCCAGGTGAGCAACCGACGCAGCGCCTCGGCGCGCCCGAACCCCGGCAACCGGTGGGCGCCGGCGTGGGCTCCTCGCCGCGGCCCGTCGGGGCGCCGCCACGGCCGGTGCAGCCTCCGATCCCTCGCACGATCGCACCGTCTCGCAAGGGCCGCCGCCGTCATCGCAAATGGGGGGCCAAGCGGATCATCCTCACCGCGGTCGCGGTCTTCACCGTGTACTTGCTCGCCGTGGCAACGGTCTTCGCCACATCGGTGTCGAAGACGGCAGCGTTGCCGGCCAGTGACGCGTCCTCGTGGGGACGCAATTACCTCATCGTGGGCAGCGACAGTCGCCAGGGCCTGACGAAGGCCCAGCAGAAGAAGTTGCACACCGGGTCCACCGAAGGCCAGCGCACCGACACGATCATGATCATGCACGTCCCGCTCTTCGGGACCCCGACACTGGTGTCGATCCCACGCGACTCCTGGGTGGGCATTCCCGGCTACGGCCAGGGCAAGATCAACTCGGCGTTCGCCTACGGCGGCCCCGAACTGCTGACCACCACGGTCGAGCAGACCACCGGCTTGAAGATCGACAACTACGTCGAGATCGGATTCGCCGGGGTGGCGAACACCACCGATGCCCTCGGCGGTGTGAAGTTGTGCCCCACCCGCAAGTTCAACGACGTCAACAGTGGTCTGAAGGTGAAGAAGGGCTGCCAGACCATGGACGGCGCGGACGCCTTGGCGTACGTCCGGATGCGCTATGCGGACCCGCGCGGTGACCTCGGCCGTGTCGAGCGCCAACAGGAGTTCATCTCGTCGGTCGCCAAGCGCGCCATGAGCCCCCTCACCTGGATCTTCCCGTGGCGCTCGTTCGGAGCCGCCTCGGCAGCAGGCAACAGCCTGACCGTCGACAAGAACACCGGCATCGTCGATGAGATGCGACTGGCGGTGGCGATGGGGATGATCTCGATGGGGATGGGCCAATCGACGACCGTGCCCACCGTCGAAGGCACGTACTTCGTGGCCGGACAGGACGCCGTGAAGTGGGACTCCCCCAAGGCGTTGGAGTTGTTCAACTCCATCGACTGATCCCGCTCGCGCGGGGGACAGTTAAGCCATGGACAACCGCAGAATCGGCGATCTCGACGTCTTCCCGCTCGGCTTGGGCTGCATGCAGTTGTCCGGCCGCAGGATGATCGACCGCCGCGAACAGGCGCTCGCCACGATCCACACAGCACTCGACGCCGGGATCACGCTGCTGGACACCGCGAACATCTACGCCCCGGATGCTGCGCGGATCGGACACAACGAGGAACTCGTGGCCGAGGCAGTTTCGTCGTACGCCGGGCGGCGGCCGGTGATCGCCACGAAGGGTGGCATCACGCGGGTCCCCGGCACCGACGCAGATGTGTGGGGCCGCGCCGGCACACCGGATGCCCTGCTGCGGGCGGCGGAGGCCTCGGCGACACGTTTGGCCGTCCCGAGCATCGACCTGTACTTCCTCCACCGCGCCGATCCGACGGTGCATTTCAACGATCAGATCGCCGGTCTGATGGCTGTCCAGAAGCGTGGCCTGGCCGCGCGGATCGGGCTGAGCAACGTGACCTCCCCGATGCTGCAGCGAGCCCTCGAGATCGCCGGTGGACCTGCCGACGGCGGTATCGTCGCCGTGCAGAACGAGCGGTCCCCGCGATATCGAGCCGACAGCGACGTCCTGGACATCTGCACCGAGCACGGCATCGCCTACCTGCCGTGGTCCCCCCTGACCGGGGCGGAGACGTTCGCCGACCATGCGCATGCCCGCGGCGTCAGCCCCCAACAGTTGACCTTGGCGTGGTTGCTCGCGCAGTCCCCAGTCGTCATCCCGATCCCTGGCAGCAGCCGGCCGCAGACGGTACTGGCCTCGGTGGAAGCGACCCGGATCAGCATGTCGGTCCGTGAGGTGGGGGAGCTGACCGCGCTGCCGGTCCAGCAGGCGTCGCTGTATCCGGACTCCGAACCCGGACCGCCGCTCTAGGCGAACGCTCAGGCGACCTGGCGATGCGCGCACAGCAGGCCGCCTGCGTCACAGTGGGCACATGCGTGCGTGGTGGGTGGCGATCCTCCTGCTGGCGGCATGCGGATCGGCACCGGCGGCGCCACCCGAGCCCCGCATCGATCCGCAGGTGAGCGCCCACGGGATCGCCTGGTCCGAACTGGGGACCGGCCGCCCCCTACTGCTGCTGAACGGCACCGGCTCACCGATGGCCGAATGGGATCCCGCGTTCCTCGCGGCGCTGGCGTCCGAGCGCCGGGTCATCGTCTTCGACTACCCGGGCCTCGGCGATTCGACGGCCCCGGCCCGCAGAACGTTCGCGGGCATGGCTGCCGCCACCTCCCAGCTGATGACTGACATCGGCGTGCAGCGCGCCGATGTCCTGGGCTGGTCCATGGGCGGGTTCGTGGTGCAGGAACTGCTGCGCAGGCATCCTGCGCGCGTGGACCGGGCCGTACTGGTCGGAACCAATCCGGGCGGTGACCGTGCCCGCCTTGGCCCGCGTTGGGTCCAGCGCGCCGACAGCGATCCGGATGCGGGACTCGCGACGTACCTTCGGACGAACTACCCCCACACACGATGTGCACAAGATCGTGGCCGAGCATTCCTGAACCGGCTCGACGAGGCGGTCGCGTCAGGTCGCTACCCGGAGCCCACCGTCCCGGCCGCCACGTACGACACGATGGTCGCGGCCGAGGACCCCTGGCTGCGATCGAACCGCAACGCCGCTGCACTGCGCACCGTGCAGTCGCCCGTGCTGGTGATGGTGGGGCGGCGCGATGTCATCACACCACCGGCCAACAGCCGGGCCCTGGCCGATCTGCTGCCGAAGGCGCAGTTGCTGCGGGTTCCGGCCGCTGGGCACTCGGTGCTCTTCCAAGCGCCACAGGAGAGCGCCACGGCGATCACCGCCTTCCTGGACGGCGCCCGAGCGTCGCTCACCTGGCCCTGCGCCTGAGAACTCTCACCTGGTTCTTACCTGCTTCACGTTGGGCTCTCGCGGGGACGTCGGACTCTGGTGACAACGACGAAAGGACCCACGTCATGAAGAAGATCGGCGCAGTCGCCGGAGCCAGCATCGCGGCGTTCGCCGTGGGCGCCACGCTCGCCGGAGGCCTGACCATCGCCACCGCGGACAGCAACTCGGATTCCACCCCGACCACCCCTGCCCAGGGCTACGGACCCGGCCAGATGGGTGGCCCCATGGGCCACCGCGGCCCCGGCGAGATCGTGACGGGCGAGGACGCCCAGAAGGCCATCGACGCCGCGCTCGCCGTCGTACCAGGCACCGCGGACCACGTCCACAAGGACGCCAGCGGCAACTACCTCGTCATGGTTACGACCAGCGACAACACACACACCCTCGTCGTGCTCGACGCCAACTTCGCCGTCGTGGAGCAGAAGGACATGCCGGCCGGCGGTCCCGGCCACGGTCCTGGCACACCCGCCACCGACGAACAGACGCAGAAGGCCACTGACGCGGTGCTCGCGGAGTACCCGGCCGCCACGGTCCTGCACGTCTTCGTGCGCGACGGCGAGGGCTACGCGGTGCTGATGCGCACGGACAACGGCAAGAAGAAGGTCGTGCTGCTCGATGAGAAGTACACGATCCAGTCCGTCGAGAACCCGCGCAAGCGGGGTCCCCACGGCAAGCGCGGGCATGGACCTCTCGGTCATGACGTGACCGGGCCCAACTTCAAGAAGGCCGAGGCGGCCGCGCTGGAGGAGTTCCCCGGCGGCACCGTCATGGACGTGCACAAGAAGGGCAAGAAGTTCTACGCCATGGTCAAGAAGGCGGATGACTCGATGGTGGTCGTCGTCATGAACGCCGACTTCAAGGTGACCGGCAAGAAGGCCATGGACTTCGGTCGTCACCAGCAGCCGACGGCGACGTCGACCGCCGCGTGACGGTCATGGGCGCGCCCTGTGTTGCATCCCCCGTTCCCGGGGCGCGCCCTGACCAACCGTCGATCTGGCTGCAGGCTGCGGCAGACTCGCAGCCATGAAGGTTCTCGTTGCCGATGACGACAGGGCGATCCGGCAGTCCCTCACGACGGCGCTCGAACTCAACGGCTACCAGGTCACTGCCTGCAAGGACGGCGTCGAGGCGCTGGCCGCGTTCCGTAGCGACCGCCCCGACGTCCTGGTACTCGATGTGATGATGCCCGGCGTGGACGGCCTCGGCGTGTGCCGGGTGCTGCGCGCCGAAGGCGACCGCACCCCCATCCTCATGCTCACGGCCCGCG
>CALFYG010000099.1 GCA_937952095.1 uncultured Micrococcales bacterium | reverse complement strand
ACACCCAGTCGAAGGCGCTGATGCGATCGGAGGCGACGAACAGCAGTCGGCCGTCATCGGCGTACAGGTCCCGGACCTTGCCGGAGTAGACATGTTCCCAGCCCGGGATGAGGTCGACGCTCACCGCTCCACGCTAGCGGGCGGGGAAACCCAGGGATGCACCTGCCAGGATGGGCCGGTGGACCGCCGCCCGACGCCCTGGATCCTCGCGGGTCTCGCCCTGCTGCTGGCGATGGCCGCGGCAGCACTGACGCGACTGGTCCTGGCCGACGGTCCGGGGCTCGGGATGCCGCTGACCGCCGGCCCGCCTGCTGTGAGCCAGGCCGACGACCTCCTCCTGGCCACCAATGCGTACACGTTCGCTCATGATCACACCTGGGTGGTGCCGGTCACGAAGGTCTTCGCGGTCTTGGGCAGTTGGATCGTGCTGGTTCCCGCGACTGTAGGTGTCGTGGTCGTCCTGGCCCGCCGCGGGCACGGCTACTGGGCCTGGTGGGTGGGGCTGTGCGGCATGGGTGGCTGGATGATCTCCCAGAGCGTCAAGCACCTCGTCGACAGGCAACGGCCCGTGTGGCCGGATCCGTTCGAGGTCCTGACCAGCCCGTCGTTCCCCAGCGGCCACAGCATGGCAGGCATCTACGGCTATGTGGTGTTCGGGATCGTCGCCCTGGCGCTGCTGGACAGCCGCTGGCCGGGGATCGCCCTGATCACCGTGGGCCTGCTCATGGGACCGAGTCGGGTGCTGCTCGGCGTGCACTGGCCCACCGATGTGCTCGCCGGGTGGTTGTTCGCGAGCGCCTGGATCAGCGCGTGCGGAGCGGGCGTGCTCTGGGTCAGAGAATGGCGCCGGGTGAGTACGCCGCAGCCTGCGGATACTCCGCTGTGATCTCGGCGATCCGATCCACGAGTGTCTGAACCTGCCCCGCGGCCGCGCCCGTGAACTCCAGCGGTGCGGCCATCAGAGCCTCGAGTGCGGGTGCGTCGAGCGGCAGCCGGTCATCGGCCGCCAGCCGCGAGATCAACGCAGGGTCCGCGCCCGTCTGGCGCATGTCCAACGCCGCCGCGACAGCGTTCTCCTTGATCACCTCGTGCGCGGTCTCCCGGCCGACACCGGCCCGGACCGAGGCCATGAGGATCTTCGTCGTGGCCAGGAACGGCAGGTACTTGTCGAGTTCCTTCTGCACCACGGCCTCGAACACCCCGAACTCGTCGAGCACGGTGAGCATCGTCTCGAGCATCCCGTCGAAGGCGAAGAAGGCGTCGGGAAGCATCACCCGACGCACCACCGAGCAGTAGACGTCTCCCTCGTTCCACTGCGAGCCCGCCAGGTCGGCCGCCATGGTCTGATACCCGCGGAGCAGGACCATGAAGCCGTTGACCCGCTCGCAGGAGCGCGTGTTCATCTTGTGCGGCATCGCGCTGGATCCGACCTGACCCTGCTGGAACCCCTCGGTCACCAGGTCGTGCCCAGCCATCAGGCGGATCGTGGTGGCCAGACTCGACGGCCCGGCGGCCAGTTGCACCAGCGCACCGATGACCTCGTGGTCCAGCGATCGCGGATAGATCTGACCGACCGAGGTGAGCACCCGCTCGAAGCCCAGGTGCGCGGCCACCCTTCGCTCAAGCTCAGCGAGCGACTCCTGCGAGCCGAGCAGGTCGAGCATGTCCTGCGAAGTTCCGACCGGACCCTTGATCCCCCGCAGCGGATAGTCGTTGAGCAGGTGCCGCAACCGGTCGAAGGCCACGAGGACCTCGTCGGCGGCGCTGGCGAAACGCTTGCCCAGGGTCGTGGTCTGCGCGGCGACGTTGTGTGAGCGCCCCGTCACGGCGAGGTCCTGATGCTCGGCGGCCAGTCGTGCGAGCCGAGCCAGCAGCGCCACGGTCTTGTCACGGACCAGCAACAGCGATTGCCGGATCTGCATCTGTTCGACGTTCTCCGTGAGGTCGCGACTGGTCATTCCCTTGTGGATGTGCTCGTGACCGGCCAGGGCACTGAACTCGTCGATGCGCGCCTTGACGTCGTGGCGCGTGACCCGCTCGCGCGCGGCGATGGAGTCCACATCGACCTCGTCGATCACGGCGCGGTAGTCCTCGATGACCCCGTCTGACACCTCGACGCCCAGATCGGCCTGCGCCTGCAGCACGGCCAGCCACAAGTGCCGCTCAGCGACGATCTTGTTGCGGGCCGACCAGATCTGCGTCATCTCCGCCGACGCGTAACGGCTGGCCAGGACATTGGGGATCATCAGGACTCCTCGGGAAGGACCGCAGCGATGTCGGTCCGGTAGTGGCCGCCGTCGAGGGTGATGCCGTGCAAGGTCGCGTAGGCCGTCTCGCGGGCTTGTTCCAACGTCGCTCCGGTGGCCACGACGTTGAGGACGCGCCCTCCCGACGACACGATCTCGCCGTCGCGCAGGGCGGTGCCGGCGTGCAGGACTCCGGGCGCATCGGCCCCGGTGATCACGTCGCCGGTCCGCGGGGACTGCGGGTAGCCGGCCGCCGCCAAGACGACGGTGATCGCCGACCCGTCGCGCCACCGAAGCGGCGGCTGATCGGCAAGCTCACCGCGGGACGCAGCCGCGAGCAGACCGCCAAGGGGGGTCTCGAGCAGGGCGAGCACCGCTTGTGTCTCGGGGTCACCGAAGCGGGCATTGAACTCCACGACCCGGGGGCCGGTGCTCGTCAGGGCGAGGCCGACGTACAGCACGCCGGTGTAGGGGATCCCGCGCGCGGCCATCTCGTCGATGGCAGGCTGCGCGACGTTGTCGATGGTCCACTGCGCGAGATCCGGGTCGGCCCATGACAGCGGGCAGTACGCGCCCATGCCGCCGGTGTTGGGGCCGGTGTCCCCGTCGCCGACGCGCTTGAAGTCCTGCGCGGGCAGCAGCGGGACCACGGTTGATCCATCGCTGATGCAGAAGACGCTGGCCTCCGGGCCGTCGAGGTACTCCTCGATGAGCACGGCCCCGCCCTTGGCCAGACAGGCCTCACCGTGCAGCAGCGCCTGCGCCCGGTCGTCTGTCACCACCACGCCCTTGCCCGCGGCCAGCCCGTCGTCCTTGACGACGTATGGAGGCCCGAAGGCATCGAGTTCGCGGACAAGGTCGGCGGCATCGGTCACGGTGCGGGCGTCCGCGGTCGGGATGCCGGCGCTGCGCATGACCTCCTTGGCGAAGTCCTTGCTGCCCTCGAGGCGGGCAGCGGCCGCCGTCGGGCCGAAGGCGAGGATCCCGGCGGCGCGGCAGGCATCCACCGCACCGGCTACCAGCGGCGCTTCCGGACCGACGACCACCAGGTCGAAACCGGCTGCCAGGGCTGCGACCGCATCCGCATCGTTGACGTCCAGAGCCTCGGTGCGGACGACCTGTGCGATCCCTGCGTTGCCCGGTGCCGCGACGACCTCACTGACCTCCGGATCGGCGAGCAGGGACATGACGAGGGCGTGCTCCCGGGCTCCGGAGCCGATCACCAGTACGCGCACGCCTCAAGGGTATTGGGTGTGCTGTACCGGTTGAGCAGGGCTTGTGACCGGGGACAGATCAGGCCGCCGCCCAGCCACGGGCCCGATGCACAATCTGCTCCGCCGGGTGATGCGGCTCAGTCGATCAGGTCGTGCACGACGATGGTCTCGGCGCGGTCCTGGCCCACGCCGATCGCGGAGATCCGGCAGTGTGCCTGCTCCTCGAGGAACCGCACGTACGCCCGCGCGTTCGCCGGCAGGTCGGACAACGCTCGGGCCCCGCTGATGTCCTCGTCCCAGCCGGGCAGGTACTCGTAGACGGGGGTGGCGGCAGCGAAGTCACGCTGGTTCATCGGGATGTCCTCGAACCGTTGGCCGTTCACCTCGTACGCGACGCACACGGGGATCTGCTCCCATCCCGTGAGCACGTCGAGTTTCGTCAAGAAGATGTCCGTCAGGCCGTTGATGCGGCTGGCATTGCGGGCGATGGGCCCGTCGAACCACCCGCACCGGCGGTCGCGGCCAGTCGTCACGCCGACCTCCCCACCGACCGAGCGCAACCGTTCACCGTCGGCGTCGAACAGCTCCGTCGGGAACGGACCCGCGCCCACCCGAGTGGTGTACGCCTTGAGGATCCCCAGCACCCGCGAGATCCGGGTGGGTCCGATCCCGCTGCCCGCGCAGGCGCCGCCGGAGGTCGGGTTCGAGGATGTGACGAAGGGATAGGTTCCATGATCGACGTCGAGCAACGTCCCTTGCGAACCCTCGAGGAGGATGTACTTGCCATCGTCGAGGGCCTCGTTGAGCAGGAGCGCGGTATCGGCCACATGCGCCTCGAAGAGCGGCGCGTAGGACAGCAACTGCTCACACACCAGATCGACGTCGATCGCGCGCCGGTTGAAGATCTTCACCAACACCTGGTTGCGGTGGTGCAGGGCGCCGGCGATCTTGTCGCGCAACCCCTCGGGGTCGAACAGATCCTGCACCCGGATGCCGATCCGCGAGACCTTGTCCATGTATGTCGGGCCGATGCCCCGGCCGGTCGTCCCGATCTTCTTCTTCCCCGCGAAACGCTCGGTGACCTTGTCGAGCTCCACGTGGTACGGCGCGATGATGTGGGCGTTCGATGAGATCACCAGGCGGTCGGTGTCGATGCCGCGGTCCTGCAGTCCCTGCATCTCACGCTGCAGCACGAAGGGATCGATGACGACGCCGTTGGCGATGACGGGCACACACGTCGGCGTGAGGATCCCGGAGGGCAACAGGTGCAGGGCGTACTTCTCATCCCCGATGACGACAGTGTGGCCGGCATTGTTCCCGCCCTGGTAGCGCACGACATAGTCGACGCGCTCCCCAAGGATGTCGGTCGCTTTGCCCTTGCCCTCGTCGCCCCATTGGGCACCGACGAGCACGATCGCTGGCATCTGGCCTCCCTGTGTTCCGCAGATGAACCTACCGCACCGAGGCACCCACCCATGCACGGCGAGTCACGACTTCGCGCCCTGCTTTCGGTAGGCCGCGACGACCTCGTCGAAGTTGTGGAAGATGCGGTCTTCGGTGAAGTCCTTCGTCAGGCCCAGGTTCTCCATGGTCTTCAACAACCCGGGATCGGCGCCCATGATGCCGAAGTGGGCGTTGTGGGCGTGCACATAGTCGATCAGGCCGCCGAGGCTGATGGCCGCCGAGTAGTCGATATCCGTCACGCTGGAGCAGTCGATCACCAACCAGCGCACCGGATCGGGTGCGGTCGAGAAGACCTCCTGCACGTCGTCGACGAAGCGGTTCGCGTTGGCGTAGAAGAGCTCGGAGTCGTAGCGGAAAACGATGAGGCCCGGCAGAGTCTCGGCCCCCGCCTTCGCGCTGGCGTAGACGGCTGAATCACCGGAGGACTTCATCACGAACGCCTCCGGCGCGTACTGGCGCTTGATCAGCCAGATGATGCTCATCACGATCGCCAGGATGATGCCCTGCTCGACCCCCACCGCGCAGACGACCACCGCCGTGATGACGGCGATCACCCCCTCCGCGGGACGCTCGCGCCAGACCCGCTTCAACCCCAGGTAATCGACGAGGTCGACGCCGATGAGGAACACAATGGCTCCGAGTACCGCCTTGGGCATGTCCGCCAGCAGCCCGGTCAGGAACATCACCACGAGCAGGACCACCGCGGACATGGTGATGTTGGCGACCTGGGTGCGGCCTTTGAGTTCGTCGAGGATCTGCGTCTTGGTGGGACTGCCGTTGACCACGAACGTCCCCGACAGACCTGCCGCGAAATTGGCGCCGGACAGGCCGACGATGTCCTGGTTCACGTCGACCTTCTGTCCATGGCGCATGGCGAAACTGCGTGAGGTCGCTGCCGACTGCGCGACGATGAGGATGAAGCAGGAGAACGCGATCGCGACACACTGGGCGGTGGTCGAGAGGTCGATGCCCTGCGGCAGGCCGATCGGCGGGAAACCGCCCTGGACCGCACCCACCACGGCGACCCCCTTGCTCGAAGCATCGATCGTCGCAGACACGATGATCGACAGGATCACGGCCACGATCGCGCCCGGCACCACGGGCAGGAACTTCTTGAAGCCCAGGATGATCGCCAGCGTCCCGATAGCGAAAGCGA
>CALFYG010000098.1 GCA_937952095.1 uncultured Micrococcales bacterium | reverse complement strand
CTGGCCAACCACGTCCGCGGCCGCGGATCGACGGCGAAGTAGTCGTCGTCGCCGCAGTCGAGACGGTACCGGGCACCCGGCCACGCGCAGCGCACCATCTTGCGCCACGAGGGACCGCCGTCCTTGTAGCACATCACGTCGTAGCCGTCGTAGCAGTGCGCCTTGCCCGTCGCGTGCGGCGCCTCCGCGGACACGGCCCCGAACGCGTGGATCATCTCGTGGGTATCCGCCCAGACGAAGCCCCACGACGAGCTCCAGGTCGCCGACCAGCGATCCCCGCCAAGGCCCGACCAGTACGGGCTGGTGGTGGAGTCGACCCAGAGCGTGAAGACCCGGTCCGCAGATCGGAAGCGGGGCTGTCGTTTCGTCAGGTAGCGGCGGATCGACACCAGATCGTAGGTCTTGGCCGCCGGCACAGCGACCGTCCAGATGGACGGCCGGCAGTCGGCGTCGTGCACCCATCGCACCGTGCGCTCGGTCCCGGAGGAGCGCTCGAGGATGCCGGTGCTCAAGTACAGCGATCGTCGCAGCACCGTCTCGAAATCCGCGAAACGGTTGCGTGCTCCCTTGCGATAGACGAAAACGGGTTGCACACGCGGCCCGGAGCGGCCGTCACCGATACAGCGCGGCGGCGCCCAGTGTCCCGAGGCGTCCACGAGGTAATAGTCCGCGTCCAAGGGACTCTGCCGCGGGGTGGAGTCGCGGGCGACCGCGGCCGGGGCCTGCGGTTCGGCCACCACGCCCACCGAGAGGGCGAGCACTGCCGCCGCCCCCACGACCACAAGGCGACCTGCCATGCCTTCCACGGTAGACGTCACTGCCATACTGCAGCGCATGACACCCACCGGGAACCGCCCACCGGCGGTCACCGTGCTGGGTCTGCTCGCCTACCTGATCGCTCTTGTGGAACTCATGTCCGGGATCGCTTCAGTGATCCTTCTGCTGCGTCCCGGGCAGGCACAACTCCTGTTCGACCGACCCGTCAGCGACTGGTACTGGGTCATCACGGCCTCACTGTCCGCGGCGTTGTTCGTCGCGTACATCTGGCTGGCCCGCGGCATTCTCGCCGGCGCCGATCATGCGTGGCCAGTGGTCAATGTGCTGGCTGTGGTCAATCTGGCGTTCGGTGCCCTGTACCTCTTCCAGGGCACCGGCTGGGCGAACGTGGCCCTCAGTGCACTGGTCCTCGTCCTCAACAACCTCCGAGGTGTGCGTGTCTGGTACGGCGAACCCCGATGACACCCGTCGTGGTGTGCTCATCGAGGCAGCCACGATCGGGCTGACGACCGGCGCATACGGCGTCTCGTTCGGCGCACTTTCCGTGACTTCTGGGCTCTCGGTCTGGCAGACGATGGCCTTGAGCGCGCTGATGTTCACCGGCGCCTCGCAGTTCGCTCTGGTGTCGGTGCTGGCCGGGGGCGGATCTGCGGTCGCCGCGGTGGCGGGGAGCGCCCTGCTCGGCCTGCGCAACCTGTTCTACGGCCTGCGGATGCGCCAGATCCTGCAACCGTCGCCCGCGTTGTCGGTACCTGCGGCCCAACTCACCATCGATGAGTCGACCGCGATGGCCCTGGCCCACTACGACCGCCCTGAACCTCGGCCGGCGTTGGCCTTCTGGTCCACCGGCCTCAGCGTGTTCGTCCTGTGGAACCTCGGCAGCCTGATCGGAGCCCTCGGTGCGAGCAGCATAGGTGACCCTGAGCGCTGGGGTCTCGATGCCGCGGTCCCCGCAGCGTTCCTCGCCCTGCTGTGGCCTCAGATCAGCAGCCGGCGACTCCTGGGGGTGGCCGTGGTCAGTGCAGTGATCGGTGTCGCGCTGACTCCAGTGCTCTCCCCCGGACTGCCCGTTCTGTGCGCTGCACTGGTGCCCTTCTTCTTCCTGCGCAGGGCATCGTGATCTGGGCGGCGGTGCTGCTGGGCAGCGCGGCGTGCTACGCGCTCAAGGCATTGGGCTACGTGGTGCCCGAACGCGTCCTCGACAAGCCGGTCGTGGCCCAGTTGGTCGGGATGTTCCCGGTGGCCCTGCTGGCCGCCCTGCTGGCTGTCGTCACGCTCGCCGACGGCATGGCCGTGGTGGTCGATGCCCGCGTCGCGGCCGTCGCGGCGGCAGCCGTCGCCCTGATGCTGCGGGCACCCTTCCTGGTGGTCGTCGTGGTCGGTGCCGCCACCGCAGCCGTGATCCGCGCGCTCGGCGGCTGACTCACTTCTTGGTGTCGTCGGCCTTCTTGCTCTCGAAGCCAGGGATCGAGCCCGCGTGGGCGGTCGCCGACGGGTCCTTGCGCACCTTGATCAACGACGCGACCGTCGTGATGATCAGCACGCTGATGATGAAGCCCAGCGACGCCCAGATGTCGATATGGATGTCGAAGAACACCAGGATCAGCTTCACGCCGATGAACGCCAGGATCACGGCCAGGCCCAGGGAGAGGTAGACCAGGCGGTCGAGCAGGCCGGCGACCAGGAAGTACAGGGCGCGCAGACCGAGCAACGCGAACGCGTTGGCCGCGAACACGATGAACGGCTCGTTCGTCACGCCGTAGACGGCGGGGATGGAATCGAGGGCGAAGATGATGTCGGTGGCGAAGATCGCGATCATGACCAGCATCAACGGCGTCCCGTACCGCTTGCCGTCGATCTTCGTGTGCAGGTGGGGGCCGTGGTACTCGTCGGTGAACGGCAGGAAGCGCTTGGCCAGCCGGACGACCTTGCCTTCGTTGAACTCCGGTTCCTCATCGCGATGGCGCGCCAGACTGATCGCGGTGTAGATGAGGAAGGCCCCGAAGATCACGTACGTGAAGGCGAACGCCTCCAGCGCGGCGGCCCCGATGAAGATGAAGATGGTCCGCAACACCAGCGCGCCGGCGATCCCGGCCATGAGGACCTTCTGCTGGTAGATCTTGGGGACCGCGAAGGTGCTCATGATGATGACGAACACGAAGAGGTTGTCCACGGACAGGCTCTTCTCGATGAGCCACCCGGCGAAGTACTCCAACCCGTAGGAACCACCCTTGGGCGGGACCTGGTCGCTGCTCCACCAGGCGAAGAACACACCGTACGCGATCGCGATCCCGACGTAGATGATCGATTGGATAGCGGCTTCCCGGATGTGCACCTCGTGCGGATTACGGGTGGCCTGGACGAATTCGAAGGCAATGAGCAGGACGACGATGCCCACAGTGACGGCCCAAAGCCAGGCCGGGACCATCAGAGTGGGTTCGCCGCCGGCGCTTGCGGCTGCGGGCAACATCACCTGAGCATTCTCGCAGACGATCCGGGCTGCGCCACACGGCCACACCCCGGCCCGACCTCCCGGATCCGGCGATCCACCGGAATTGCCTCACAGGAATGTCGTCTCAGGTGTGCCGCGCTTCTGGCGTCGCAGGCCGAGTTCACGCGACAATGCCGGGGTGTCGCACGAGGACTTGACGATCCGGCTCGAGGCCGGGATCTCCGGCGACATGCTCGACTTCCCCTGGGAGGTCCCGCTGGCCGGGTGGCCCGAGGAGATGATCATCCCCCTGCCACGCGGAATCTCACGCCACGTCGTGCGTTTCGTCGACGTGGACGGGACGGTGATGGCGCTCAAAGAGATCACCCCGGAATTCGCCGAGCGCGAGTTCCGTCTACTGCGCGACCTCGAAGAACTCGACATCCCGGCCGTCCACGGTGTCGGGGTGGTGACCGGGCGCACCGAGTGGTACCGGCTGACCCGCTTCTTCGGCAAGCTGTTCCTGATCAACTTCGCCATCGGTGTGGCCACCGGCATCGTCCAGGAGTTCCAGTTCGGCATGAACTGGAGCGAGTACTCCCGGTTCGTCGGCGACATCTTCGGCGCCCCGCTGGCGATGGAGGGCCTGGTCGCCTTCTTTTTCGAATCCACCTTCATCGGGCTGTGGATCTTCGGCTGGAGCCGACTCCCCCGCACCGTACACCTGGCCTGCATCTGGATCGTCGCGTTCGCCGTCAACGCGTCGGCGTTCTTCATCATCGCCGCCAACTCCTTCATGCAGCATCCGGTCGGCGCCGGCTACAACCCCGACGCCGGAGCTCCGGGAGTAGGCCGCGCGGAGCTGTACAGCATCGTCGATCTGTTCACCAACAACACCGCGATCTGGGCGTAGATCGGAAGAGCACACGTCTGAACTCCA
>CALFYG010000097.1 GCA_937952095.1 uncultured Micrococcales bacterium | reverse complement strand
GGGTGCAGGCTGTGCTGAAGTCGCTCAGCCGGCGCCTCCTGCTCTCCCGGATCCTCCTTGATCCGGGTGAGCATCGCCAGGGCCACGCCGGCAACCGTGGCGTGCACGCCGGACTCGTGCATCAGGACCCAGGTGAGCAGGGCCAGCGGGACGTACAACAGGGGTGTGGTGATGCGCGCCCGCTGTGCCAGCCAGTAGCCGAACATGCACACCAGTGAGCCGACGAAGGGCATGAGTTCGAACTTGTCGGAGTAGAACAGGGCGATCACGATGATGGCGCCGAGATCGTCGACCACAGCCAGCGTCAGCAGGAACGCCCGGACGGCGACCGGCAGCCGACGCCCGGCCACGGCGAGCACCGCTAGCGCGAACGCGATGTCGGTGGCCATGGGGATCCCCCACCCACTGGGTTCGCCGCCGCTGCTGCTGAGGTTGACCGCCGCATAGATCGCAGCCGGCACGATCATCCCGCCAAGTGCTGCCGCCACCGGAACGGCCGCCTTGGAGGGCTGGCTCAAGGAGCCTTTGACCAACTCATGCTTGAGTTCCAGACCCGCCACGAAAAAGAACACCGCGAGCAGGCCGTCGGCGGCCCAGGTGGCAAGCGACAGATCCAGGTTGAGTGCGGCCGGACCGACGGTGAAGTTGGCGATCTCGAAGTAGACGTCACCCCACGGCGAGTTCGCCCAGATCAGCGCGATCGTCGCAGAGATGATCAGCAGCGCGCCGCCGACCGTCTCATCCTGCAACTGCCGGAGCACCCATACGCGCTCCTGCAGCGGGAGGCGTTCGAAGACCTCCGTGCGCTTCTTGTCAGTCGCCACCCTTGCCCAGGCCCTCGCTGATCAGATTCATGACCGACGGATCGGCCAACGTGGTCACGTCACCGAGACTACGGTTCTCGGCGACATCACGCAGGAGCCGCCTCATGATCTTGCCCGACCGGGTCTTGGGCAGTTCGTTCACCACGAGGATCTGGCGAGGTTTCGCGATCGGCCCGATCTCCTTGGCCACGTGGTTGCGCAACTGGGTCACGACGTCGTCAGGTGCCGGCATGTCCGTGCGTAGGATCACGAAGGCCACGATGCCCTGGCCGGTGGTCTCGTCACTGGCCCCCACGACGGCCGCCTCAGCCACCAGTTCGTGCGAGACCAGGGCGGACTCGACCTCGGTCGTCGAGATGCGGTGCCCGGAGACGTTCATGACATCGTCCACCCGGCCGAGCAGCCAGATCGCACCGTCCTCGTCCAGCTTGGCGCCATCGCCGGCGAAGTAGTACTGCGGCCACCGGGCCCAGTAGGTGTCCTTGTAGCGCTGCGGGTCGCCCCAGATGCCGCGCAGCATCGACGGCCACGGCTGGCTCAGGACGAGGTAGCCGCCACCGCCCGGACCGACCACCTCACCGTGGTCGTCGACCACGTCCGCGTTGATCCCCGGCAACGCCCGCATCGCCGAACCCGGCTTGCAGGCGGTGACGCCCGGCAGCGGGCTGATCATCATCGCCCCGGTCTCGGTCTGCCACCAGGTGTCGACGATCGGAGCGGTGCCGCCGCCGATGTGGTCCCGGTACCAGACCCACGCCTCCGGGTTGATCGGCTCGCCGACGCTTCCGAGAAGGCGGATCGAGGACAGATCGAACTGCTCGGGGATATCGTTGCCCCACTTCATGAACGTTCGGATCGCCGTGGGTGCGGTGTACAGCAACGTGACACCGTACTTCTCCACGATCTCCCACCAGCGCCCCTTGTGCGGAGTGTCCGGGGTCCCTTCGTACATCACCTGTGTCGCGCCGTTGGCCAGTGGACCGTAGACGATGTAACTGTGGCCGGTCACCCAGCCCACGTCGGCGGTGCACCAGTAGACATCGTCGGCTTTGAGGTCGAACACGTTGTAGTGCGTGTAGGCGGTCTGGGTGAGGTATCCGCCGCTGGTGTGCAGGATGCCCTTCGGCTTCCCGGTGGTGCCTGAGGTGTAGAGGATGAACAACGGGTGCTCGGAGTCGAACGCCTCGGGGGTGTGCTCCGGGCTGGCCCCCTCCACGGCCTCGTGCCACCACACGTCTTTGTCAGTCCACGCCACCTCCTGCCCCGTGCGCCGGACCACGAGCACCTTCTCCACCGACGGGCAGTCGGCGACCGCCTCGTCCACGGCGGGCTTCAACGCCGACGCCGATCCGCGCCGGTACCCACCGTCTGAGGTGATCACGAGTTTGGCCTCGGCATCATCGATGCGGCTGCGGAGTGCCTCGGCGGAGAAGCCGCCGAAGACCACGGAGTGAGGTGCGCCGATCCGGGCGCACGCGAGCATTGCGACCGCGGCCTCGGGGATCATCGGCAGGTAGATCGCAACGCGGTCACCGGCGGTCACGCCGAGATCGGTCAGGGCGTTCGCGGCCTTGCAGACCTGCTCGTGCAGGTCGCCGTAGGTGATGGTGCGGGTGTCGCCGGGTTCCCCTTCGAAGTGGATCGCCACTTTGTCCCCGAAGCCGGCCGCCACGTGCCGGTCCACGCAGTTGACCGCAACATTGAGCCGGCCGCCGACGAACCACTTCGCGAAGGGGGCGTCGGACCAGTCGAGGGTCTGCTCCCACGGTGTCTCCCACTGCAGGCGCGACGCCTGCGCGTCCCAGAAACCCAAGCGATCCGCGGCTGCCTGGTCGTACATGTCGGCCTTGGCGTTGGCCTGTGCGGCGAACTCTGGGGTGGGCGGGAACACCCGGTCCTCGTGCAGCAGGTTCTCAAGGGCCTCGTCGGACATGTGCGACCTCCTCATCGTCGTCCTCCCATCCGATCAGGTGCGGGTGCCGGTCTGCAACCGGTTGCGCTGCCCCGCGCCCACCGGCTGGATTGCGACCTTGTTGTCCTGCGGGGATCTCGATTGCGACGTTGTTGTCGAAAATGAGGCCGAAAAAGGTCAACAACGTCGCACCACGGGATTGCCGACGGCAACAACGTCGCAAACGCCTGTCACCCTCTCGTGGTGGGCGCCTGACCCGCCTGCCTGGCTACACTCGCGGCCATGACGGCACCGCCGGCCTCCCCGACGATGGATCAACTCATCGAGGCGTTGTGGCGAGCCGGTGGCAGCGACCTGCACATCTCCGG
>CALFYG010000096.1 GCA_937952095.1 uncultured Micrococcales bacterium | reverse complement strand
CCTCACGGGGACGGTGATCGGAACCGTGGCCATGCTGATCTTGGCCCACATCATCGGCGCGACCCCGCACCTGCGCAACCTGCACTGGGCGGAGACCAGGGCTCTATTCGTCAAGTCCATCCTTCCGGGGGCCGCCAACACCATGAACATGCAGACCACTCGCATCGATGTCATCGCTCTTGCGCGGGGCGGCAACTACGTGGAGGTCGGCTACTTCTCTGCTGCCTACAAGTTGATGGAGACGAGCCTGTTCTTCTCCAGCGCGCTGATCAAGGCCGCGATGCCAGCCATGCTGTACGCGAAGCAGCCAGCCGACCTCGGACGCATTCTGCGCGCTTTGTACTCAACAGCGGCGGTGTTCTACTTCCCGCTAGCAGTCGCCATGGCGATCCGCGGAGGCGAACTGCTCGGACTGCTCTTCGGCCAGGAGTACGCCGCAGGAGGACGGACGACCATGATTGCGCTGTCATGGGCACTGCTCGCGCTGGTCACTTTGAGTGCGCTGACCACAGCCCTGTTGGTGAGCAATCACAGCGCAGACGTCGCCGCTGTGGCCGGCGTCACCATGCTGGTGAAGTTCGCAATCGTATGGCCACTCGTCGATCGTTACGGCGCCCTCGGGGCCGGCATCGCCGTGGCAGTGGCGTTCACCGCGCAAGCCTGCCTGCTGCTGTGGCGGCTTCACCACCACGCCGGTCCCGTGAAGATGGGTACGTCGCTGATCCCCGCAGCCGTGGCCTCAGCGGTCATGGCAGGCGTCCTGCTGCTCGACATCGCGCTGATCCCCGCGTTGATTGCCGGCGGCATCGCCTTTCTTGCCACCTGGTGGGTGGTGGCGCGGTGGGCCGACCCGGAGTCGATCGCCCGGGTACGAGCCGTGATCGGAAGGTGAGGGCCCATGACTGAGCGACGGGTGGAGGCCGTCATTCTCGATCCCTACCGGCCCTATGCGTTGCTGATGATCGAGCGCCTATACCACCAATTCGGCATCAGAACGGTGTGCCTGCATCAGGACTGGCGGACACGACTGCTGCTCGAGGGTCGTCACAGACAGTTGCGATCATCCGCAGTCAGTGCCCACTACATGGTGGGCGACCTCGGATGGGATCGCGTGGCCCAGATCCTGCGGGCGCGCCACAACATCGTCGGAGTGCTTCCCTACGAGGAGGGCATGGTCAGACCATTGGCGGAGCTCGCGGGCCTGTTAGGGCTGTCGTGGGCGCAGCCCGATGTGCTGCCCGCCTTCCGTGACAAGCAAGCGTTGAAGGCCCTGGTCGTCAGGAACGACCCGTCGATCCGGATGAATGCGTTCACGAATGTGTCCACCACCGAGGATGTCGTCGACTTCGCCCGCACGCACAGTATGCGTCGGTTCGTGCTCAAGCCGAACGACGGCAGCGGTAACACGGATGTGGCGTTCTTCGACACCCCAGTCGACCTTGTGGCTGTGACTGAGCACCTCCGGCGATCTACTGGCCCGGTGCTCATGGAGCAGTTCATCGAGGGTCCGGAGTATTGGGTGAACGGCCAGATGGATTCTGATGGCGAACCACTGGTGCAGGGAGTGGGCACCTACATACGCATCCACGAGAACGGCGTACGCAACCTCGAGATCGGCAGCACAGCGGTCCCCACGAGCGATCCGAACTTCCCAGTCCTGGCCGAGTACGCGCGTAATGTCATGCGCGCCACGGGCCTTCGTCGCTCTCCGTTCCATCTCGAGGCGATCATCGATGCCCGGGGCCCGTGCCTTGTGGAGGTCGGCGCGCGCTTCTGCGGTGATCTGGTTGTCCTGCTTGATCAGTGGCAGCACGGCCTGGCGATGGATTTCGTCGACATGGCCTGCCACTACTACGTCAGCGCGGTTCCCTACCCCATCCCGACTCTGAACTGGGCACGCTACGACCAGCACCTGGCAGGTACGGCAACGGGAACCAGCCCCGTCGACCAGCGGCTCATCGAGGTTGAGGGCATCGACGCCATCAACGACAGCCCGCACTTCCTGTGGTGGATCAAGAAGCCCGCGCCCGGCGACCACGTGGAGCGGACCCTCAGCCTCACCGGCAGGGCGTGGTCAATGGCGCTATGGGCACCTTCGCCAGCGGCTCTGGACGATGCGATCTACTGGAGCCGTGAAACGCTCGCCTTGCGAGGCACGGCCGAATCCGGCTGGACCCTGGGGCAGCGAGTGCCCCTGTACCGGGGTCTGGCGGGGAAGGCCTGGTCCTCCCGACCGAGGTTGTACCAAGCGAAGGCACTGATGACCCGATGAGTCGCGCCCTGGTCGTTTCTGCCTACGGCACAGATGCCGGAGGCTCCGAGATGTGGCTGCTGGGGATCCTCGACGCGGGAACGCTGCAGCAGGCGCCTTGGGAGATCGACGCAATCGTGCTTCAGGACGGGCCTTTGCGCGAGGCATTCCGAACGCGGGGGATCGCGGCGATCACCTACCCGGTACCGGCGTCGCCGATCGGCATCGCAGCACGCGCCCCGGGCTTGCGGCGGGCGATCCTCGCACGCGGGCCCGACATAGTGATCTGCAACGGGGTGAAGGCGCAACTCGCAGTGAGCATGGCTCTACCCGAGCGACGCCCCCCGGCGATCTGGGTCAAGCACGATCACAGCTACGACCGCGCCCTCGCCCGCCTGCTGGGGCACCACGCGGCCACGGTCATCGCCACCGCCGCCGAGGTCGGAGAGCCGACCGGACGCCAGGATCTGATCATCATCGAGCCGCCCCGCCCGGCCGACCCCCTACCGCGCGCACAGGCCCGCGACATCCTTCACGAGGCTGGCTGGACGGCTCCCACACCATTGACGCTCGGGATGGCCACGCGCCTGGTGCCTTACAAGGGGGTGGATCTGGCGATCCGCGCACTGGCCGATCCACGGTGCGCCGACTGGTCGCTGCTGGCAATCGGTGACGACGACCCTGCGACCCCGGGCGAACGCCGGCGGCTGCTCGACCTCGCGGCCGAACTCGGCGTGTCGCAGCGCGTGTGCGTGCCCGGGGGAATCAGACATGCGGGCCAGCTGCTGGGAGCGGTGGACGCCGTCGGCGTGCTCACACGTCCCGGACAGGCGGGAGCCCCCACCAAGGAGGGATACGGCATCGTGGCCACTGAGGCCATGCTCGCCGGGGTTCCGGTCATCGTGGCCCAGGCGGGCCCCATCTCTCGACGACTCATCACCGCCGAGGGACCGGCGGGGATCACTTTGGCGGCACCGAGCGCCCAGGCCCTCGCCGGTGCACTGGCGCTGCTGTCCGATGCGACCACCCGCCAACAGATGGGTCGCTGCGGTTCCCGAGTCGCGCACACCCTGCCCGACGAGGACGATGTTGCGCAGGCGTTCGCCGAGGTGCTGGCGCCCTATCGGAGGCCCTGATGCCGCTTCCCATGATCGCCCTCGCGGCGCTACTGATGGCCGCGCTTGTTCTGTGGCGGCCCGTCACCCCTCTGGTGCTGCTGGGCCTGCTGGCACCGATCGGCATGACACAACTGCCCGCCTCTCTCGATGTCGTGACCGTGTTGTCCGGGCTTGTGGTCGTCGCGGCCGCATGGGAGGCGCTCATCGGTCGCGCGAGCCTGCTCCCCACTTCGGCGGCGGCGCTCGCGGCCAGCATCTGGACGCTGGGAGTACTCGGATCAGTGGCGTTCAGCGATGACCTCGCAAGGGCCGCCGTGCTGGGAACCTGGCAGATCCTGGCCGCGTGGACGGCAATCGGCATCAGTGTGCTTGCGCGCACCGAACAGCGCATGCAGGTCAGTGTTGCGGCAGTACTGCTCGGCGCATCGATCGTGGCAGGCTCGGGGGTGATCGACGGAGTGAGCTCTCGTGGCGCCTTCAACGGGTCCGTCGTTGAGGGACGCGCGATCGGCGTGTTCTCGCAACCCAACGAGTACGGCCTCTACACGGCGATGCTCTGGGCGTTCTCCCTGGTTCTGGCATGCCTGGTCCATAGCTGGTTGAAGTGGTTGGCCGCGCTGTGCTCGGTGCTGAGCCTGGCGGGTTTGGCCGCGTCGTTCTCACGGGGCGCCTGGATGGGTGCGGCACTGGCTGCCGTGGTCATGGCGATCCTCGTGCCACAGACCCGCCGCCCGCAGACCATCGGGCTCGCCATCGGCCTGGGGATGCTCAGCGCGGCCCTGGTGATTGTGCCCTTCTGGCAGTTGCCTAGGCTGCTCCTCGATCGGGTACTGAGCGTCTTCGCCGGCGGCACCAACCCCTACGACAATAGGCCCGCCCTCATGGCTGAGGGGCTGCGGGAATGGCAGGAAAACCTGCTGTTCGGGGTCGGACCGAACATGTACCCAGTGCAATCACGCTCCCTCGCATCGGAAACCCGCACGCTGGAAGGCCAACACGCGCACAACCTCGTGCTCACCGTGGGCGCTGAGCAGGGCATCGTCGGGCTGGTGGCCCTTGGGGTCTTCGTCGCCGCAGTAGTGGTGGCCTTCAGTTCCGCCCGGCGCTTCGCACTCGGTCGTGACGGTGCCGATATACACCGTGTTCCGCTGGGTGCGGCTGTGACGATGTCCGCAGCAGCGGCCTTGGTCGCCCTGGTCGGAGCGGGAGTCGTGGACTATCCCCTACGCAACGCTCTGACCCGCACCACCGCATGGATGTTCATCGGTCTGGCCCTAGCGGGTCACCGATCCCTGCGCTACCGGCAAGACAACCAGCAGGCGCGATCCATACCAGAACCGGTTCACTGACGGGCGTCGGCGCGGCACGCCGCTCTCGACGGACATGTGATCACGTCGAACACCGGCTTGGGCGAGGTGTCGGCGCGCAACACCCCGAAGCCATCGAGGTGGGCTTGGACGGGCTCGAAGTCACGATCGCGGTAGACGAACACGGCCTTCACGCGCGGTAGTTTGGCCAGCCACGAGAGCATCTCAGCGGTGTACCGCGCCTGTTGCGCCTCGGTCACGCCGCGTTGCCAGGTCGGCGCGGTGTCATCGTCCGGGGCTGTGGACCACCCCATCTCAGTCACCCAGATGGCCGGCGCCCCGCGGGTTCTGGTGTACTCGGCCAGCCAACCGACGTCACAGCCTGAGGAGTCCTCCCGGCATACCCGGGGTGGCGCATCCCCCACCACCGGATAGGCGTGAGCCCCCAGAGCGTCGAATGACTCTTCGACTCCTTGGGCGTACAGCCCTCGATACCAGCCGCGGTCCATGTGTGCGGGTCCCGCAGTCACGACTGTGAGGTCGGGACGCACGGCCTTCACCGCGTCGTACGTCGCGGTGAGAAGAGGGGCGTAGTCCGCTGGCCGAGTGCTCGCGAAGAACTCCGGCAGGTTCGGTTCGTTCCAGACCTGCAGTGCCGCGATCTGAGTGGGCCACCGGGCCACCATCCAGGCCGCCGCGCGGGCGTAGTCCTGCGGATTCGAGGGGACACCGCGCTTGTCGGTGGTCCCACTCGACCATTCCGGTGCCCACCAGAACATCACCAGTGCCCGCAGACCGCGCTGCGACACCTCCTGAAGCCGCTCGTCAAGCAGTGCCACCCCTGCTGGATCGAACTGCGCCGGTCCGTCGGGCTGCAGCGTCGTCCACCCCACGTCCATGCGCACCCACGGGATGCCCGCGGCCGCGATCGCGTCGAGAATCTCAGCCCGATCCTGCGCGTCCCTCGAGGTCCACATCCCGTGATAGGCCAGCCCTCTGATGGCCGCTGGACTCTCCACCGCGATCGTGTCGTGGAGTGGCGGATCGGGTGCCGTCGCACCGCAACCGGCGACGAGGGCGAAGAGGAGCCACACCGCCGCCGTGCGCAGCGTCTGGACCCTCCACATGCCTCCAGCCTCGCACGCGGACACTGGGTGCGGTCGGCCAGTACCGTGAGCCCTGGAGGAGGTGCCCGGTGTCGCGATCGGTCCTGATGGTGAGCCAACCAACGGTGGCGGGTGTCGCTCAGTGCGTGCTGGACTGGGCGGTGGGACTGGCGCAGCGCGACTGGACAGTGACGGTCGCTTGCCCGAGCGATGGCTGGCTCGGC
>CALFYG010000095.1 GCA_937952095.1 uncultured Micrococcales bacterium | reverse complement strand
ACGGTGGCCACCTCGAGGGTGTCCGGCTGGGCTGCGTCGCGGCCGGGCACGACGTCGTCGGTGATGCCGATCATGGCGACCAGCCGGAACGACACGTGCGCCAGCTCGCCGAGGTCGATGACGTGCAGCGACCCGTTCCCGGCCGAGACCCATGAGCAGGCACTGGATCGCTTGACGATGATCGCGCAGGAGATCGCCCCCAACCTCGCCCGCTCAATCACACTGCCTGTGGGAGATGCCAGCGGGTTGAACGACACATTGCCCGCAGCCACAGATCGCCGGGACAAGTTCATCGTGTTCGATGCGACAACTGGTGCCACGGAACTGTCGTCTGTCACGCAGACCCAAGTGGCATCTGCGGTCGCTGCGGCCTACGCTGCCGGGTCCACAGCAGATGCCGTGACATACGTTGCCGATGGGACTGGCGCCGTTTCCCGCACCGTACAGGCAAGGGAGAGGAACCTCGCCAACGTGCTCGATTACATCCCCGTTGCCCTGCATGCCGACATCGCGGCCGGAACATCCGCCACCGCGGTGCAGTCCTACTTCGCCGCATGTGCTCTGGCTAACCAGGGCAAGGACATCTTCGTGCCTGCGGGTACGTATATGTTCACCCAGGGCTTTGCGCTCTACACCCGCCAGTCCCTGATCGGTGAGGCGGGCACCAAGATCGAAGCACTCACGGCGTCGTGGGTCGGCACAACCGGAGTCACAGGCACAGCCCCGTTCGTGTGGAACAACACCAACAACACGACCACGCTGACCGACAAAGACATCAGCGTCGAGAACATCGAGTTCGACTACGACACGGTGACGGTGATCGGCGGCGGGGCGCACGCCATCCGGTTCCGTGCTGTGGATCGGCCAAGAGTTGTCAACTGCCGGTTCACCGGGGGTGAGAGCGCCGTGGCTTTCCTTGCCTGCCGCGATTCGCTGATTGATGAGTGTGAGGCGTACGATGTCATCAACTGCTTTTACGACCATTGGGACGGCGCGATCAGCGGGACCGTTCGCAACTGCATCGGTAGGAACACCGTGGACATGGCGCAGGGGATTCAGTTCACCGGCACCGGGTCCGCGCTGGAGGACCGAAACTCGTACCTGTTCCTGGCCGAGGGTAATCGCCTGTTTGGTGTGCGCGGGTCGACCGGAGAGGCGTCGGCCATCATCTTCAACGCCAACGACGCGGGGTCTACCGTCTCGCGGTGCATCTCCAGTAATAACTACATCGAGGATTCCGACCTCGGGGTGGTGTTCCAAGGTACGGTTGGCTACAACCTATCTATCAATGACACGCTCAAGAGCGTAGACGCCTGCCCCATCTTCATCACTGATGACGGATCGGGTGCGCCGACATACTCGCGGGTGGTGAATCCACATCTGATCGACTGCGACCACAATGTAGCGAGTATCGCCATGATCGCCTTGACGGCAGGGACTGGCAACGAAGTCACCGGGGTGAAGGTCACAAACAGCGGGGCAGCGGCGTATGAGTACATCGCCCGCATTGCGTCGGCTTGTGTGTCGTGCCGGGTGGAAATCGAGAGTGCGGCAAGCGGCAGCCTGGGGCGCGTGACCAACGCCAGCACGACAAGCCATGTCCGCGATATGGGTGCGCGGGCGTACTACCCCAAGGCCGTGCCGACCATTGCCAGTGCCACGACCATCGCCCCGACTGAGCGGGTGACGAAGGTCAGCGGAACGACCACGATCCAGACGATCACGGTGCCTGCTGGGTTGCAGCCCGGGGAAAAGATCACGCTTGTTCCGACCGGGCTGTGGGCGACCAATACCTCTGGAAACATTGCCAGGGTCGTTACGGCAGTTGTCAGCAAGGCGCTCGATCTGTACTGGGACCCGGACGCCGGCGTCTGGTTTCCCAGCTACTGATGAAAGTGAGCCATGAGGAATGAAAAACTCACCGACTCCGAAATCGCTGACCTTCGCGCAGCCAAGATAGAAAGGGACCGCT
Source organism: uncultured Micrococcales bacterium (assembly GCA_937952095.1). Taxonomy (GTDB): domain Bacteria; phylum Actinomycetota; class Actinomycetes; order S36-B12; family UBA10799; genus JADKAV01. Next base: position 4,362 of record CALFYG010000095.1, on the reverse strand, counting down.
GGAAATGGCTCTGGAACATGCTCCGTCGCGTGGCTTTGTGGACCGCCGCACTGGTCGCCGGACTTCACGCCTTGATCGACAAAGGCGGCGAGTTGTTGAAGTGGCTCCAACAAAGGCCATGATGCTCGACGAGTTGGCGCAACGGTATCGGTGGGTCGCGTATTGCACCCTCGTCGTTTCAACGTGCCTGCACTACATATGATCTTCGACGCCGCGTTTGAACGCCTCATCGGTCACGAAGGTGGCTACGTCAACGATCCCCGAGATCCCGGTGGTGAGACGAAGTACGGGATCAGCAAGCGGACGTACCCGGGCGAGGACATTGCCGGCATGACGCTGGAGCGAGCCCGGGAACTCTACCGCAGGGACTACTGGTCCCCGGCAGGCTGCGATGCGGTTCCCGATGGTGTCAAGTTCGACCTGTTCGACATGGCGGTGAACTCGGGGGTCAAGACGGCAATCCGCACGCTCCAGCGGGCCGTGGGGACCGATGATGACGGGGTTCTGGGGCCAGTGACCCTCCAGGCCATCCAGTCGATGCATGCGAGCCGTCTGGTGGCCCGGTTCAACGGGCACCGGCTGCAGTTCATGTCGTCGCTGGCTACGTGGCCGGCGTTCGGGCGCGGCTGGGCGAACCGGATCGCCAAGAACTTGATTGAGGCGTGACCATGAACCCCTTGCTTCTCGGCCCCCTGTTCGACCTCGGTGGCAAGATCATCGAGCGCATGTTCCCGGATCCATCGGCCAAGGCTGCTGCGGAACTGGAACTGCTCAAGATCGCTCAAGCCGGGGACCTGCAGACCGTTTTGGCGCAGCTTGAGATCAACGCCAAGGAAGCCCAGCACCCTAGCATCTTCGTCGCAGGCTGGCGACCGTTTGTCGGCTGGTGCTGCGGCACTGGGCTGGCCTACGCCACGATCGGTCATAACGTCCTGTCATGGCTTGCCGTGGCGAAGGGATGGCCTGCGCCGCCTGCTGTGGACTCCGATGTGCTGATCTACACGCTGGGCGGGCTTCTCGGGATCGCGGGGCTCAGGTCGGTCGAGAAGGTAAAGGGCGTGGCCTGATCACCAGTCCCGGCACCGCTCTGGTGTAGGTCGTGATCTGTGTAGCCTTCGCACCCTTGAGTCCCGCATCGGCCTTCACCTGACTCAGGTAGAACTCCCGGGCCAGCACCCCGGGGCACGCGGAGAGGTCGAAAGCGTTGCCGTGGGACTTGGGGATGCTGGTTCCGGGCCAGTAGGCTTGGTGGGTCATATCACTCGCTCCTCGGTTGTGAACCTGTGGCCGTTGGCGCACTCGTACCTGCGGCGCCGGGTGCCGTCTCGCCGGGTCCGAGTCTCCAGGCAGAAGGACCATGCCTTGCAGTGGGGGCACTTCATTTGCGTGGCCCCGTAATCGCACGCAGGTGCGGGTGATCCAGAGGCGCGGGGCGTGACGCCTGGATGCACTGATCCGCGGCGGCATGGTCCTCCTCGCGACCGAGATCCCTGTCGAAGTCCTCCACGGGCGCGTGCTTCAGTTCCCACAAGAACCACAAGATGAACAGGATGGCGCTCGTGACGCCGATGACCCACCAGATCATGACTCCCTCGCTTTCAGTTGACGCACGACATCGGTGTGATACCGCATCATGGCTTGGTGATACTCGGCAGCAGCCAAGTGCTTGACCCACTGACGCTCGGACTCCTCGATCTGCCGCTGCGCGAGGGTCTTGGCGCTGGGGACTCGGAACAGTTCAATCAGGGTTCTCATTTGCCGTGCTCCTTTGCCCATTCTCGTCTTGCGTTGCGAATGGTGTTATCACTAACCGAATACCTTTTGACTAATGCGCCAGTTGACTCGGCACTTTCACCTATCTCCATCACTTGCCCAACAGTCAATTTCCCTTTCCCTTGTGCTCGCGTTCTACTCCACGTTTTCCTAAAAATTGCCGAATCTTTCACCAATTGAGACTGCCGTACTGAACTGCAAGATTCAGAACAGGTCACTTGATGCTTTGTGCGAACCTTGCATGGTATGGTCTCAAAAACACTTGAGCAAATAACACAACTCATTTTTACAGTTTTGCGTTGCCCGCTGTTCGCGCACGCCTTGCTGCAATAGCTAGTACCACATCTCTTAGCGTGACAAGCATATCTGGTGAAAGTCAATCCGCACTCAGGGCAGTCAATTGCGATCTTCCCGGTGTGATTCGCCAATTTGCTCAGATTGCTCTTCTCTTTAGCAAGCCCGATCCTTGGTTTTCCAGGCATGTTGAAAATCGTCCCACCGTAATCACTCATTTCTCCCTCCTTCGTTGTGATGTGCAACACTGTACCACGAATCACATCCCGCGTGTCAAGCGATATTGTTTGACCGCGTTTCTCAGACCCGCCTGAGTCTGCGCCTTCTCGTCCAGAGCCAGCGCCTGTGCCTGATCCAGCGTATCGAGCATCATGAGCCTGTGGCAGATCACCGGAGCCCCCTGACCCTGACGCCGGATGCGTGCGTTCATCTGGTCGTACAGGTCCAGGCTCCAGTTCAACCCGTACCAGACGACAATGTGCCCGCGCTTCTGCAAGCCGTCAATCCCGTGACCCATGGATGCCGGGTGGCCAATCATCAGGGGGCAGTCCCCCGAGGCCCACCGAGCCATGGCGTTGTTGAGTGATGCCTCCGACTTGCACTCGGTCAGGTTGATCGGGCGCAACTCGTGGAACCGCTTCATGATCCTCTCGGTGTCCGACCGATACCCATAGGCGCACAGTACCTGCTGGCCCTGGGCCTCGTCGATGATCTCCTCCAGCGCCTCCAGCTTGAGGTCGTGGATCGGTTCCCACAGAGGCATCCCGGCCACTGGGTACATGGCGCCGTTGGCGAACTGGAGACACTTGTTGGTCAGTGCCGCCTGATTGAACATCTCAACCTGCTTGCCGCTGTCGAGTTGGATGAAGAACTCCTTCTCCATGCGGTCGTAGAGGGTTCTCAGGTTCTCGGGCATCTCGATGTTGATGTCGTTGACCACGAGGTCCGGGAGCTTGTTGTAGTCCTCGGCCGACATCTCCAGCGTGATGTCCCCGATCAACTGCTTGATCTCGTTCTCCGCGCCTTCGTAGGGCACCTCCTTGTAGGGTCCAGCCTTCTTGTAGAACCGACCCCTGAATGCGGTCTTGCTGGTCCCCAGGCGCTGCCCCCGATCGACCACGAGATACTGACCGTGCAGATCCTTGTAGCCATTGGATGCAGGGGTTCCCGTGAGTCCCGTGGTCCAGTCGAAGTGGGGCAGGATCTTCTCGACCGCCTTGACTCGCTGGGTGCTGCTGTTCTTGCACTTGCTGATCTCGTCCCACACGACCCCGTTGAACGGCAGCGGCTTGTCCTTGCCCGTGTAGTAGGTCGCCAGAGTTTCCGCGAGCCACTGCAGGTTCTCGTAGTTGATCAGGTACACGTTGGCAGGCCGCAGGAGAGCCCTGGTGCGCTGATCCCGGGTGCCTGTGAGCATCGAGAAGGTCAGGTGCTTCGTGTGGGTCCAGCGGGCCGCTTCCTGCCTCCAGACGAGACGGATCACGCGGATGGGCGCCACGATGACCACGCCTCTCAGGAAGCCCGTGTTCAAGAGGTGCGCGATGCTGGTGAGAGTGACCACTGACTTACCAAGGCCCATGTCGGCCCATATCATCGAGTTGGGTCGGGTGCATTGGAAGTTCACCATGTTGCGCTGATACTCGTGCAACTGGTCTGGGGTTCTCAGCATCACCACTCCCTCATCGCATCCACACAGGCCCGACCCATCGACACGTTGTCCACCACGAACACCATGACCTTGTGATCCCTGAGCCTCTCGTGCTCCCGCTGCTGCTGAGGTGTGGGCTTCTGGCCAGCCCGTTTGAATTCAATGAACCACGAGGTCCCCTTGGGCGTGATCAACAGCCTGTCGGGCACCGCGGCTCGGTTGGGGCTCGTGAACTTGTAGACCAGCATGCCGGCCTCTCGGGCGTACTGGCACACAGCGGCTTCTATGTCACGTTCCAGCATGACCGAATTCCATGGTGTAGCGGTGCATCGCTGCTTCTCGACGACCCTCGTCCTCGACCAGTCGTTCCACGAGCCCCCAGAACTCGTGAGCGTTGGGGCCAACCATCTCGGCTGCGTCGATCTCGCACTCGTTCTGATACCACTCGTCAAATGTTTCCATCGTTCTTCTCCTCCGGTGTTGTGGCAACAAGGTGCCTGAGATGCTGAATCAGTTCGTGCTGATCCTGTAGTTTCAAGTACGCCTCGGTGGCAAAGCGCACGAGGTTCTCGTGGGTCCAGGTGGCGAAGGTGGGGAGGTCGGGGTGCTCAGGGGTCATGACATTCCAAGTACAAGTTTCTCAACTT
>CALFYG010000094.1 GCA_937952095.1 uncultured Micrococcales bacterium | reverse complement strand
CCTTCGACGCTGAGCGACATCCTGACCCTGACGGCCCCGGAACGGTTCTCGCTGTCGGCACGCGCTGCGGAAGGGATCATCCGAAGGAGCGAGAAGCGTGGGCGCAGGCTCCCCGAGGAACTGCATCAGGCGTTGGCTTCAGTGGCGGACGGAACCCAGACCACCTGGTCAGTGCGCCGGCTGACCCCCGTGGAGGCAGAGCGCCTGATGGGATGGCCCGACGGTTGGACGATCAGCCACTCGTGGCCGATCCGGAAGCGTTCCTCCCGGAAGGACTCGACTCCCATCGCTACCGCTGCATCGGCAACGGCGTCGTAGCGCCCGTCGCCTACTGGATCGGCACCCGTCTACGGAGGTACTTCGAGACATGCGCGTGATGACCGGACCCAACCAGTGGCGTGATGAAGGCCCCCAGCCCGCACGCTCCACCACCATGCCCACCGGCTACCAGCTCCACGAGTCTCCGCTTCCCACCCTGGAGTCCGTGGAGAACGCCGAGGAGGCAGCCACCTACACCCCCGGCAAGCGCAAGTGGACCGGTGGCCGGCAGTACCGGAAGGTGCGTGAGATCCAGTGAGGGAGTGGTTCGACTTCCTCCAGCCCTCCTACGGTCTCATCGAGGCCCGGTTCCTGCGCTCCGGTTCCGTCCACCAGTCCTACACCATGAACGCGGACCAGCTCGTCAAGGACATCACCGACCGTGATGCCGCCGGCTGGGACTGCTACGTCGGTGTGCTGCCTCGCAAGCGCACCAGTGGCAAGGCAGAGGACGTGTGGCCCACGGCGACGATCCTCTGGGCCGACGTGGATGCCAAGGATTTCGGGTCTTTCGTCTCCGTCGAGGCGGGGAAGTCCTGTGCGCTCGAAGCCATCCTGAACTTTCCCGTCACACCCTCCGCCATCGTGGACTCCGGTCACGGGTTCCACCTGTACTGGAGACTGTGGGAACCCGTCGATACCTTCGACGCGGTGGAGGCCAATCAGGCCATCGCCAAGTGGCTGGGTGCCGACAAGTGTTTCGATGCCCCGCGCATCCTCCGGGTCCCTGGTACGCATAACCACAAGGACCCCGAGAACCCGATCCCTGTCCGTGTCCTGAAGTTGGACACCCTCCGACGTTACGACCTCTCGGACTTCAACGAGATGGTGGAGTCCCTGCGCTTCACGGCCCTGCGTGAACACATCCCGCAGACCGAGCGCCGTGGTGATGCACCGGACTGGCTGAAGGACGGGCTCAACACCGAACCCCCCAAGGGCACCCGCTCCGAGGAGGAGTTCCGACTGGGTGTGTGGCTGGCCCGCTACGGCTACACCGATGACCAGATCTTCGACGCCCTGATGAACATGCCCTTCGGTGCCAAGGCACAGGAGCGTGGTGAGCGGTGGGCGGCACAGGAAGTGGCACGCATCCGGAGGAAGGCATGAACGACATGCAAGAGGTGGCTGAGTGGCTGTTGGTGGTTGGGTATCCCGAGGATGTCGTGTTCGCCACCAAGCCTCCGTATGAACTGACGTATCAGATCGCCTGTGCCATCGCAAGGCGGGACAACATCACCATCTCCGAGGCCCTGTTCTACGTGGACGAGTTGCTGCCATGAAGATTTTTGTTATTAAGAAAGTTTTGCGTATCTGGTGCGACCAGTATGATTGGGTATTGGAGTTGTGGGACAAGTGGCCGCGTCTCATCCCCAAGCGTGTGTCGGACAGCCCGAACCTGGAGGCCGACATGAAGGACTTCGACAACGATGGTGCGTGGCGCATCAACCTGAAGGAGATGTCCTGCGGAGATGCCGGGTTCACGTGCATGGATGACTGGTACCTGAGCGTCATCGAGGATGTCGATATCGAGGCCCTTGCATGAACTTCCTCGACATCGCTGCCGAGCTGGCAGCAGCACGCAAGGCGTGGGCCACGGATTTCCTCATGTACCGCGCCGTCCATGCCGATACCGACAACAAAGCCCGTACGATGGCCGATGAGCGCAACGTCGAGCGCCTGGTCATGGCAGAGGCACGCTACGAACTCGCCAAGTGGAGGTTGAACCATGCCGACCCCGGTCCGTCCTTCGGTGCCGACCATCAATCCACCGAGGCCCCAGCCGACACGGACGCAGACGGTCCGGACTGCGGCGACTGATCGTCGCTTCCTCTACTGGCTGCTGGCGTTCGTCGTCATGGTTGTCCTCATCGGGACCTCCGTGTCCTTGGTGCAGACCGCGCAGGCCATGCTCATGTTCGGCGGTGGCAGCCTCATCACCCTGATGGCGCTGAAGCTCCGGTGACTGCCGAGGAGGATGTCCGCAATCTGATGGCGTTCACGTTGTGCGCGCTTGGGTGGTATGGGCGGTCCAAGGGGCGTGTGTCGCCCGAGATGGAGGCGCTTGCTGTTCTGGTGAACGAACTAGGCAACAACCCAGCCTATCTACCCAGAACGTGGTGCTATCCCGAGAAGGACCATCACGTCTCACCCCACCGGGGGTGCATTCTCCGGTGACCGCCAGCCCCACGACCTACGCACTGGATGGGACATGTCTGTTCTGCAAGAAGTCCGGCGTGATGCGCGTCTACTCGAAGAAGCGTCACCTGGACGGGATGACCTTCCGCCAGCACGAGTGCCCGAGCTGCCTGCGCCGGATGGTTTCGGTGCAGATGCTCATCGACCCGCTGAAGATGCTGGAGATGGGGATCTCGCCCTTGCTTTCCTCCGTCGTGACGCGGAAGCGCAAGGCTACACCTGCCGCCGGCGCGGGTGTCATTGCGGGATGACCTTCGAGGGCTACTGCCGGACGTTCGGCATCCTCACCCCTCGGCGTATCCGCGAGATCGAGAACAACGAAGTGTGTGCATACGAGGAGAGCAGCACGTGGGCAAGCGAGTGAAGTCCGTCTCCATGCCGGGTCTGGCGGCACAGTTGGAGAAGCAGAGCGACCTGGTGCGGACCCGACGCTACCTGTGGAAGGTCCGTCGCGTCGTGGAGTACGTCCGGGCCAACGTCATCAACACGGTGGAGATCATCGCCATCCGTGATGCATGGAACCCCACCGGATGGGAGGGCGTGGTGGCGAAGGGCAGTCTGAACGATGACGGCCTGCTGGATGGCTACACCATCGAGAACGGTGTGCCCTATCCCATCGGTCGCGCGCTGGACAAGGCATGGGAGTCCCTTCAGTGAAGATGAGGACTCGATTGGGACCGGGTGTCGATAGCGGGTTTGACCCCGACTGCCTGCACCACACGCACTACGTCGCCCACGGTGCTGGGTGCGTGTTCGTCACCGCCCTGTTGATGCTGATGGGCGTGGCGTATCTCATCCTCATGCTGCTCCGTGCCATCTCGTCTTGACCCTGCGTGTCCACATCCTCGACCTTCGCAATGGCGAGTGGTGCTGGTACCCCATCGATGATGTCACCGCCAACGTGGCGGACTACCGGAGGATCGATGCAGCCATGCACGAGGGCAAGAAGCCGAGGGACATCGGGATGAAGCGGGTGGGGGAGTGGCGAGAGAACACCTGGCCCGAGGGGAGTCGAGAGGCGGTGTACGAACTGTGAAGGTCGCTGTTCTTCCGCGTCAGGGTGGCAAGACCACCAAACTGCTCCAGTGGATGCGCGACGCACCGGATGGTGAGCACCGCGTGATGCTCTGCCATTCCTCATCCGAGGCCATGCGATTGCTGCGGCACAGCAGGGATCAGGACATGGGACTGGAGTCGTGGCAGTTCGTCAGTTCCGGGGACATCACGGACGGCGCATGGTCCGGTGTCCTGCGCGGGAGGGGAGGGAGCATCGTGGTCGGCATCGACAACCTCGACATGTTCCTCCAGCATATCGTCGGTGGATGGCCGGTCGGTGCTGTGACCATGACTGGCGACGTGTGGTGAACCTTGCATCGCAGGATCGCCTACAAGGCCCCTAGGATGCCCTAGGAGCGGCGACAACCTTCCGGACATACTAGGAGACCCCCGGCTCATCACCGGGGGTCTCTTGCGTTACCGGAGGATAGCCGGGTCTCGCCCTGCTATCCTATCATCACCCGGCCCTGTCTGCACACTCCGCAGCGGGGCCGGTGCTCTATTCCATCGGCGCATCCTTCACGAGCTGCGCGAAGTCCGTCAGGGCATTGGAGTAGCCATCCCGGTACCCGACAGCGCGAACCGGGTCGCCGGTCAGGTCGCGGTCCTCGATGGCCTGCGTGACAGAGAGGACGGTGCGCGTCTTGTCTGCCATCCGCTTGGTCGCCCAGAGGTAGGCATCGTGGGCCTGGGCCTTGCGTCGGAGGCTGGCAAGTTCCGCGCTGTTGACGATCTCATGGCCGGCGGGGATGCGGTTCACAGTCGCTTACCCTTCCGACCACGGCTGCACGGCTCGGTGTAGCCGCTGCCGTAGGGCTCCTTGCTCTCGTCCAGGTCAACGCAGATGTACCGGAAGCACTTGGTGCAGTAGGCGAAGCTCCCGAACCCCGCCTCCTCGTGGGCCGGTGCGCTGGGGGAATGACCCTGCCGGCGCGCCTCAGTCAGTGCCGAGGCCATCAGCCGCAGCACACGAGCATGGCGGTCGATCAGGGCAGCATCGGTGCCCCGCATGGGCTGGAAGGTCTCGATGGGGAATGTCATGGCTATCCTCCGTGACTTCGACGTGGATCAGTCCCTCGCCCCGCAACAGGTGGGCGATCAGGTGGGACATGGACTCCGGTGAGGGCTCTTGGTCATCGTTGACGAGGATGACCATGACCCGGTAGTACAAAGCTGGACCCCTCCGATCCTGAGCATCCGACCCCTCGTGGGACTTGGCTGGGGGCAGCGGTCCCGTGTCGGGAGTCTAGGCGCGATGTATGACGATGGGCTACCTCCGTTATGCGTTTGTAACGTCGTGTAGGTCAGGGACCTTCGTCCGGGTCCGGTACCAGGTCCGCGAACGTTGTCAGATGATCCCTTTCCGCTGTAGCACGATGGCGATGAGGATGAACGCCTCGACCGGAAAGCCGAGGATGATGAGGGTCAGGACGCCATCCATCACGGCATCAGACCGCACACGTTGCACAAGCCATCCGGTGCAGGCTCGAAGTCATGCGCTTCGGTCCAGATGGGATAGCGATGGTCCAGGGCCGGCAGCTCGGTGCCGTCCATGCCGAGCTGCACACCGATGGACGGGCGCTCAGGCCCATCCTTCACGGCGGGGGAGGGCGGGGGATACCCGAAGGTGGGGCGGGTATCCCCGAAGGTCGGGCGCATCACTCGCGCCCCTCGGGCATGGCGCCGTCGCACTCCACGATCTTGTCCTTATCGAATGACCGCTCGGCGGCGCAGGCTGAACCTGCCCATTCCTTCAGCGGGTGGGCATGGATGAGATGCCCCACGGGGCAGAGAACAAGAACGTGAGTCTTGGTGTCGCGCCAGATGCGCTTACCCTTGTGCATGTTCAGGCTCCCTTGTATCCGAGTGCGATGGTGACGATGGGGCGGACCCATGCGACGAGCTGATCGGCTGCCATATCCTTGCGGTCGATCCACCACGACGCTTCCGTGATGCCGTACAGGACGGCTTCCACGCTGGCGAGGTCGGATGCCGTGGAATGCTTGTCCACGTACTGTGTGAGCATCACGCGGGCATCCTCCCGGATGGAGCGCGCCCAGCCCACTTGCTTATCCGACCCTTCGAGGTCGGGCAGGCCCAGCTCCCGAGCCGTCTGGATCGCCTCCAGGTCACGGGCATAGCGGATGCACGCTCCGCAATCCTCCGTGGCCCATTGGGCGATCATGGCGCGGGCTGCGGCACTCTCCGAGAGATACCGCGATGGATGGCCGCAAGCGTGCGGACCGTTGATCCGGGCTGCCATCGTCTATCCTCCGATGGTGCGTGCGTCCTGTCTGGTACGCATCCCGCACGGCACACACGATGCCGTGTCGGATGGGCACTAGGCGATGTAGGCGACCTCTCCGGGGTTGTATGTCGCGCAGGCGTACTCCGGGCAGCGGATGCCACGGCAGTTGATGCAGCGATACGGAACCTCGGGCGCGAACGTCGTGACCTCGGGCCACGTCACGCCATCACCGAAGATGCGAGCGGACGCGCAGGACCGCATGGCGGAAGCCTCGCGGCGGTCCATGCTTGCCACAGCCGCGCCATGAGCCAGCCAAGGGGCACGAGGGCGACCAGCGCCATATAGACGCCGACGCGCGATTGCCAGAACAGGCCGAGCACCGTGACCGGCAACAAGAACCAAGCCTGCAACAGCCAGAGCCGCCAGCGGCGCCGCCACCAAATCCAGAAACCAAAGACCCGGCCGACACCGCAATCACCAGCTACCACGTCGCCAAAACACTACGCGAAGCAGCCGAGGCACAAATC
>CALFYG010000093.1 GCA_937952095.1 uncultured Micrococcales bacterium | reverse complement strand
CCGAGGCTTTCTCAAGTTTTGCTCAAGATCGTTTCCGCAGAAGATCTCGTTCACCCATCCGGGTGACAGAACACGTACTTTCGCGACCACGCGCCGAAGGGAAAAGTGTGACCTTCACTCGCACTGCACTCATCACGGCCGGGGGCTTGGCCGCCGGTGCACTGGCCCTGCTTGCGGGGGGACCGGCCAGTGCTGACTCGAACCTCACCACGGTCGACGAGATCGCGAAGATCGCGCGGCTCAGTTCCGCGCAGTCCGTGGTCTCCACCCGCGTGGCCAACAAGGACAGCGCCGTCCTGCAGTTCGACGGCACCTGCGAGCACCTCAAGTTCGGTGCCCGCACCGGCTCGAAGACCCGCTGGGTGTCCGGCCACAGTGGAGTGTCCCTGAAGCTGTCGAAGCAGGCCCAGGCGAAACTGCTGGTCAAGCGCGCGAGCAAGAAGGCGCAGGCCTGCGAGGCGAACGTCCGGATCCTGACGAAGGTCCGCAAGCCCAAGCCGACCCCCAAGCCGACCCCGACCCCCACCCCAGGACCAAACGGTGACCACTCGAGCCTGGCGTTCACCGGCTCCGGCCCGACGGTGGTTCCGCTGTTCGTCGGTGGCGGGCTGGTCCTTGTAATAGCCCTTGAAGACGTTGGGGCCCTTGATCTCGATCATGCCGACCTGTCTCGTTCGTCGGTGAGCCGGCCGGAATGCTCGGGCACGCCGGGCCGAAGCCTCGCCGCTGCGGGTCGCGACGCTCGCCGTCCGGGGCGGCGGCATCCTGCGCCGCCTGTGCGATGGCTGTGGGGTCGAACGACTCGTTGCCTGCCACCTGCGCGTACTGGCCGGCCTGCTCGGTTGCTGCCGTCGCCGCGGCGAGCACCTCGTCGGCCGACGGGGGCTGCGGGAGGTTCGCCGAGATCTGCTGCACGGCCGCGACGGCCTGCTCCGCGATCAGCTGGCCCTCCTGCTGAGCCTGGGGGTCCGGGGGAAGCGGTGCGACGTCGTTCGGATCGCCGGCGGTGTCCGCCGGTTCCGGTGTGATCTCAGGGGTTTCGGGGAGTTCGGGCAACTGGCCGATGGGCTGCAGTTGCCCGAGGTTCTGGAACGACCAGTCGAGCAGGTCGCGGGCAGTGGCTGTCGTCCCACCGCCGATGCCCATCAGTGCCACGACGATACGTCGACCATCACGCTCAGCGCCTGCGACGTAGGTCCGGCCCGCGCCGCTGGTGAACCCGCTCTTACCTCCGAGGAAGCCGGGGTAGTCGCTGTTCAGGATGCTGTCGTGGTTGAAGATGGTGAACGTGTTTTGGGCCTTGGTCGGGTCCTTGGGCGGCTGCGCCGGGAACTCGAACTCGCGCGCCGTCATGATCTCCTGCAGGCGGGGGTCCTGGATCGCTGCGCGGTAGATCTGAGCCATGTCCGCGGCAGTGCTCACCTGCCCGGGCTTGTCGAGGCCGTTGGGCGACTTGGCCACCGTGCTGGTGGCCCCGATCCGCTGGGCTTCGGCGTTCATCGCATCCAGGGTCCGCTGGTACCCGTACGCGTCGGCGAGTGCCACGGCGGCGTCGTTGCCACTGCGCATCATCATCCCGTGGAACAGCTGCGACACGCTGTAGGTGCTGCCTGCGAGCACGCCGACGTGCATCCCCTCCGTGAGGGTCTCCTCGGCGATCGCCTCGTAGGTGCTCTCGTACTGCAGTCGCGGCAGCAGGGTCAGCGCTGTGAGGGTTTTGAGCGTCGAGGCCATCGGCCGCTGCTCGTCGATGTTCTGGCCGGCCAGGATGTCGCCCGATTCAGCATCAACCACGACCCACGTCTTGGTGGCGAAATCGGGGATCTGCACCCCGTCGGCCGCCGAGGGCGTCGGGGACGGCGTGGCGGGGGTCTCCTCAGCCGCGACCGGGGCGGCCGCCAGGAGAACGGCGGCGGCGGTGGCAATCAAGATTCGCATTACGGATCAGCGTAAGCACGCATTCTCCGCCTTCCGCGCAACGCCACGCAGACGATCCCCGAGTCTCGCTGATCCGGGCGCGAGCCTGCCGCGCAGGGGAATAGTCTTGGCTTCAGGAGAGGCGGTGGGAAGCATGCGACGTGATGACCTGGGAACCCTGATCGCGGCCACGAGCACGGACATCGACGCGATGCCGTGGGAGGACGTGGAGGATGTGCCGGGCGTGCACCGGAAGACGTTGTGGCAGTCCGGCGACGTGACGCTGGGCCTGATGAAGGTGGACTCCGGACATGAGAACCCTGAGCACGTCCATCATGCGGCGCACCACCACATCCTCGTGCTCGAGGGCGAGTGCTCGATGGTGGGTAAGCGCCTCGGGCCTGGTTCCTACGTCTACATCCCGCCGACGGTGCCCCACGCCGTGACCGAGGTGGGACCTGGCGGGTGCGTCTTCTTCTACACCTACCGCCCACTCGAGCACGTGCACCAGGCATCGCCGTTGGACAGTGAGCACGGGGGCGTCGTCTGACGCACGCCCGCGCGGGTGTTTGTGTCGTTGTTGTCGCCGTCGGGCAGGGGGAAACCCCGCAACTGCGTCACAATCGCCGAAATTGCCCCGTAGCAACGTCACAAACGCAGGTCCGGCGGAGGCAAACGGCCCCTAGTCGCGCCGGAACATCAGCGCGCGCTTGACCTCCTGGATGGCCTTGGTCACCTCGATGCCCCGCGGACAGGCGTCCGTGCAGTTGAAGGTCGTGCGGCAACGCCACACTCCTTCCTTGGAGTTGAGGATGTCCAGACGCACGTCGGTGCCGGCGTCGCGGGAGTCGAAGATGAACCGGTGCGCCCCGACGATGGCCTGCGGCCCGAAGTACTGCCCGTCGGACCAGAACACCGGGCACGACGTGGTGCAGCACGCGCAGAGGATGCACTTGGTGGTGTCGTCGAAGACGGCTCGGTCCTCGATGGTCTGCAGGCGCTCCTTTGTCGGATCGTGGCCCTCGGAGATGAGGAAGGGCATCACGTCGCGGTAGGCCTGGAAGAACGGCTCCATGTCGACGACGAGGTCCTTCTCGAGAGGGAGGCCCTTGATCGCTTCGACCACGACCGGCTTCTTGATGTTCAGGTCCTTGATCAGCGTCTTGCAGGCCAGACGGTTTCGGCCGTTGATGCGCATCGCGTCCGAGCCGCAGATCCCGTGGGCGCAGGAGCGACGGAACGTCAGCGTGCCGTCGACCTCGTCCTTGATCTTCTGCAGCACGGTGAGCACTCGGTCGGTCGGCAGCGCCTCGACCGTGTACTCCTCGTAGTGCGGCTCCTCGTCCGTCTCGGGGATGAACCGCGCGATCTTGAACGTGACCTGCAGACGCGTGATCTGCTCGGGGACGGTGGCTGCCATCAGTACTTACGCTCCATCGGCTGGTAACGGGTGACGACGACCGGCTTGTAGTCGAGGCGGACGGTGGCGTCGCCGTTCTCGCTCACGTGCCGGTACGCCATCGTGTGGCGCATGAAGTTCACATCGTCGCGTGCCTGGTAGTCCTCGCGGGCGTGCCCACCTCGGGACTCCTTGCGCTCCAGCGCCCCCACGACGAGGATCTCGGCGAGATCGAGCAGGAACCCGAGTTCGATGGCCTCGAGCAGCTCGGTGTTGTACCGCTCGCCCTTGTCGTGGATCGCCACGTTGCGGAACCTGCGCTGCAGTTCCTGGACGTCGGACAGCGCCTGCTTGAGAGTCGCCTCGGTCCGGTAGACCTGGGCGTTCATGTCCATTGTCTCCTGCATGGCTTTGCGGATCTCGCCCACACGTTCACCGCCGGTCGAGTCCCGCAGCCCGGACACGAGGCCTTCCACGAACGCTTCGGAGTTCTCCGGCAGGTCGGGGAGTTCGGCTCCGACCGCGTATTCCGCAGCGGCGATACCTGCCCGCCGGCCGAAGACGTTGATGTCGAGCAGCGAGTTCGTGCCGAGCCGGTTGGCGCCGTGGACGCTGACACAGGCGCACTCGCCGGCTGCGTACAGGCCCGGAACCACGGTGTCGTTGTCCCGCAGGACCTCGGTCTCGATGTTCGTCGGGATCCCGCCCATGGCGTAGTGCGCGGTGGGGAACACCGGTACGAGTTCGGTGATCGGGTCCACGCCCAGGTAGGTGCGGGCGAACTCGGTGATGTCCGGGAGTTTCGTCTCGATCTGCTCCGCGGGCAGGTGTGTCAGGTCCAGATAGACGTAGTCGCCTTCCGGACCCGCACCGCGGCCTTCGCGCACCTCTTGCACCATCGCCCGGGCGACCATGTCACGCGGCGCGAGGTCCTTGATGGTGGGGGCGTAGCGCTCCATGAAGCGCTCGCCGTCCTTGTTGCGCAGGATCCCGCCCTCACCGCGGGCGCCTTCAGTCAGCAGCACACCGAGGCCGGCCAGACCGGTCGGATGGAACTGGTAGAACTCCATGTCCTCCAGCGGCAGGCCCTTGCGCCAGATGATCCCCATGCCGTCTCCGGTGAGGGTGTGCGCGTTCGATGTCGTCTTGAAGACCTTGCCGAAGCCACCGGTGGCGAAGACCACCGACTTGGCGCGGAACACGTGGATCTCGCCGGTGGCCAACTCGTAGGCCACGACGCCGGCGGTGCGCTCGCCGTCCTCGCTCATCACCAGGTCGAGCACGTAGAACTCGTTGAAGAACTCGACGTCCTGCTTGATGCAGTTCTGGTACAGCGTCTGCAGGATCATGTGGCCGGTGCGGTCGGCGGCGTAGCAGGCCCGGCGCACGGCGGCCTCGCCGTGGTTGCGGGTGTGGCCACCGAACCGGCGCTGGTCGATCCGGCCCTCGGGGGTGCGGTTGAAGGGCAGCCCCATCTTCTCGAGGTCGATGACCGCGTCGATGGCCTCTTTGCACATGATCTCGGCGGCGTCCTGATCGACCAGGTAGTCACCACCCTTGATCGTGTCGAAGGTGTGCCACTCCCAGTTGTCCTCTTCCACGTTGGCCAGCGCGGCGCACATGCCGCCCTGCGCGGCGCCGGTGTGGGAGCGGGTGGGGTAGAGCTTGGTCAGCACGGCGGTGCGGGCGCGGGTGCTCGACTCGAGCGCGGCACGCATCCCCGCGCCTCCGGCTCCCACGATGACGACGTCGTAGCGGTGGATTTGCATCTTCTACCTCAGCTGATGTTGGGGTCGAATGTGAAGATCACGAGCGTGCCCAGAGCGATCGTGAAGACGGTGGCGACCATGAGTGCGGCCTTGAGCCAGAACCGGGTCTGATCGCGCTCGGAGTAGTCGTTGATGATGGTCCGCAGGCCGTTGGCGCCGTGGATCATCGCCAGCCACAGTTGCAGCAGGTCCCAGACCTGCCAGAAGGGGCTGCTCCAGCGTCCGGCGACGAAGGCGAAGTTGATCCGCTGCACGCCGCCGTCCAGGACGTTCATGATCAGCAGGTGGCCGAGCACGAGGAAGACCAGGACGATGCCCGAGACCCGCATGAAGATCCAGGACCACATCTCGTAGTTGGTGCGCCCGCCGCTGCGCGCGGTCTTGGGGGCGTTCAGTGCCGGCGCGCTCATGAGGTGCTCCCGAACAGCGACTCGACGGTGTGCTGCAGCATGAAGTAGGCGCCGGGGATCATCAGGACGAGCCAGATCGCCATGATCGCCCAGGTCATCTGCCGCTGCAGGCGTGGCCCCTTCGACCAGAAGTCCACCAGGATGATCCGGATGCCGTTGAGTGCGTGGAACAGCACCGCCCCGACCAGACCGACCTCCATGAGGTTCACGATCGGGGTCTTGTAGGTGGCGATGACCTCGTCATAGGCATTGGGGGAGACGCGGACCAACGCGGTGTCCAGAACGTGCACGAGGAGGAAGAAGAAGACCGCCACGCCGGTGATCCGGTGGGCGACCCAGGTCCACATACCTTCGTGCCCGCGGTACAGAGTGCCGACGGAAGCCTTGGGCACAGTTACCTCCTTGGGCGTGAGTACGCCTTCATGCTAGTGGGAGCGGGATCGACTGGCTGTCCCGACGTCGGGTTGGGTCCGGATTGGGCGGATGTGTCGGGGCTCAGCGCAGCGGGTTGCCG
The DNA here is from genome assembly GCA_937952095.1 of uncultured Micrococcales bacterium. Classification (GTDB taxonomy): domain Bacteria; phylum Actinomycetota; class Actinomycetes; order S36-B12; family UBA10799; genus JADKAV01. The sequence continues at coordinate 12,030 of CALFYG010000093.1, read as the reverse complement.
TTGTGCCGAAGGTGCTTGGTGGAGGGGCGCTGAACCGGAGCACCTTCGTGACTACCGCGCCTTGGGCGCCGACGACTTCGTCACAATCGCGACAATGGGGACCGCCCGCATCGCCGGTGACCGGCCCACGGATAACGATCCGGCGCGTCTGACAGACAGCCAATGTAAACGTGGCGTAATGTCCGAAAACGAATCACCGTATTGGAGGAGATATGAAGAAACTCCGCTTTGCAGCCGTGGGAGCGGTTGCGGCGTTGGCCCTCGCAGCCTGCGGAAGCGCCCCCGATGAGGGTGGCAGCAGCGCGTCACCGGCGGCGTCCGGCAGCAGCGACTTCCTGGCATGCATGGTGTCCGACGCCGGCGGTATCGACGACCGCTCGTTCAACGCGTCGGCGTACAAGGGCGTGCAGGACGCGGTCGCCGAGTTCGGCGTCCAGGAGAAGTTCCTGGAGTCCAAGAGCCAGACCGACTACGCGCCGAACATCAACGCTCTGGTGAACGACGACTGCGGCATCATCGTCACGGTCGGCTTCCTGATGGAGGACGCGACCAAGGAAGGTGCCGAGCAGAACCCCGAGGAGAAGTTCGCGATCGTGGACGCTGCCAGCGACCCCAAGATCGACAACATGAAGGGTCTGCTGTTCAACACCGCGCAGTCCTCGTTCATGGCGGGATACCTCGCGGCCGGCATGAGCCAGACCGGCAAGGTCGCGACCTTCGGTGGTCTCGCGATCCCGTCGGTCACCGCGTTCATGGACGGTTACTGGGAGGGTGTCCAGTACTACAACGAGCAGAACGGCGCCAACGTCGAGGTGCTCGGCTGGGACCAGAACAAGCCTGACGCCGGTTCGATGGCCGGTGGCTTCGAGGACCAGGCCAAGGGTCAGCAACTGGCGAAGAACTTCATCCAGCAGGGTGCGGACATCATCTTCCCGGTCGCCGGTCCCGTGGGTCTCGGTGCCGCGAAGGAAGCCCAGTCGACCGGCAAGGCCGACATCATCTGGGTCGACAGCGACGGTTACGAGTCCGCTCCGCAGTACAAGGACGTCTTCCTGACCTCCGTGCTCAAGAAGATCGACATCGCTGTGAAGGACACCATCGGCCAGGCGGTCAATGGTGAGTTCACCAGCGAGGAGTACGTCGGCACCCTCGAGAACGACGGAACCGGGCTCGCCCCGTTCCACGACTTCGAGGACCAGGTTCCGCAAGAGCTGAAGGACCAGCTCGAGCAGATCCGGCAGGGCATCATCGATGGCTCCATCGAGGTGACCTCGCCCAACCAGCCGCAATCGGCTAGCTGAACCGAGGTGGGGGGTCCGGGCGAACCCGGGCCCCCCACTGTTCATCCGTCTGCGAGGAGGGCGATGGCGTGAAACTCGAGCTGCGGAACATCACCAAGAAGTTCGGCGACTTTGCGGCCAACGAGGACATCTCGCTGACCGTCAACCCCGGCGAGATCGTGGCGCTGCTCGGGGAGAACGGCGCCGGCAAGTCCACTCTCATGAATGTCGTCTACGGCTTGCTCCAGCCGACGTCGGGCGAGATCCTCGTCAACGACGTACGAGAGGAGTTCAGCGGTCCTGGTGACGCGATGACCGCCGGTATCGGCATGGTCCACCAGCACTTCATGCTCATCCCGCCGTTCACCGTCGCGGAGAACGTGATGCTGGGGCACGAGCACACCAAGGGCGCCTTCCTCGATCTCGATGCGGCCCGCTCAGAGGTCCGCCGGGTGTCCGAGGCGTACAACCTGCAGGTCGATCCCGACGCACTCGTCGAGGATCTGCCGGTCGGAGTCCAGCAGCGGGTGGAGATCATCAAGGCCCTGGTGCGCGACGCGGGGATCCTCATCCTTGACGAACCGACCGCCGTGCTCACCCCGCAGGAGACCGACGAACTGCTCGGGATCATGCGCGATCTGAAAGCCAAGGGCACGAGCATCGTGTTCATCTCCCACAAACTGCGCGAGGTGCAGGCTGCGGCTGACCGGATCGTCGTCATCCGCCGCGGCCGGGTCGTGGGCGAAGCCAGCCCGAGCGCCACCAAGTCCGAACTCGCCGGCATGATGGTCGGACGCGAGGTCAGCCTCACCGTGGACAAACCTCCGGCCAACCCGGGCGCGCCGGTCCTGCAGGTCGCCAACCTCTCGGCCGCCGATCTCGAGGGCAGGCCCATCCTGCGCGACCTCAACTTCGAAGTCCGGGCCGGCGAGATCCTCGGAGTCGCCGGGGTCCAGGGCAACGGCCAGACCGAACTCGCCGAGGTGCTCACCGGCCTTTACGAGGGTGAGGTCACCGGGTCGATCGTCATGGACGGCCAGGAGCTCACCGGACGGACCCCACGCCAGATCCTCGACGGGGGCCTCGGTTATGTGCCCGAGGATCGCGAGCACGACGGCCTGATCAGTTCCTTCACGGTGACCGAGAACCTCGTGCTCGACCAGTTCGCCAACCCGCCCTACTCATCCGGGGGCGTGCTCAAGAGTTCCGTGATCGACAAACGCGCCGACGAGCTCATCGAGGAGTTCGACGTACGTACCCAGGCCGCAGCGGCCCCGGTCTCATCGCTGTCCGGCGGCAACAAGCAGAAGGTCGTCATGGCCCGCGAGATGTCCCGGGAATTGCGGGTCCTCGTGGCCTCCCAACCGACGCGAGGCGTGGACGTCGGCTCCATCGAGTTCCTTCACAAACGCATCGTCGCCGAGCGTGAGCGGGGCGCCGCGGTGCTGATCATCAGCAGCGAGCTCGACGAGATCTATGCGCTGAGTGATCGGATCGCGGTGATGTACCGCGGGGCGATCATCGGCGTGGTCGGACCGGAGACCTCGCGCGACGAGATGGGTCTTCTCATGGCAGGAGTGACCAATGACTGACGCCACGACGGTCCCCGACGAGCAGAAGCAGAAGAAGCCACCGAGCCGGTTCCGGACCGCGATGAGCGGCACGGCGGGCATCACGTTCCTGTCCATCGTGATGGCGCTGGTCATCGGAGCGTTCTTCATCGCGTTCTCCGACCCCGCGGTGCAAGAGGCGAGCAGTTACCTCTTCGCCAAGCCCATGGACACCATCTCGGCGGCCGTGACGTCGGTGGTGGAGGCCTACAAGGCGTTGTTGACGGGGATGTTGTTCGACCCGGACGCGACGAGCCTGGTGGACGCCCTCAAACCCTTGAGCGAGACGATCACGATGGCGACGCCGCTGATCCTCGGCGGTCTGTCGGTGGCACTGGCGTTCCGGGCGGGGCTGTTCAACATCGGCGCCGAGGGTCAGATCATCCTCGGCTCGATCTTCGCCGCGTACATCGGCTTCCAGTTCAACCTCCCGTGGTTCATCCACCTGCTGCTCGCGGTGGTCGGGGCGTTCATCGGCGGCGCGATCTGGGGCGGCATCGCCGGGTTCCTCAAGGCCAAGACCGGGGCTCACGAGGTCATCACGACGATCATGCTCAACTGGATCGCGATCTACCTCGTCGCGTGGCTGCTGACGAAGCCCTCGTTCCTGCGGGAGGGCCGGCAGGACCCGATCAGCCCGCCGGTCGCCGAGAGCGCGGAGTACCCGTCGATCTTCGACGAGTGGCGCGTGCACGGGGGCATCATCGTTGCGATCCTGGCGGCCGCGGGGGTCGCGTGGCTGCTCGACAAATCCACCCTGGGCTTCCAGTTCCGGGCCGTGGGCGCGAACGCGAACGCCGCGCGCACCGCCGGTATGAACGTCTCGCGGATGTACCTGCTCGTGATGCTCATCGCCGGTGGTCTCGCCGGACTGGCCGGCAGCGCGCAGGTGCTGGGCACGGAGAAGTCGCTCACGGGAGGCATCTCGGCCGGTATCGGCTTCGACGCGATCACCGTCGCTCTGCTCGGACGTGCCAATCCCTGGGGTGTGGTCGCCGCCGGTCTGCTCTTCGGTGGACTGCGCGCGGGTGGTCTGAACATGCAGACGGCCACCGGCACGCCGATCGACATCGTCCTGGTGATCCAGGCACTGATCGTGTTGTTCATCGCCGCACCACCACTTGTGAGATCGGTGTTCCGACTGCCTGAGACCGGCGGTGCCGGATTCATGCAGACCGCGAAGGGATGGAACGGATGAGCGTCGCTGAAGCCCCGGCACCCGAGGCCCTGCCCGAGGTGCACATCGTCCCGCCCACGCCCAGGCTGGTGAAGGTCCTGATCGGACTGGGCATCTTCGCCATCCTCGTGTTCGGGTTCTTCACCCCGGCCGGCAAGGATGTGACCTTCCAGCTGACCCTCGGTGAGGAGGCGTTGGCCCTGCCCGACCTCACACTGCCGGCGAAGATCAGTGCGATCGTCTTCAGCGTGATCGCCCTGCTCGGGGCGGTCGGCGCGCTGTTCGCCGCGCGCAAGGAGCGGCCGCTGTGGCCGTACACGACGGTGTTCGGCATCTTCTTCGTGCTGGGCTTCCTGTCATGGGCGGTGGCGGGCAACACGATCAACCTGGTCGGGCTGCTGCAGGGTTCATTGCTGCTCGCGGTCCCGCTGGTGTTCGGTGCGATGTCGGGCATCCTGTGCGAGCGCGCAGGCGTGATCAACATCGCGATCGAGGGCCAGTTACTTACGGGCGCTTTCATGGCCGCGGTGGTCGCGTCACTGACGCAGAACGCCTACCTCGGTCTGCTCGCGGCCCCGCTCGGCGGGCTGTTCATCGGCCTGCTGCTGGCGGTCTTCGCGATCAAGTACTGGGTCGACCAGGTGATCCTCGGTGTGGTGCTGAACGTGCTCGCGGTCGGCCTCACGTCCTTCCTGTACGGCCGCCTGCTCGCGCCGAACCAGGAGACCTGGAACTCGCCGCCCACCTTCTCGCCGATCGCGATACCCGTGCTCAGCGACATCCCGATCATCGGACCGATCCTGTTCAACCAGAACATCGTCGTCTACCTGATGTACGTGATCGTGATCATCATCAACATCGCGCTGTTCCGTACCAAGTGGGGACTTCGGGTGCGGGCCGTCGGCGAGCACCCGCAGGCCGCTGACACCGTGGGCATCAAGGTCAACTCGGTGCGGTTCCGCAACGTGCTGCTCGGCGGCTTGGTCGCGGGCCTCGGCGGTGCGTTCTTCACCGTCGCCTCCGTCGGGGCCTTCGGTAAGGAGATGACCGCAGGTAAGGGCTTCATCGCCCTGGCCGCTGTGATCTTCGGCCGGTGGAAGCCCATGGGGGCGTTGGCGGCAGCCCTGTTCTTCGGCTTCGCCGACAACCTGCAGAGCGTGCTGAGCATCATCGGGACCCCGATCCCCAGCGAGTTCATGTTGATGACGCCCTACCTCGCCACCCTGCTTGCTGTGGCCGGGCTCGTCGGCAAGGTCCGGGCTCCGGCGGCCGACGGCATCCCGTACAAGAAGTCATGACCGACTGGGAGGCGCTGCGTGCCACCGCGCAGGCAGCGATGGCGCACTGTTATGTGCCGTATTCGAAGTTCCCGGTGGGGGCGGCAGCGCTCGTCGACGACGGCCGGATGGTTGCCGGCTGCAACGTGGAGAACGCCTCGTACGGATTGACGCTGTGCGCCGAATGCACCCTGGTCGGTGATCTGCGGATGACTGGTGGCGGGCGGTTGGTGGCGTTCTCGTGCTGCGACGGTGAGGGGAATCTGCTGATGCCCTGTGGCCGCTGCCGTCAGTTGCTGTACGAGTTCGGCGGCCCGGGCCTGCTCATCGACCATCCGGACGGGGTGAAGACCCTGGACGACTTGCTGCCCAGCGCCTTCGGGCCCGCTGACCTGGAACGCGACGTCTGACAGGATCGGGGTATGCACCTCGATGAGATCCGCGCGCTGCCCAAGGTCCTGCTGCACGATCACCTCGACGGCGGCCTGCGACCGGAGACTGTGATCGACCTCGCGCAGGCCTGCGGGTACGACAGGCTTCCCACGCTGGACCCTGTGGAACTCGGCCAGTGGTTCGTCGAGGCGGCCGACAGCGGATCCTTGGTCCGCTACCTGGAGACCTTCGAGCACACGGTCAGCGTGTGCCAGACCGAGGATGCCCTGCGCCGCGTCGCTGCGGAGTGCGTCGAGGATCTCGCCGCCGATGGGGTGGTGTACGCCGAGGTGCGCTTCGCCCCCGAGTTGTTCACAGCCGGCGGGCTGACGATGGGGCAGGCGGTGGAGGCGGTCCTGGACGGCTTCGACACCGAGGACGACATCGTGGTCAACGCGTTGCTGTGCGCGATGCGGCAGTCGGATCGCGGGGACGAGGTCGCCGATCTGGTGGTGGCCTTCCGCGAGGACGGCGTGGTGGGTATGGACATCGCCGGTCCGGAGATCGGCTTCCCCGCCTCGCTGTTCGCTGAGCCCTTCGCACGACTACGTGCACAGATGTGCCACTACACCATCCATGCCGGTGAGGCGGCAGGCGTGGACAGCATCGCGGACGCACTCGCGGTGTGCGCTGCTGAACGACTCGGCCACGGGGTCCGGATCATCGAGGACGTCCGGGTATCCGGCGATCGGGCCGCACTGGGTGCGGTCGCCAGCTATGTGCTCGACCGGCAGATCCCGTTGGAGGTGTGTCCGTCGTCCAACCTGCAGACAGGCATCGCGGACACCATCGCTGAGCACCCCGTGACGTTGCTCAACGATCTTGGCTTCGCGGTGACGCTGAACACGGACAACCGGTTGATGAGTGGGACCAGCCTGAGCCGGGAGATGCAGTTGCTGGTGCAGGAGGCCGACTGGGATGTCGAGGACCTCTACCTGGCCACCCGGGCCGCGGTGGATGCGTCGTTCCAGTCCTTCGATGAGAAGTCAGACCTCATCGTGGACATCATCGAACCGGCGTGGAGCCCGTACCTGGGGTAGCGGGGCACGCCGAGGCCCACGGGCGCGGGCGTAGGCTCGACGTATGCGAAACCGCTCGGTTCTGATCGGCCTGGCCCTGTTCGCCGCCGGTGTCGCGGTGACGTTGCTGGTGCTGTCGCGGCTGGTCTATGACGGCGCCCCCGTGATACCGGTGCTCTGGTTCCTGGCCATGCTCAGCGGCGTCGGTTTCGCCATCCTGCTGGGTTGGTTGTGGATCCAGTCCCGCCGGCGCAAGAGCATGATCAGGTCGTCGGTAGCAAACCCTCGTTCATCGAACCCGACCTGAAGCCCTGCGGGTCGATCCACGCCTCGGCGAAACCGCACCCCGCCACTGCGGCAACGGCGGCCGCCTGCCACGCGCCCGGCCGTCCGGCGAGTTCTGCGTCGACCTCGATCCGGGCCTGCTCGCCGAGGTCGCGGACGCGGACATCCACCGAGGACACCCCACTGTCGGCCAGTGCACGACGCAGGGCCAGTTCGGCGGCCTCCACGCGAGCCAGACGCTGCGGTGAGATCTGGATCCCGTATGCGACGCGACTGGACAGGCAGGCAGCTTGGGGCTTGTCCCAGATCGCCAGTCCCCATTCCCGTGCGGTGTCCCGGATCAGCTGCTTCGACATCCCCGCATCCGCCAGTGGCGTCACCGCACCCCGGTCGGCAGCAGCGCGTATCCCCGGCCGGAATCCGGCGACGAGATCGTCGGCGTTCGTGCCAGTGGCCACCCGCGCCCCGGCAGGAAGCACCGACAGGTGCCCCCCGACCACGTCGAGCAGTTCGGCCTTGCAGAAGTAGCACCGGGACGTGCCGTTCTCCCGGTATCCGGGACGCAACATCTCCTGGGTGGCCGCCTCGAGGTGCGTCACGCCGAGGCGGCGCGCGAAGTCGTGGGCGTACTGCCTCTCGGCATCCGGCAGTGACGGGCTCACAGCGGTGACGGCCAGCACCCTTGCGGTCCCGAGCCAGCGCGCAGCTGCAGCGAGAAGGAGGCCGGAGTCCACACCTGCGGAGAACGCGATGAGCAGGCCGGGGTAGCGCAGAATCTCGTGGTGCAGGCGGTTCAGGGGATCCGCGTTCGCGCCATCGCGTGCCATGTACGTAACGTAGTGCGGATGGCTCCTTCTGCGCTGCCCCGCTCCCTGGCCGACGATCTGCGAACCCGCAGTGCGGGCCAGATCGTGCGTTTGCTGCGCCTACGGCCGGACCTGCTGCAACCCTGGCCGGCGGACCTCGGTCAACTGGCGCGCCGTGCGGCCGATGACGCCAGCGTGCTTGAGGCGATGCAGTCGCTGACGACCCCCGAGGTCAGGGTGCTCGCCGTGTTCGCCAGCGTCCACGAAGCACCGGTGGCGCAGGTCGAGGCGGCGTTGCCGCAGGACGCCGACGTCGCGGGCGCCGTCGCTTCCCTGTGGACGCGAGCCCTTCTGTGGGGCGGCCCCGACCTGTACCGCATAACCCGTGCTGCACAGCAGGCCTTCGGGCCCTTCCCCTGCGGACTGGCCTCGGAGTCCCATGTGGTCCCCGATGAGCAGGCGATCCGGGAAGCCGCTGACGAAACCCCGCCGGATCAACTGCGGGTGTGGGTCTGGGACAGTCCGGTGTCCAGCGACCCCCACCCCCTGCTGGTCCCCAGGGGTGATCAGTACGTCCTGCCTCGCGAGACGTCCCTGCTGCTGCGCAACGGCGCCTATCTCCCCCCGGTGAGTGCGCCTGCTGCCCCAGCAGGCGGGGAGTCGGCGTCCGGGCACTCGCTGTGGACCGCGCTCGCCGGTGTGCGGTATCTGCTGACCGACCTCGCGCGCACCCCGCTGGCCGCGCATCCGGCCCGCGGGGTCACCCGCCGGGCAGTGGCCGACCGTGCCGCGGCCATGAGCGTCCCCGCAGAGGACCTGCTGGTGTGGCTCGAACTCGCCGCAGCGGCGGGACTGATCGGTAACCATGACACCTACTGCCGGACCACTGCCTCGGCGCACGCCTGGCTTCAGGGCGAGCCCACGGCGATGTGGAGTGCACTGATCGAGGCCTGGCTGCGCAGTGACCGGCTGCTGGGTTCGTGCGTTCCAGAGGCTCTGGGGTGTGTGACGACCACCGTGCAGCCGCGCACCGCCGTGCACCGGGGCCACATCCTCTCCGTATGGCCCGCGGCCGCCCGGTTCGACACCGAGGAGGCGACGACCTTCGTCGAATGGGCCCGACCGCGCATGCATGAGGCTGCACAGCAGGTCCCGGACGTGTACCGCGAACTCATCGCACTCGGCCTGGTCGAATCCGGGACTCCGACCTCGGCGTTCGCGGATCTGCCCGAGGATGTCCAGGCTGCTTCTGAGCACCTGCCGGCGGTGCAATCCGACGGGCTCATCGTGCAGCCAGACGGCACTGTCATCGCTCCGCTGGCCCTGGACAACTCCACGTGGGCCCTGCTGCAGTCCATCGCCCATGTGGAGTCCTGGGGGCCGGTGACCATGCACCGGATCGAATCCGCCCGGCTGCAGAGTGCGGTGAACGGCCGGGATCCCCAGCAGGTGATCGACGCCCTCGCAGCCGCGTCGAGAACCGCCATCCCCCAGTCCATCGAGTACCTGATCCGCGATGCTGCCCGCTCGGCCGGCGTCAACGTCTACCCCGCGACTGTCATCGAGGGTGCAGGCCAGGACATCGATCGGCTGAAGGGTCTCGGGCTGACCCAGGTCTCGGAGCAGGTCTTCACGAGTCCACAGTCGCCCGAGGAGGTCGTCCGGTTGCTGGCGGAGGCCGGGGTGGCCACATCCCAAGGCCCGGCCGAAGTCTTCGGTGTGCCGCTGGAGCGTGCCACCCAAGGGCCCGGACCCGATGATGCCGCCGTGGTGCGTCTCGTCGAGCACCTCCTCGATGGTCAGGCCGTGCCCGCCGAAGCGCCACCCACGCTGCCCACGGCTGACCCGGTGACCGTCGCAGACATCTGTCGGAAGGCGATCGATGAGGACCGCCGGGTCTGGGTCCAGTACGCGGACGCCGACGGGGTGCGCACCGAACTGGTGGAACCGATCGATCTGCGTGTCGGCCGGCTCAGCGGATGGAGTCTGCATGCGGCGCGCATGATCACGGTGCCGCTGTCCCGGATCGCTGCGGTGGGTGGTGCTGATGACTGACGGTCCGCTGATCGTGCAGAGCGATCACACACTGCTTCTGGAGATCGATCACCCGCAGGCACAGGAGTGCCGGCGTGAGATCGCTGTCTTCGCCGAACTCGAGCGATCCCCCGAGCATGTGCACACCTATCGGCTCACGAAGTTGGGGTTGTGGAACGCGCGCGCCGCCGGACACGACGCGGAAGCGATCGTCGACACCCTGGTGCGGTTCTCCCGATTCCCGGTCAGTCCCGCGCTGCTGCTCGACGTGACCGACACCGTCAGCCGATACGGGCGCCTGGAACTGCACAACCACCCGGCGCACGGGTTGGTGCTGGTCAGCCACGATCGGGCTGTCCTGACTGAAGTCCAGCGGCACAAGAAGACGGCCGGGATGCTGGGCGCGCAGATCGACGACGACACCGTCGTGGTGCACCCCAGCGAACGCGGCAGGCTTAAGCAGGCGCTGCTGGCCATCGGCTGGCCCGCGGATGACCTCGCGGGCTACGTCGACGGTGAACAGCACGCTATCGCGCTGCGGCAGGAGGGTTGGGAACTGCGGGAGTACCAGCAACAAGCCGCCGAGAACGTCTTCCACGGGGGCTCCGGAGTCGTCGTCCTTCCCTGCGGCGCCGGCAAGACCATCGTCGGTGCGGCCACGATGGCGATGGCCCAGGCCACCACGCTGATCCTGGTGACCAACACCGTGGCCGCGCGGCAGTGGCGCGATGAGTTGCTGGCCAGGACGTCGCTGACCGCCGAGGAGATCGGGGAGTACAGCGGGGAGGTCAAGGAGATCAGGCCGGTGACGATCGCCACCTACCAGATCCTGACCTCCAAGCGGAAGGGTGTGTACGCCCACCTCGAACTCTTCGACGCCCGCAACTGGGGATTGATCATCTACGACGAGGTCCACCTGCTGCCCGCTCCGGTGTTCCGGTTCACCGCGGACATCCAGAGCCGTCGGAGGGTGGGGCTGACTGCAACCCTGGTGCGCGAGGACGGACGGGAGTCCGACGTCTTCTCACTCATCGGCCCCAAGCGTTTCGACGCGCCGTGGCGTGACATCGAGGCGCAGGGGTACATCGCCCCTGCCGACTGCTGTGAGATCCGGGTGAGTCTGCCGGAGTCCGACCGGATGGTCTACGCGCTTGCCGAACCCGAGGACCGGTACCGTCTGGCGGCCGCATCCCCGGAGAAGACTGAGGTCGTCCGCCGCCTGATCGCACAGCACGCCGACGATCAGGTGCTGGTCATCGGCCAGTACCTCGACCAACTCGACGACCTTGCCGCCGACCTCGACGCCCCCCTGATCACAGGCAAGACGCCGGTGCGGGAGCGACAGCGGCTGTTCGACGAGTTCCGTTCGGGTGACCTGCGCGTGTTGGTCGTGAGCAAGGTCGCCAACTTCTCCATCGACCTCCCGCAGGCCCGGGTCGCCATCCAGGTCTCCGGGACGTTCGGCTCGCGGCAGGAGGAGGCGCAGCGGCTCGGACGGGTACTGCGTCCCAAGACCGACGGGGCCACTGCGCACTTCTACACAGTGGTGACCCGCGACACCGTGGATGCGGACTTCGCGGCCCACCGGCAGCGGTTCCTGGCGGAGCAGGGATACGCCTATCGGATCATGGACGCCGCGGATCTGTGAGCCCGCAGCGATTGCAGCCGATTTGGGGGTGGACAGCGGCCCGATGCTGTGCGCAGAATGGGCACACAAAAGGTCACGATTTGATTACGACGTCGGGAGGTGGCTGGCACATGATGATTGAGAAAACGATCGGAGTCCCCGCACCGCGGGTGGTCCCATCACCCGCTCGGGACGCGATGAACGAGACAGCCGACCGCCTGGTCCTCGAGGTCGTGAGTGCCGTCGACGACGGTTACACAGGAGTCCCCGAATGCCAGCGGCTGATCGCCTGGCTCGGCGCTGAGTTCCTGCCCTTCGCCACCGCGCGCTACCCCGACCCGCCGGCCGACCTCGTGGAATTGACCGCTGTGCTCGATGAGATGCACGGCTCGAACGGCGAGATCGCGGCCCAGCTGTCACTGCAGGCGAGATCGTTGGTGTTCCGCCTGTTGTAAGCACACTTCCCGTCGCCTCCCTCGGGAA
>CALFYG010000092.1 GCA_937952095.1 uncultured Micrococcales bacterium | reverse complement strand
GGCAGGAACTTCTTGAAGCCCAGGATGATCGCCAGCGTCCCGATAGCGAAAGCGACGGTCAACCACTGGATCGACCCGAGGTTCGTGATCAGTTCCCACTGCTGCTGCAGCCAGTTGCCGGCGCCCTTCGGGATCCCGAGCATGTCTGGCAATTGACCGGTCGCCACTTGGACGCCGACACCGGTCAGGAACCCGATCAGCACGGATGCGCTTAAGAAGTCCCCGAGGAACCCCAGTCGTGCCACCCTCGCGATGAGGAGCATGGCGCCGCACAGCAGCGCGATGAAGGACGTGTAGGCCAGCCACAGTTCGGAGTTCGGCGTCAGCCCGGCCACGCTGACGGTGGCCAACCCTGCGGCCAGGATCGCCGCCGTGGCGGAGTCGGCCCCCACCACCAGCAGGCGGGACGAGCCGAGCAGCGCGAACAGCAGGGTCGGGAAGATGACGGTGTAGAGGCCGGTCACGATCGGCGTCTGGGCGATGCTCGTGTAGCCCATGGTCTCGGGGATGGCGACCGCGGCCAGAGTGACACCTGCGATGAGGTCGGTGCGCAGCCAGGACTTCTGGTAGCCACGCAGCGATTTGGGTACGAGGGAGATCTTCACGAAGCGTAGTCAATACCCTGCACGGGCGTTGATGATCACCCAGAGCGGTTGAAAGTCAGGCGGGGCGGGCTCGGCCGTGCGCCCAAGCCCGCAGCGCCGCGATGTCCTCGGCCCGCAGGCGCGACAGCGGCACCGTCTTGGCCACCTCGGACAACACGGTCGCTGTGTCGAGCGGTCTGCCGGCGGCGTAGGCGACATAGAGTGCCGACGTCACCGCACTGTCGAGCTCTGCCCCGGAGAAGCCCGCCGTGGCCTCGACGACCGCCGGGAGCTCGAACTGCGCCGCATCCCGACCACGTGCTCGTAGAACCTGCTCGAGGATCTCGCGGCGTTGGGCACTGTCCGGGAGGTCGACGAAGAAGACGTCGTCGAAGCGCCCCCGGCGCAGCAGCTCCGGCGGTAGGGCCTCGACATCGTTGCTCGTGGCCACCACGAACACCCCGTCCGGCCGCTCCTGCAACCAGCCGAGCAACACGCCCATGACACGTTGGGAGACGCCACCATCCTGCTCGGCCCCACCACCGCCGAAGGCCTTCTCGATCTCGTCGATCCACAGCACCGCCGGGGCCATCACCTCCACCGAGTCGAGTGCGGCGCGGATCCGGCGCTCCGACTCACCAACCAGCGATCCGTGCAGCCGTCCGGTGTCCAGGGCTGCAAGCGGCAGCCCCCAACTGCCCGCGATCCCCTTGGCGATCAGGGACTTCCCGCAACCTGGCACTCCGACCAGCAACACCCCGCGTGGCGCCGGCAGCCCGAAGTCGCGCGCCTGCGGCTCAAGGCCCCGCCGTCGGACGTCCAGCCAGTTCTTCAGGTGCTCCAACCCGCCGACGTCGTCGAGTGTCACGGCCGGATCGCTGAGATCCAGGGGGCTCTCGCGCGACAGCAGTTCGGCGCGCAGCCGGCGGATCGCCGCGGTGTCTTCAGCGGTCAGCCGGCCGTCCGCCAACACCTCCCGCAGGATCGCGCGTTCCGCCTCAGCGCCGGTCAGACCCATGACCGCATCCACCAGAGGTTCCGGGCCTGGCAACTCGATCTGCAGGTTCCCCACGCCCTGCAGGGTGCGTACCACGAGGTCACGCATCTCCTCTCGACTCGCGGACGGGAGTTGCCACTCCAGACCCACGGACTCGAGGCCGGGCTCGAGGCCGACGCCGGTGAGAATGACGCAGCGACCCTGCGTGGGGATGCTGGCCTGGTCCTTGAGCATCCGCACCGCAACAGGGTCGTCGAGCAGCGGTTGTGCATCGAGGAACACGGCCACCGACGGCCCGCGGAGGTCACCGATGAAGGCCAAGGCCTGCCGGGGGTCGGTGGTGTTCAGTTGGCCGGCGCCGGCGCCGTGGCTCAGCCCTGTGGAGGGCCGCCAGACCCACAGCGGGGAACCGACGGCGGCGGCCGCAGCCTCGGCGACCGCCACCAAGCGCAACTCGTCACGGGCGTTGACGACCAGCAGCCCGTACCGGGAGGCGAGTAACGCCCGCAACTCCTCAACGGCACCGCTCACCACCCGATCATCGCCGATCGGAGGTGCGTTACGCGTGGCGTCAGACGCGGCGGCCCTCGGCGACGAACCTCCGGCCGCTGAGTTCGGTGGGCTCGATGGCGACGAAGCGGTGCTTGGGGTCGAGGTTCCAGGGGAACAGCGGCAGCGTTTCGGCGGCTTCCACCTCGGCATCGTGGTTAAGAACTCGCGCCATCCCGTTGAGAACGACCGACCACGCCTCGTTGCTGGCCTCGTCGTAACCGTCGATCTCGAAGGCCACTTCACGATGTGCCATGACCGACGCGAGCTTGCTGCCCTCTCCGGTCCTGAAGTAGATCTCCCCCTCGTTGACGACATAGTTCACGGGGAAGATGTCCGGTCGACCGGCGACCACAACCGCGAGCCGGCCGATCTGGTTGGCTGCCAGGAGATCCCAGCACTGCGCATCCGTGAGCACGTCCATGTCCGTATCCTTCCACGCGCACGATCTGCGTGTACGGCGTGTCCCACTTCCTCCCGGACGTGCCACCGGCGCGGACCCCGTGGGGTACCGCGCCGGTGGTGGCTGGTGTGTGTGTCAGCTCATCTTCGTGCCGGCGGAGCGCAGGTCCTCGCATGCGCGCACCACACGGGCAGCCATACCTGCTTCGGCGGCCTTGCCCCAGGCCCGCGGGTCGTACTGCTTCTTGTTGCCGACCTCACCGTCCACCTTCAGGACGCCGTCGTAGTTCTTGAACATCCAGTCGGCCACAGGGCGGCTGAACGCGTATTGGGTGTCGGTGTCGACGTTCATCTTCACCACGCCGTAGTCGAGAGCCTCACGGATCTCCTCGAGCAACGAGCCGGAGCCACCGTGGAAAACGAGATCGAAGGGCTTGTCGACGCCGTACTTCGCGCCGACCGCGTCCTGGATGTCCTTGAGGATGCTGGGCGTGAGCACCACGTTTCCGGGCTTGTACACACCGTGCACGTTGCCGAAGGTCGCGGCGACCATGTAGCGGCCACGCTCCCCGAGACCCAGTTTCTCGGCGGTGGCCAGACCGTCCTCCGGGGTGGAGAAGAGCTTGGCGTCGTGCTTGGCCTCGATGCCGTCCTCCTCACCACCGACCACACCGATCTCGAGCTCCATGATGATGTTGGCCTGGTGGCACTTGTCGAGCATCTCCTCGGCGATGTCGAGGTTCTCCTCCAGCGGGATGGCCGAGCCGTCCCACATGTGCGACTGGAACAGCGGCAGCTTGCCGGCCTTCACACGCTCGATGGAGATGTCCACCAGCGGTCGCATGAAGCCGTCGAGCTTCTGCATCGGGCAGTGGTCGGTGTGCAGAGCGACGTTGACCGGGTACTTCTCGGCCACGACGTTGGCGAACTCCGCCAGCGCAACGGCACCGGTCACCATGTCCTTGACGGCCTGTCCGGAGGCGAACTCGGCACCGCCCCAGGAGAACTGGATGATTCCGTCACTCTCGGCCTCGGCGAACCCGCGCAGGGCAGCGATCACGGACTGCGACGACGTGACGTTGATCGCGGGATAGGCGAACTGACCGGCCTTGGCGCGGTCGAGCATCTCGGCATAAACCTCAGGAGTAGCAATGGGCATGCCCCCAGCGTAGTGGCAACGATCTCCGGGTAGCCAGGTTCGATCCCATTACGCTGCTGCCCATGCCCGTCGGTCCACACCCGCTGCCCTGGCCCGACGACCCACGACTCGACCCGCAATTGCTCGCCGACGGCGACAGCCGGAACGTGGAGGACCGCTTCCGGTACTGGCGGCGCGAGGCGATCGTGGCGGAGTTGGACACGACCAGGCACCCGGTGCACATCGCCATCGAGAATTTCCAGCACGACTTCAACATCGGTTCGGTGGTCCGCACGGCTAACGCGTTCAACGTGGCGGCGGTGCACATCGTGGGTCGTCGGCGGTGGAACCGGCGCGGGGCCATGGTCACCGACCGGTACCAGCACGTCGAACACCATCCTGAGCCCGCGGACCTGCTGGCGCTCGGGCTGCCGGTCCTCGGGATCGACAACGTCGCGGGGTCGGTCCCGCTCGAAGGCGCCGTCCTGCCGCGGGGATGCGTGCTGCTGTTCGGTCAGGAGGGTCCGGGGCTGAGCCCTGCGTCCCTGGAGATCTGCGTGCAGGTCCTGCACATCACGCAGTACGGCTCCACGCGATCCATCAACGCCGGCGCTGCTGCGGCCATCGCCATGTGGGCCTGGGCGCTGCAGCACGCCTGACCCACCGCACGAGTCACTGCGTGGCGGCCCGCGCCTCCCGCTTGTGCTTGACGTACTCGAAGACGATCGGCAACACGCTGATCCCCACCACGGCCAGCAGGATCAACTCGATGTGGTCCTTGACGAACGGGACGTTGCCGAGAAGGTAGCCGAGATACGTCACACCGGCGGCCCAAAGGACCCCACCGATCGCCGAGTAGATCATGTACACCCGGAAGTCCATGCGACCCACACCCGCCATCGCCGTGATGAAGGTCCGCACGATCGGCACGAACCGCGCCAGGACGATCGCGCGCGGGCCGTACTTCTCGAAGAACTGGTGGGTCTTGTCCACGTACTCCTTGCGGAAGAACTTCGAGTCCGGCTTGTTGAACAGCCTCGGCCCGACCTTGTACCCGATCCAGTAGCCCGTCGCGTTTCCGACGATGGCGGCCACCGCCAGGATCAGACAGGCGAGCCAGATCGGGGTCTTGATGAACCCCTGCGCGATGAACAGACCGGTCACGAACAGCAGCGAGTCGCCCGGCAGGAAGAACCCGATCAGCAGCCCGCACTCGGCGAAGATGATGAAGGTCACGCCGATCAGGGCCAGCGGTCCCAGCCAGTTGAGGATGTTCTCGGGGTCGAGGAACTCCAGCAGGGCGATGGACCAGGTCATGCGTACGACGGTACCTGAGGACCCGGTCCGCCCCGCCTACGCCAGCGTTAGTGTGGCGACGTGAGTGAGCTCGAGCAATTGAAGCAGCAGATCCTGGACAAGGCCGTCGTCCACGGCAAGGTGATCCTCTCGTCGGGCAGGGAAGCCGACTACTACGTCGATCTGCGCCGCGTCACCCTCGACCACGAGGCGGCGCCACTGGTGGGTTCCGTGATGCGCGAGCTGACCGCTGACCTCGCCTTCAACGCGGTCGGCGGGCTGACACTGGGCGCCGATCCGGTGGCGACGGCGATGATGCACGCCCCGGGACGACCGCTCGATGCTTTCGTGGTGCGCAAGGAGGGCAAGGCCCACGGTCTGCAGCGACGTATCGAGGGCCCGGACGTCACCGGACGCCACGTGCTCGCGGTGGAGGACACGTCGACGACCGGCTCGAGCGTGCTCGCGGCGGTCGACGCCCTGCAGGAGGCGGGGGCCACGGTCGTCGGTGTCGCAGTCATCGTGGATCGAGGCGCCGGAGACGCTGTGCGGGCGGCGGGCTTGGAGTACCGTGCCGCCCTGTCGTTGGCCGACCTCGGGCTGTCCTGACACACGCCCGTCGCGAGTGATCTGACCCGTCCGTCGGCGCGCCCCGCGGCGCGATCGCCCGGCGTGGCCCACCATGGGGACGTGCAGGAGATCACGATCGCCCTGCTTCCGCCTCTGCCCGGGGAGCAGTGGTCGTGGCGGGAGGTGGCCGCCGAACTCGCCGCGTACAACTACCGCGTGCGCATCGTCCCCGACCTGCCCGCCGAGGCCACCCCGGAGGGCGGCTTGGACCTCGCCGGCGCCTGGGTCGCGCACTGCGCCCTGGAGTTGGCCACCGAAGTGGGACGGCCTCCGGCGTTGCTGGTCGCCCAGGGTG
>CALFYG010000091.1 GCA_937952095.1 uncultured Micrococcales bacterium | reverse complement strand
CCGGGGCGCAGCGTCCCACTGGGTCGCAGCACGCTCCACGGCGAGCCCGAACGCATCGATCTGTCCGGACAGTGGACGTTCTCCCACCACACGGGCATCGCCGACCTCGACCCCCTGGAACTCGGGCGACGCGGGGCACAGGGCGCGACGATCGACGTGCCCGGCGTCTGGCAGTTGCAGGGTTACGGAACCCCCTACTACCTGGCCAACACGTACCCTCCCGGGATCGGCAAGCGCGCCTCCCGGATCCCCGACATCGATCCGGCGTACAACGAGGTCGGCGTCTACACCCGTACGGTCGAGATCCCGGCGGACTGGGACGACCGCCGTCGCCTGATCATGTTCGAAGGCGTCAAAGCCGGCATGGCCCTGTTCGTCAACGGGACCTTCGCCGGCTACACGCAGGGGTCCTTCCTGCCCGCCGAGTTCGACCTCACCGCCCACCTGCGATCGGGGAGCAACACGATCACCTGCGTGGTCTATCGCTTCACCGACGGCAGCTACCTGGAGAACCAGGACATGTGGGTCTTCAGCGGCATCTTCCGGCCGGTCTGGTTGCACAGCGAGCCGCAGTCGGCGATCTGGGACCTCGCCGTGACTCCGGTCCTGCCGGCCCCGTACACCGCCGGGGAACTCGTCGTGGAGGTCAGCACCGCGAGCGCGCAGGGGCCGCTCGAGATCCTGTTGCGCAGTCCGGGCAGCACCGACTGGGAGACCGTGGCGGAACTACCCGCCGCTCCCACCGTCGTCCACCGCATCCCGGTGCCTCACGCCTTGACCTGGACCGCCGAGACCCCACACCTCTACGAAGTGGCCGTGCGCATCCCCGGGCACGTCAAGAGCACACGGACGGGGATCCGCAGCATCGAGATCGTGGACGAGCAACTGCGGGTGAACGGCGTGCGGATCATGCTCAAAGGGGTGAACCGCCACGACTTCGATCCCGATCACGGCTGGGCCGTGCCCAGCCACCGCTACCGGGAGGATCTGCTCAAGGCCAAGCAACTCAACATCAACGCCATCCGCACCTCCCACTACCCGAACCCGCAGATCTTCTACGACACCTGCGACGAACTCGGGCTGTACGTGATGGACGAATGCGACCTGGAGACCCACGGAGTGCGCCGCAAGAACGTCCCCGGCGACAACCCGATGTGGACCGCCGCAGTCGTCGACCGCATGGAGCGGATGGTCCTTGCCGACCGCAACCATCCCTGCATCGTCATGTGGTCGTTGGGCAATGAAGCCGGAGAAGGTGGGCCCGACGGCGGGAACTTCGTGGCGATGAAGGCCGCCGCTCGCGCCATCGACGACACCCGGCCGTTCCACTACGAGGGCGACCACAACCCCGCGATCAGTGATGTGGTCTCGCGGATGTACGCCACAGCCGAGCAGATGGCAGCGCTCGGCCGCCACGAGGGACTGCGCCCCTCACCGGCCGCGTTGGTGACCGATCGGTTCCTCACCGACGACAAGCTGATCACCCCGCAGATGCAGGCCGGACGCCCAGTCCTGCTGTGCGAGTACGCGCACGCCATGGAGAACAGCCTCGGCAACTTCGCGGAGTACATCGAGGTCTTCTACACCTACCCGAACCAGGCCGGTGGGTTCATTTGGGACTACATCGACCAGAGCATCCGGCGCACGACACCCGCCGGCGAGCAGTGGTTGTACGGCGGCGACTTCGGCGACCACCCCAGCCACAGGTACTTCTGCGCCAATGGCATCCTGGCCGCCGACAGGCAGGAGCACCCCAGCGCCCGGGAGGTCTTCTGGGGCTACCGCAACCTCGTGGTCGAAGCCGTCGATGTGCAGCGCGGCCGTTACCGGCTCACCAACCGCCACAGTTTCACCGACGCTGCCGCATTCACACCCACTGTGGAAGTGCTGGTGGACGGGCAGGTGGTCACCAGAACCGAGTTGGACGCAGTGACGGCGCCGCCGTGGTCCACTGTCGAATGGGACGTCCCGGAGGCCGTCCGGCCGGAGGACGGCGACGTCGTGGTGCGCTTCTGGTTCGCCGCACGAGAATCGAGCCCTGCGACACCCGCAGGCTCGGTGGTCGCCTTCGACGAGTTCGAGGTGGGCAGATCGAAGCCGGTGGCTCTGCCACGCGGCACCCAGCCGTCCGTTGTCGACACCGTGGTCACGGCTGGGCCGAGCCGACTGGAGTTCGACCCCGAGGACGGGGCCCTGCTCTCCTGGCAGGTCGATGGTCACGAGATCCTTACCGGCCCTCTGCGCCGCAACTACTGGCGCGCTCTCACCGACAACGACCGCGGCTTCGGCAACTTCGATCCCCGGTTGCAGAAGGTCCTGGTCGACACGTCGTGGCGGGACGTGCGTAGCAGCGTGCGTCGTTTCGCTTCCGGCGGCGTCGGCGATGGGGCCAGAGTGCTGTTCGCCCTGCGCGGTTCGATGTTCTCGAGGGCGCTGCTCTGGTACGACGTGCTTCCCGACGGCTCGTTCATCGCTCATCACGAACTGGTCCCCCGCAAGCCGATGGTGCGCCTGGGATTCACCCTCCGGCTGCCCGGCGTGCAACGCGTCCGGTGGCTGGGCAAGGGCCCCCACGAGAACTACATCGACCGCAACCACGGCGCATGGACGGCGATCCACGACCTGCCGCTGGCCGACCTGCACCACGACTACATGCGGCCCCAGGAGAACGGCAACCATACGCGGGTGCGGTGGCTGGAAGTCGTCGGCGACGCCGCAACGATAAGGGCGCAGGACGTCACCGGCGACCTGCTCGGCTTCACGGCATGGCCGTACACGCAGGAGGCGCTCGATGCAGCCGAGCACATCCACGACCTGACGCACTCCCCGGACACGACTGTGAACATCGACCGGCAACAGCGGGGGGTGGGTGGCGATACCCCCGGGGTGGCGGCCCTGCTGCCTGCCTACCGCATGCCTGCCGGGCGCCGTTACGACGTCACCGTGCGGATGTCCGCCCACCCAGGTGACTGAGAATCGCCAACTTGCAGGCCACCTCTCGCTCTTGCCCGTCCAGGAATGGCGAGGTACGACCGGGTCGCCTCGGCGTACGCTCGACGCATGGAGCACTACCTGGCTTTCGTGGTCGCGTCGGCGATCGTGCTGGCCATCCCAGGACCCACCATCCTGCTGGTCGTGACGCGGTCGTTGAACCATGGCGCTGCTGTACGGCGGGCCACCGTGGGTGGGGTGGTGCTCGGGGATCTGGTGGCGATGACCGCCGCGATGCTGGGGGCCGGGGCGGTCCTGTTGGCCTCGGCGCAGTTGTTCACCGCACTGCGCATCGCCGGTGGCCTGTACCTGGTGTGGCTGGGGGTGCGGACCTGGCGGTCGCGGGGCCAGCAGTGGGTCCTCGACGAACCCGTCGAAGCGGATCCCAAGCGCGTGTTCGCGGAGAGTTTCGCAGTCACCGCCACGAACCCCAAGAGCATCGCGTTCTTCGTGGCGTTCGTCCCGCAGTTCGTCGACCCGGCTGCCCCGTGGCTGCCCCAGACCGCCCTGCTCATCGTCACGTTCGTGCTGCTCGGCGGGCTGAACGCGCTGGCGTACGGGTGGCTGGCCGGCAGGGCGCGAGGGGTCATGATGCGCCCTGAGACGCGGCGCCGCGTGGCCCGGACCTCCGGAGGCGTGCTCGTGGCCGGCGGGGCGGCAGTGATCGCGACGGCGCACACATGACGTACTACGAGGTGCGGCTGGCACAGATCCACGCGCAGGACTACACGCAGTACGCGATCGCGGCGGCCGAACGGTTGCTCGCCGAAATCGGACCCGGCGCCGGAGTGGTCCTGGACCTCGGGTGTGGTGCCGCGGACCTCGCCGATGTCGTCATGCCTGCCGGGTACGACTACGTGGGTGTCGACCTGAGCCCCAGCATGGTCGCGCTTGCCAGGAGTCGGCGACCCGGCATCCGTGTCATCCAGGCAAGCGCCTTCGACCTCCCGGAGATCGCAGATACCCGAGCGATCGTCGCGGTGGGAGAGGTCGTCAACTACGCCGCCGACCCTCGGGCCGGCCTCGCGGGGATCCACGCATGGTTGCGTGCCTGCCACAAGGCCCTGCCCGCCGGTGGCGTGCTGTTGCTCGATGTCGCCGGACCATTGCGCGCCGATCCGGAACCTGCCACCCGCGTGAACCAGGGCGAGGATTACCGCCTCGAGGTCACTACCGTCACCGACCCCTCCCGCCGGACTCTGACCCGCACGATCCGCATCTTCGACGACGCGGGCGAGCAGACCGAGACCCACGTACTCGAACTCATCGACCCCATGGAGATGCTCGCCGCGCTGCGCTCGGCCGGTTTCGACGCGATCGCCCTTCCCGCGTATCGCGACGACCTGCCGTTCCCCCGCGGCTGGTCGGGATTCCTCGCGCGGGTGCCGTGACGCGTCGAGGCCGCCCTCATCGACCCCTATTGCTGCGAAGTTGGGATGACACCCCGGCGTGTCTCCCAACAACGCGACAACAACTGGTGCGGACTCCGTGCTCTCGCCACTGGTCGACTTCCCCGCGACGGGTGATACTCGAACAGTGAGCATGACGACCGCCACCAAGGGTCGCTCCGGCCTGGCAGCGTTGATCGGGGTCTTCGTCTTGGTCGGCATCATGTGGCTGCTCGAAGCCTTCGATGCCGTCATCCCGGGCGATCTCGACGGGTACGGGATCGAGAGCCGTGAGCCCGACGGGCTCATCGGGATCGTGGCCGCGCCGTTCCTGCACGCGGACTTCGCACATCTGATGGCCAACACCGTGCCGTTCCTGGTGCTCGGCTCGATCGTGGCCCTGCGCTACCCGAGCAGATTCTGGGCGATCGCGTTGACGATCATCGGCATCGGCGGCCTCGGCGTCTGGCTGCTCGGACCGTCCAACACCGTCATGGTCGGTGCCAGTGGCGTGGTGTTCGGCTTCCTCACGTTCCTGCTCACTGCGGGTGTCCTGACCCGGCACTGGCTCGATGTCGCCATCGCCCTAGGCGTCCTCTTCCTCTACGGCGGCATCCTGATCGGGGCGTTGCCGTTCGGCGTCGAGGCCGGCGTCTCCTGGCTCGGACACCTCATGGGTGCCGCGGCCGGAATCCTCGCCGCCTTCCTGTTCGCCCGGAAGGCCGACCGTGTCGTCCATGTGCCGCAGTGACGGCAGGAACCACGACCAGATCCCCACGACAAGCACTCCACCGGCCATGATCAGGAACGCCTCCTGCAGGCCGAGGAACTCGACCATAGGCCCACTGATCAGGTAGCCGACGGGGCCTGCGAGGTACGCGGCCGAGGTCAGCAGACCCACCACCCGACCCCGCAGGTCGCCGGGGGTCCGCTGCTGGATCATGAGGTTCACCAGTGGTCCGACCGGTCCGTAGAAGAGCCCGGCCAGCACGGCGAACGCCACCAGGATCCCGTACGACGGAAGCAGCGCCATCCCCAGGACGGCCAGGCCGCTCGCGGTCATGGAGGACACGAATGCCACCCGACGACCCGTTCGATGGCCGATCGCCCCGTAGATCAGGGCTCCGAGAATGCCACCGAGGGACAGCGCCATCACTGTGACACCCAGCCGACCCGGCTGCCCCAACCCCTCGAAATACACCGGGAGCACGACTCCCTCGACAGGCAGCCAGAACCCGACGATGACCATGCTCACCAGTGCCACCGCCCGCAGCACCCGGTCATGCCAGACGAACCGCACGCCTTCGACGGTCGAGGTCCACACCCCGGTGGCGCGCATGTGGTCACCTGGACGGCCTGCACCCGGTACCCGCACCAGGAACATGACCAGCGCACCCAGGGCGAACATGGCGCTGGAGATCCAGAACGTCCCAGCCGCGCCGAGGAACCCGATCGCGAGGCCACCGATCCCCGGACCGATCAGGTAGGCCGCCCCCCAGACAGCCTCGTGGATGCCATTGGCCCGCTCGAGGCGCAGACCGGCAGTGCGCGCCGCTTCTGGGAGCATCGCTTCGCGGGCACTGATACCCGCCGGATCGAATACCGCACCGAGGACCGCCAACCCGGCCAGCGCCCAGAACCCGAGGTCGAACCACACGCTCAGGATCGGGACCAGAGCCACCGACGTCATCGAGAGCAGATCCGAAACCACCGCCACCCGACGCCGGCCGATGCGATCCACGAACACCCCGGCGAACAGGAAGGACACGAGCAGCGGTGCCGCTGTGATCGCCCCCAGCGCACCGGCGGCGCTGGCCGACCCGGTCAACTCGATCACCAACCAGGGGAAGGCGATCATGGAGATGCCGTTGGCGGTGCCGCTGAACACCGTGGCCGTCTCGAGTCCCAGGAAGGGGATCCAACGACGGGCGGGGGTGGGCATATACGCATTCTGAGGGTTCGGGGGAGGATGGTGCTGTGAGTTCATGGCCCAAAGGTGCGTTGCACGACAGCGCGGATGTGGTCGTCGTGGGCGCCGGAGTCGCCGGGCTCGCCGCCGCCCACCACGTCGCGGAGGCCGGCTTCGACGTGCTGGTCGTGGAAGCCGATGATCGCGTCGGGGGGCGGATCCAGACCGACGAGGTCGACGGCTTCCGGCTCGACCGGGGTTTCCAGTTGTACAACCCCGCGTACCCCGAGGGGGCGCGGCTGCTGAACCTCGCCGCGCTGGAACTCCAGTCCTTCTTCCCCGGGGCGGTCCTGAGCACCCAGGACGGCCCACGCTGGCTGGTCGACCCTCGCCGAGCCACACGTTCGAGCCTGCGGAATGCCCGCACCCCACTCGGAGCGCTGGGCACGCTGCAGACCCTGCGGTACCTGACCGGCTGCGCGGTCACCGACCCCCGCGAAGTCGAGCAACGACCCGACATGACCACCCGGGAGGCGTTCGCAGAGGCGCATATCGGGAAGAAGCCGCTGCAGTTGCTCCTGCAACCGTTCCTGTCAGGGGTGCTCGCCGATCCTGACCTCGACACGAGCCGTCGCTACACCGACCTGGTCCTGCGGTCCATGGCGCGTGGGACGCCGGCGGTGCCGGCGATGGGCATGCAGGCGATCCCTGATCAGTTGGCCCACGGGTTGCGAAGCCGGATCTTCCGCGGCGTGCGTGCAGAGGCCGTCACCACCACCCGGATCGAGACCTCGGCGGGAGCGATCGACTGCGACGCGGTCATCGTCGCGACCGACCCGTCGACCGCAGCCCGACTGGTCCCCGGGGTCCCCGAGCCGACCATGCGCGGGCTGAGCACGTGGTACTTCAGCATCGAGGAAGACGATCTCTACGGCGGCAAGCCGGTCCTGGTGCTGGCCTCCGAGCGACGGGGGCCAGTGACGAACACCGTGGTGATGAGTTACGCCGCACCCACCTACGCACCGGCCGGGCGGCACCTTGTGCAGGCCACCGCGGTGGGTGTTCCCGACGTGGAGGTCAACGACGTGCGCCGCCACCTCGCGGACCTCTACGGGATCCCGACCGGACACTGGGAACCCATCGGCCACTATCCCATCCCTTACGCGCTACCCGCCGCGCGCGTGCCGTTCACCACCCGCGGCCAGCAGGACTTCGACGGGATCGTCGTCGCCGGCGACCACCGGGACACCCCGTCCATCCAGGGCGCACTGGTCAGCGGGCGCCGCGCGGCACGCACGGTGTGCCGACGACTGCGCTGAGAGGTCACGCCGGTCCGTGCCGAGTGTCGCGCGGTGACCGGTCCATGGCCGGCGAACCCGGCTCGACATGCGGTCTGCTCCCAGCCCCGTACCGTGGAACCATGGGTTGGAACATCACTGACATCCCCGATCTGACGGGCCGCACCTTCCTTGTCACCGGCGCGAACTCCGGTCTCGGATTCGAAACCGCCAAGGCACTCGCCGGGGCGGGCGGTCAGGTGGTGCTCGCCGGCCGATCGAGTGCGAAGCTCAGCGAGGCTCAAGCCCAGATCCCGCAGGACACCCTTGCCCTCGAACTCGACCTCGCGGACCTTGCCAGCGTGCACAAGGCTGCAGAGAACCTACCGGTCGAGACCCTGGATGTGCTCGTGAACAACGCCGGTGTCATGGCCCCGCCCCTGGGCAGGACCACCGACGGGTTCGAGACGCAGATCGGCACCAACCACCTGGGGCACTTCGCGCTCACCGGACTGCTCCTGCCCCGGATGCCCATCGGGGGCGGCGACGCGCGCGTGGTGACCGTCTCCAGCGGGGCACACAGGATGGGATCGATCGACCTCGACGACCTCAACTACGAGCACCGCCGCTACTCGGCGTGGCCGGCCTACGGTCAGAGCAAGTTGGCCAACCTGCTGTTCATGGCCGAACTCGATCGCCGGGCGCGTGCCGCCGGATGGACCCTGCGCAGCGTTGCGGCCCACCCGGGGTACGCCGCCACGAATCTGCAGTTCGCCGGCCCGAAGTACGCCCACAACCCGGTGGGCAAGCAGATCACGCGGGTGATGAACGCGGTGATGGGTCAATCCGCGACCTCCGGTGCCCGACCGCAGTTGTACGCCGCGACGATGCCCGACGTGCTCGGAGGGGAGTACTTCGGGCCGGACGGCCTGATGGAATCCCGTGGCGCCCCGAAGCGCGTGGACCGTACCGCCGCGGCGAAGGATCAGGCCACGGCCACGCGCCTGTGGGATCTGTCCGAGGAACTGACCGGCGTGCACTACGAGACGGTGCGGCCGAACTCCTCCACGTCATAGGTCCACACCTGGGCCGGCCAGTACCCGGGGCGCAGGCCGGCCTTGCGCCACAGCCCGGCCACGAACAGTTCGCTGGTGGGCAGTTGATCCCAGACCGCGGGCAAGAACGTGCCGCGGTGGCCTGCTGCGGACACCACCGCCCCGGACCGCGGCAGTCGGGTCACCACGTCCTCGTAGGAGACGGCCGGGAACTCGGTGAGCGGACCGAGTACCGACACCTCCACGTGGACTCCTCGCAGATCACGTACCGGAGGGAAGCGGGGATCCTCGTTCGCCGCGGCGTAGGCGTGCGCTGCGATATCCCTGCCGAGTTCCTGGTAGGGCTCAAGGGCGCCGATACAACCCAGCAGTTCCCCTTCTCGACGAAGTGTCACGAACGAGCAGCCCCGTTCTTGGAGGTACTGCGGGAGGTCCACAGCGACGCCCGGCTGCCGGATCGCGGACACAGCGATGTCCAGCATCTGCTCGCGCTGCTCGTCGGAGAACATCACAGTCCCACCGCGAACGCGCCGTACCCGACCACCCGGTCGTGGGGTCCGGCGGTGTCCCCGGAGTTGCGCAGATCGAGCAGCCGCACCGGCATGTCCAGTCGATCGGCGGCCAGAAGCAGCCCTCGCAGCGGATACGCGCCGCACGCATCGTGATCATCGATGTGCCGCCAGTCCTTCGCCACGATCCGCTGTGCCGTCGCCTCATCACGTGCCCGGGCTTGGTCGTAGGTCAGATAGTGGGACAGATCCGTGGACAGCACCACGGTCGTGTTCGGGTCGGCCAGGAAGCCCTCCAGGACATCGGCCACCGTCGCCGGATCGGCGCGTCCCACCAAGAGCGGGAGCAACCGCCAACCGGGCTCGAGCTGCACCTGAAGGAACGGCAGTTGGACCTCGAGGCTGTGCTCGGGGGCGTGGGGGTGATCGTCGCGCACGAGCCCCGCAGACGTCACAGCATCCTGGTCTATCTCGACGTCGCCCAGCGGTGTGCGCCAGACGTCGGCCGACGTGGCAGCGATGCCGTCCACCGGCACGAAGTGCGCTGGACCGGCGAGGACCACTCGCGGGGTGCTGCGCAGTGTCGCGTAGGCATGGGCGGCAACAGGCCCCGAGAAGATGTGCCCGGCGTGCGGCACGATGATCCCGGGCGGTTGCGGTCCCCCGTGCGGGACCGCCGCGAGATAGCCGGCCACTTCCTCCGCGAGTTCGTAGGGGTCGCCCGTGTAG
Source organism: uncultured Micrococcales bacterium (assembly GCA_937952095.1). GTDB lineage: Bacteria > Actinomycetota > Actinomycetes > S36-B12 > UBA10799 > JADKAV01. The sequence continues at coordinate 18,812 of CALFYG010000091.1, read as the reverse complement.
AAGCGGCCTGCCACGGCGGGCTGTCTGACTCTCATGGCTTCACCCCAGTCGCCAGGAGCAACCGCTCCACCTTGCCGGATGCGTTGTGCGGTAACTCGTCCATCCGCTCGATCTCTTTCGGCCGCTTGTAGGCCGCGAGGTTCTCCTTCGCCCAGTCGCCGACCGTCTGCGGCGTGGCGCTTCCGCTGTAGGCCACGCACACGCGCTGCCCCCACCGTTCGTCGTCGCGACCGAAGGCGGCCACCTCCAGCACGCCTGGGCACTCGGATATGACCGCCTCGACCTCAGCGGGATAGACGTTGACCCCGCCGCTGATGATCAGGTCCTCACGGCGGCCCTCGAGGTAGAGATATCCGTCCTCGAGCCGGCCGAGATCCCCCACGGAGAAGGCATCGCCGTCCCACGCACCCGCGGTCTTGACGGGGTCGTTCCAGTAGTCGAAACGCGCGAACTCCGGGGTGTGGCACCAGATGACGCCGTCGCGGATCTCCAGGGTCCGGCCGGGTCGTGCGCGACCCACTGTGCCGGGCCGTTCCTCCCAGTCGACCCCCGGACAGACGGTGAACTGGCCCTCGGTCGACCCGTAGAACTCCCACACATGGTCCACCCCCGCCCACTCGTGCAGCCGGCGCTTGACCTGCGGCGGGATCGCCGCACCTGCGTGGGTCACCAATCGGTAGGGACTGGCAGGCAGGTCGAGGTCGAACAGTCGCTGCAGATGGCTGGGCACGAGGAAGGCGTGCGTCGGCTTGTGGCCGACAAGTGCGGCCGCAATCGCTTGGGCGTCGAAGACCCCGGGCAGCACCGCCGACCCCCCGGCATGCAGCACGAGCATGGCGTAACGCAGCGGCGCGGCGTGACACAACGGTCCGTGGACCAACGTGACGTCCGCCTGTGTGAACTCCCACTGGTCCAACTCGTCACGCCACAAGGCTTCGGTAAGGGCTTCGCCGATCCCTTGCGTGTAGACCCCTTTGGGCCTTCCGGTGGTTCCAGAGGTGTAGTGCATCGGGCGCCCCAGCGGCCAATCCGCCAACTCCGGGGACGGACCCGAGTGATCCACCAGTGCCCGCAACTCAGATGCGTCGCTGAGAATACTCGCAGCGCCGCTGTCGCGCACGATGTGTTCACGCTCGGCCGCGGTGAGCAGGGGGTTGATGGGAACCGGCGTGATCCCCGTACGTAGCGCGGCGGCGACCACGGCGATCACACAGGCCTGCAGATACGCGGCCTCCGCAGCGTCGAAGCGGTGCTCCGGGGTGATGATCGCAACGCGGTCGCCAGGCACGAGGCCCAGGCGCTGCAGACCCCCGGCGGCGGCAGCGGTCATCCGCTGGTACTGCCCGGCGTCCAGCACGTACATGACTCAAGGCTAGCCGCGTGGGGTCTGCCGGCGGGGGCGTCGTACGCCTGTGCTCCGGTGAGAGATCCGCACCTGCGTGGAGGGAACGCAGCCGCGTGAGCGATCCGCGGCCGTGCAGGACTCACCGCGGTACCCAGGACTCACCGCTGCCCGTCCATCTGCACCGGCAACCGGCGCCTCCCCCACGTCCCTGGTATCGCCTCGAAGACGCCTGGCAGCGACGTTCCGCAGTACGAGCACGCACCGTTCGCATCGAGTTCGTAGGACAGCAGGTCGTACCAGTCCCGCTCGATCACCGGTTTGTGGCAGGCGGGGCAGAACGTGGTGTCGCCGGCGGCGTCGTGGACGTTGCCCGTGTAGGCGAAGCGCACCCCGCACTCCTGCGCGATCTGGCGCGCTCGGCGCAACGTCGCAGGCGGCGTGGGCGGCACGTCGAGCATCTTCCAATCCGGGTGGAACGCGCTGAAGTGCATGGGGACACCGGGCCCGACGTGATCAACGACCCAACCGCACATCCGGCGCAGCTCGTCATCGGAGTCGTTGTGTCCTGGCACGATCAATGTGGTCAGTTCGACCCAGAGATCTCCGGAGGTCACGGCCCACTCGATGGTCTCGAGCACCGCATCGAGATCGCCGCCACACACCTTCCGGTAGTACTCGTGCGTGAAGCCCTTGAGGTCGATGTTCACCGCATCCATCACCCCGAACAGTTCCTCGCGTGGACCAGGTTCGATGTAGCCGGCGGTCACCCCCACCGTCCGCACGCCCTGGGCGCGACAGGCGAGCGCGGTATCGACGGCGTACTCGAGGAACACAACAGGGTCGTTGTAGGTGAACGCCACGCTGCGGCACCCGAGCCGCACCGCGGCGTCCGCGATGGCCTGCGGCGTGGCGCTGTCGGCCAGCGTGTCGATGTCCCGGGACTTCGAGATGTCCCAGTTCTGACAGAACTTGCAGGTCAGGTTGCATCCGGCGGTGCCGAAGGAGAGCACCGGAGTCCCGGGCAGGAAGTGGTTCAGCGGCTTCTTCTCGATGGGGTCGATGCAGTATCCGCTGGAGCGACCGTAGGTCGTCGAGACGATCCGGTCGCCTTCGCGGGCCCTGACGAAACACAGCCCGCGCTGCCCTTCGTGCAGCCGACAGGCCCGGGGACAGACGTCGCACTGCACCCTGCCGTCGTCGAGCAGATGCCAGTACTTCGTCTCGGCGACCTCACCGAACGAAGGGCTGCTGAACACCTGCGCCCCCATACCTCTAGCGGACTCCCGTTGACCGCAGATGTCAAGGGCTAGTCGACCATCTCGAGGTGGTAGGCGTAGTGGCTGTCCAGGGCGAGCAGGAAGGCGCCCTGGACGGCTATCGCGGCACCGTCGCCGGTCCTGCCCTTCCGCCACGCGGCTGCGGCCAGCGCCAGATAGCCCACGTCCGCCACACAGTTGATGAGCAGGATCCTCCGCAGGCGGCGCGGGTCCGGTTCGGGGCGGGTGGCGCTGAACCCGGCGATGGCGGCGTCCACGGCTCCCCACGCCAAGGTCTGACGGCCGAAGGCCCGTACCTGCGGCGACCCACCGGCGGCCCACACCAGACCCCCTCCGACGATCGATCCCGCCGACCACAACGCCAGGGTCCGCGTCAGATCCTTAGCGGTCGCCATCACGCCCCCCTACGTACGGGCAGTGGCGGCACCCGGTGTTGCAGCACCGCCCACGCTTCAGATGGACCGCTGCCGTCATCACGAACAGGCCCGACACAGGATCGAGGTACCCCGGTTCACCGGCAGCCACGGCGTCATCATGGCGACGCATGATCTGCGCCCAATGCGGATGATCTGGGGACAGCCGGTCGGGATGCGGAGTGAAGGGGTCGGAACGCGGCACCCTTCCATTATTCGGGTGGCCCCACGATGTCCGCCAACGTGACGATGAGCGGTCGCATCTTCTCGAAGGCCCCGCGGACGTTGGTCTGTACCTTCTTGGTCCCCATCCAGGCGGTGGGTTCCCAGACCTTGGTCACGTGCATCGTGCGGTGGCGTAGGAGGTCGATGTCCGGATGGTCCTCGTCGACCCCACGCGGACGGGTCTTCAACATGTCGCCACCGAGTTCGAAGCCCGCCTTGGGCAGGGGTTTCAGCGCGGCACGTAGTGCGTCACCACCGGCCTCCAGCAGATGCTCGCGGTAGCGCTTCACCTGGGTAGGCGTCGACTGGTACCAGCCCCCGGCCACCATGAGTCCCTTGGTCGAGATCTGCATGTACCACCCAAGCCCGTTATCGGCCTCGAACACGCACCCCTGGTGGTCCTTGTACGGCGTCTTGTCCTTGCTGAACCGCACGTCCCGGTAGGGCCGGTACAGATGGGCTGGCCCGAACTCCGGCGCGAGGATGTCGGCGAGGTCCTGCAGCGGCTGCCGGACGGACTGTTCGTACTCGGACTTGTGCTCGGCCCAGAACTCGCGGGTGTTGTCTGCAGCGAGGTGATCGTAGAAGTCGAACGCCTCGGCGGGGATGCCGTTGGTCATGATGATCAGCCTGCCACCGGAGAACATGCCGTGCCAGAGCCTGGCGAGATCTGTGGATCGTCGTCCGGCACCCCCTAGTGTTGCGGCCATGGCCGAGACCGGGATCCGGGCGAAGGTGGTAGCCGCCTCGGCCGGCCGCGATCGGGCGCTGGACGCGATCAAGGCTCTCGCCCTGCTTGTGGTGATCGTCGGGCACAGCCTTGCGTGGCACACCCCTGGCGACGGCACGGCGGTCAATGTGCTGGAGAAGGCCGCATGGCTGATCCCGCTGACCTGGGTCTTCCAGGTACTGCCGCTGTTCTTCGCCGCCGGTGCGGTGTCGAACGCCGCGTCCTTGCAACGGCACGGAAGTCATGACTACCTGACCGCCCGTGGCCGCCGTCTGTTGGCTCCCGTGATCGTGTACGCCACGTTGTGGACGGTGCTGCTCGTGCCGTTCGGCTCATCCGAGGCGGTCGTCGGGGCGGGACGGTTCCTCGCCCAGCTCCTGTGGTTCGCAGGCGTGTACCTCCTGGTCGCCGCCGCCGCGGTCGTCACCTCCCGGTGGGTGTCGCGACCCGGGCTCACGCTGACGCTGTGGCTCGCACTCATCGTCGCCGTCGATGCGGTGCGCACCACCCAGTTCTCCGCATGGGGGTGGATCAACATGCTCCTGGTCTGGGGGTGGCTGCATCAGGTGGGGTACCACCTGCCGCACCTGCGTGGCCGGCGATGGACGGTGCCCGCGGGGATCGTGCTGATCGCGGGTGCCGTGCTGCTCGCCTTCATCGGCCCCTACTCACATTCGTTGATCTCGGTGGCCGGGGTGCCCGGACTGTCGAACCTCGCTCCGCCGAGCACCGTCCTCGCGGTCTACGGCGCCGGGCAGATCCTGATCGTCGCGGGACTCTGGAACCGGCTGCGGGCACTACTGGCCGACGATCGCCGCTGGGTGCCGGTCGCGCTGATGGGGGCCCGCGGGATGGGCATGTACCTGTGGCACATCCCGCTGGTGGGCATCGCCGCCGGCCTCGCCCTCATCGTCGGATTCTCCGCCCCAGCACTGAGCCCGGCGTGGTGGGTCGTGCACGTCGCGGTGGTGTTGGTGGTGGTACCCGGGGCATGGCTGATCGCTGGCGTCGCCGCCCACCCCGAGAAAGCGGTGGGGCGCATACGGTTCCCCATCTGGATCCCGGGACCGGCATCGGTGCTCGGCGGCCTGGTGATCCTCAACATCGCAGCGACCGGATTCGCGACACGGTGGGGATCGGGCGCGGTCGGTCTACCGTCGAGCGCGGTCCTGAACCTCGCGCTGCTGTGGGGCAGTCTGCTGATGGTCAGCGGGCGAAGATCACGCTCAGCGCCAGAAGGCACGCGCTCACCGTGAGCACCGTCGGCTCCCAGGTGGGTACCGGTGTGGCGTCAACCCTCAGGACGGTCAACCGGCGCATCGCGGCAACACAACCGACGGCGGTCACCAGACCGCTCAGCACTGCGAGTTCGAGCAGCCCGACCGTGGCGAGGTGCACGGCGCCGATACCGCCGACCACGAGCAGCGCAAGGATCGTGCGTCGCCACGCCAACCGCGTGCGTTCGGTCTGCGAGTTCACAGCAGTACCGCGACAGTGACGACCAGGGCGAGCACCACCATCCCGACCGTGAGGATCAGGGGCCCGCGCTGGGTCGGCAGATCCACACCTTCGCTCATCGCCTGTTGCACCTGCCGCCAGTGCCGGAAGGAGGTCACAGCAAGCACTCCCCCGAGCGCCGTGAAGCCGATCGCGGCCACCACCAACAGATCGGAGCCACCGACATCGGACAGGAAGATACGGATGGCGATCCCGCCCGCGATGAGCGCCAAGGAGGTCCGCACCCACGCCAGATAGGTGCGTTCGTTGGCCAATGAGTACCGGTAGTCCGGCTCCTCGCTCATGACGCGATCCGCTGCCGGTAGACGCGCGCCTCCCACGGGGCCAAGCGTTGGCCCTGCGGCTGCCGGTAGTTCGCGATGACGATCTCGCCCCCGAGTGGGATCGGACACTCGACCGGTCCGCCGGAGAAGTTCGCGACTACCAACAGTCGGTCGGCGTCCAGCGTGCGCGTGAACGCGTAGATCGTCGGATCAGTCGGCAGCAGCAACTCGAAAACCCCCTCGCACACCACTGGATCTTCGTGGCGCAGCGCGATCAGGCGGCGGTAGTAGTGGAAGACCGAGTCCGGATCCGCCACCTCGGCGGTGGCATTGATCTTCACATGGTTGGGGTTGACGGGTAGCCACGAAGGGCCGCTGCTGAACCCGGCACCGGGGGAATCGTCCCATTGCACCGGTGTGCGCGCGTTGTCCCGGCTCACGATCTGCAACGCGGGCAGGACGGTCTCCGCCGGGATCCGCTGCTGGTACACGGCCTCGTGGAAGTGGTTCAGGGTCTCGACATCGCGGTAGTCGTCGATGTCGTCGAAGGGGTAGTTCGTCATCCCGAGTTCTTCCCCCTGGTACACGTACGGCGTCCCCTTGTGCAGGTGGAGCACCGTCGCCAACAACGTGGCCGACTCGTACCAGTAGGCCTCGTCATCGCCGTAACGGGAGACGATCCGTGGTTGATCGTGGTTGTTCCAGTACAGGCTGTTCCAGCCGACCTCCGCGAGGCCGTACTGCCATTTGGCGAGATTGGTCTTGAGTTCCACGAGGTTCAGCGGACGGTGGTCCCACTTGGTGAGCCCGTGGTCGAGTTCCATGTGCTCGAACTGGAAGACCATGTCCAGTTCGCGGTTGGCCTGATCGGTGAGCAGACGTGCTTGCTCCACCGAGACCCCCGGCGTCTCTCCGACGGTGAGCAGTTCGGCGTCGCGGCGTGCGAACACTTCGCGGTCCATCTCCTGCAGGAACTCGTGCAGCCGCGGTCCGTTGAGGTAGGAGGGACTGCCGTCGCCGTACAAGCCACCGAGCGGGATCCGGCCGTCGGGCAGTCCCGGGACCTTGGACAGCAGATTGATGACGTCCATGCGGAAGCCGTCGACACCGCGGTCGAGCCACCAGTTCATCATCGTGTAGACCGCCTGCCGGACCTGCGGGTTCTCCCAGTTGAGGTCCGGCTGCTTTCGGCTGAACAGGTGCAGGTAGTACTCGCCGGTGACGTCGTCGAGTTGCCAGGCGCTGCCGGAGAAGATCGAACCCCAGTTGTTCGGGGGGCCACCGGCCTGCCCCTGCCGCCACCAGTACCAGTCGCGCTTGGGGTTGTCGGTGCTGGAGCGCGACTCGATGAACCAGGGGTGCTCGTCGGAGGTGTGGTTCACGACGAGGTCCATGATGAGTTTCATCCCGCGCTCGTGGACACCTGCCAGCAGACGGTCGAAGTCGGCCAACGTGCCGAACATCGGATCGATGTCCTGGTAGTCGCTGATGTCGTAGCCGTTGTCGTCCTGCGGGGACCGGTAGATCGGCGACAGCCAGATGACATCAACACCGAGTGCGGCGAGGTAGTCCAGTCGCGATTCGATCCCGGGCAGGTCACCGAAGCCGTCGCCGTTCGAATCAGCGAAGGAGCGCGGGTAGATCTGGTACACCACGGCGTTCTTCCACCACAGATCCATGCTCGTCACGGTAAAGCATCCGGCGTCAGTCTCGATCGGTTCGCGTACCGAACTGGTTGAGCCGCGGCCGCCCTCAACCACTTCGGTACCCGACACGCCGCATGTGTTGGCCGATCAGGCGTGTTACTGGTTGGCAACCGGGACTAGAGGGCACGCACCAACCAGTTCGGTACGGGTCCCCGGATCAGCCCACCCCGTTGAGTTCGTTGACCACCGGGAGCAATTCGCCCTGGTCGTACCAGTTCACCGCGACGAAGTTGGGGATCTGGCCACGCTCCTGCTGGCACTCGCGGACCCGCTCACCGAGGACCTCCGCGGCGTTGGCCTTCTGCGCGTTGGAGACCAGTGCTGTGAAGCTGCTCAGCCAGTGGTTCACCATGAACAGGTCCGAATCCGCCGTACCGCGGTTGAGGGTGCAGTCGAAGTCGTCGACGCTGGCATAGGTGTAGCCGGTGTCCTGCACAAGGTCGAAGCCCTGGTGGAGGTACGGGTACTGGGATCCCCCGCCCTCGTTCTCCATCAACACCAACAGGCGCTTCCCGCTGTCGATCATCTCCCGCAGGGTCGGCCACGGGGTACCCGGCTCGTGGACGTACGCCATGTCGGCCAGGCCGGCCTCTTCGAACACCGCCGCCGTGTCGACCGGGGTGGTCGCATCCTGGATGAACACGGTCACCACCTCCCGCGGATGCCGGTCCATCCAGTCCTTCAACCCCTCGAGCTGCGGCTCGAGGGCGGTACCCCCGAGCTCGCACAGCGTGTGACACATGTAGACCTGCTCCGGCCCGAGCTTCTTCTCGCCGCGCAGCCGGTCGATCGACCGTTTCATCGCCGGTGTGAGGTCGGTGGCGCGCCCATCGGTGAAGTCCGACTGCGCCCGGGCAAGTGAGCGCTGCGCCGTGACGACCCCGGAGGCGGTGGCCTGCCCGTACCAGGTGTCGATGAGGAAGACCCGGATCCCGTCGTCGAGCGAGTTGACCATCGTGGTGGGCTGCTCGGCCAGATACCAGCCCTGCTGGTCGGCGGCGGACATCGAGTTGTGACTGGCCGGGAAGGCCACTTCGTCGAAGCGCCGGTCGCACAACTGCGGGAACCCGTTACAGGCGTCCGGGTCGTCGACCACAGCAGCCACGGGCACGTCCTGCGGCACCGCGGCTGGCACCAGGACCAAGGCCAGAAGGCCGACGGCCAAGACCGCCGCACCGACCGGGAAGACCCACGCCCAGCGCCACCCACCGGCGGATTCGGGCGCGACCTGTTGCTCGCGGGCGCGCTCGGCGACGAGGTCGAGCTCCGCGACGCCGAACAGGAACACCGCGAGGCCCACCAGCACCGCGACCACTGCCACCGCGACGCTCGGAACGACCACGAATGCGACCCCCACGGCGATCAGCGCCAGCCCACGCACCAGTGCCCATCCCTGGCTCTGGGGACGCTGCACGATCTGCCGACCGATGGCCGTCAGCCGCTCGTGGACCTTGACCTGCGGCAGCATCGCGCTGGCCGCGACGACGATCAAACCGCCGACCACCGCCGTGACCAGGACCCGCGACGCCAACGCCCGGCCGAAGACATCGGCCGCCGACTCGAGCACTGCCGTCGGCAGCGGCTCGAGTGCCACGAGCCGGCTCACCACCCAGGCGATCGCCAACGCCGCGCCGAGGGTCGCAGCCACGGCGATCAAGGCCCATCCGATGCGAAGGATGGCCAGCCGTCGATCGGGGGCGAACATCACCGCGAGCACCCACGCCGCGATTGCGAGGACAGGCAGCAGCAGGGCCAAGGCCGTGACCGCCTGGAACCACGGGATGATGCTGGCCGCGGGCCCGTCCTGACCGCCGATCTGCGCAAGCGTGACGTCGAGATCGGTGGGGACGTTCTGCGCCAGGTCCGGCGCGATCGCCTCGAGCAACGACACCGCAGAGGACCCCAGGTCGGCGATGGTGAGGACCGCGGACTCCGAGCCCTCCTCGGTCAGAGCGCTGTGGAACGACGCCACCGCACTGGTGAAGATGCCGTTGAACGCCGTGCTGGCCACCAGCGTCGCCGCCCCACCCTCGATGGCCGGCTGGATGGCCACAAGGTCCGGGTCTGCGTCGACCACGGCGGCCGCCAGTTGGGTTCCGATAGCCGAGGCCAGGGCAGGGTCCTGCCGCATCGAGTTCACGTGTTCGGCGAACCGCTGACCGTTGACGATGTTGGCGTTGAGGAACCCGGCGACACTGGCGACGAAGAACAGGATGGCGCCGATCACGAGGGTCACCGTGGACCACCGCCGACTCCTGCGCATTCCGCCTCCCTGCGCCAAGGGTAGGGCGCGACAGGGGTCATCGCCCGTCACGACGATGATCACTGTCTGTGCTCGATTGACTTCAACGTGCAACTACCCATCGGACACGAAAGCATGGAGCCGTGGTCCGTGACCAGGATGGGCGCAGCACGCCGTCGGAGTGGAAGTACGCCATTCCGGTGGCACTGCTGGCCGCCCTGGGGATCGCTCTGACCATCGGCATGATGCAACTGCTGAGGCACTACGTCCACCAGAGTGCCGAGGACATCACCATCGAATCCGTGAGCATGTCTGCCGAGCGAGCAGGGCACTCGATGGGCACGCTGAACGGGACGCTGTCGGCCGTCACAGGATGGTTCGCTGTCGACGACAGCATCTCGGAGACCGAGTTCCAGGGATTCGTGCGCCGCGTGGTCAGCGGCCGCGAGGACCTGCAGGCCGTGCAGTACGCACCGTTGATCACACAGGCCGAGCGGCCCGCGGTGGAGCAGCAACTCGCGGCGGAGGGCCACGCAGGGATGATTACCCAGCCCGGGATCGACGGCGTCCAAGTGGCCGGCGAGCGCTCCCAGTACGCCCCGATCCTCTACTCGTACCCACAACGCGGGAACGAGACCGTCTACGGACTCGACGCCTTGGCACGCGAACAGGCGCAGGCAGCGATCGAACGCGCACGTGACACCGGCCGCGCACAGGTCGCACAGCTGGTGAGCATCGTGCAGGCCGGCCAACCGTCTCTGCTCATGTACTCACCCATCTACGCCGCGGAGAGCCGGCCCACCACGACCGAGGAAAGGCGCGCCCTGTGGCAGGGGCTGTCCATCGGGGTCCTGCGTGTGACCGACTGGATGTCCACATCGGCCCTCGAGACCGACCCCGACGACGTGACATTGGCGCTCGTGGACCGCTTCGAGGGCAACGAAGCGGTGGTCTGGACCAACGGTGAGCCGGTGGACCTCGAGACCGTCGCCGGGTGGCCGGCCCGAGCCCGCATCCCGATCGGACCGGGCCACACGATGGTGCTGTACGGCGCGCCCACCGAGACCCTGATCGCCGCGCAGGGCGCCTGGCGTCCGTGGGCGGCCCTGGTCCTGGGGCTTGCACTCACAGCCCTGCTGTGCACGGCGGTGTGGAAGTGGCTTGACGCACGACGCATCCGCCGCACCGCCGATGAGCTGCAACACGCCACCAACCGCCTGCGGTTCCTGGCCGAACGGGATCCGCTCACCGGACTGCCGCACCGCGACGGTCTGCGCAGTTGGGTCGAGGAGTGGGCGTCTCGCAACCCCGACCGATCCCTAGCCGTACTGTTCATCGATCTCGACGGTTTCAAGGAGATCAACACGACCTGGGGACACCCCACCGGAGACCTGGTCCTGCGCCAGATCGGCCAGCGGCTCACAGTGCTGGCCGGCGATGCGGACTCCACTGTGGGACGTCTTGGCGGCGACGAGTTCGTGGTGGCGCACGCCATGGACCGCGGATCGCTCGAGGGGCTGACCACCATGGTGCAGACCCTGATCAACGAGCCGATCCCGATCGGCGACCGCGACGTGCAGATGACCAGCTCGGTGGGCATCGCGGTGTTCCCCGAGGACGGCAACAACCTGGACACGCTGCTGACCAACGCCGACATCGCGGTACGCGCCGCGAAGGAGTTGGGATCGGATTCTGTGGTCCGCTTCGACCCCGTGATGGCCAGCCGCGGCGCTGCCCAGCGACAGCTCGCACGCGCCCTGCGGGTGGCTCTTCGGCGACCCGACGATCACTTCATCCTCGAGTTCCAGCCGCAGGTCGACATGCGCACCGGCTCTCTGGTTGCTGCAGAGGCGCTGGTGCGCTGGCGCGATGCAACCGGGCGGATCGTTCCGCCCACCCAGTTCATCGCCCTGGCCCGCGATCACGGCCTCATGAACCGGCTCGGCGCCTGGGTCCTGGATCGTTCGTGCGAGACGGTCGCACAGTGGCGCACGGAATGCGATGCCGTGGTCGCAGTGAACGTCGACACCGCACAACTCACCGACGACTTCCCGCAGGTCGTGGAGGAAACGCTGCAGCGCCGCCACCTGCCGCCGGAAGGCCTGGTCGTCGAGGTCACGGAGACAGCCGCGATGGACGAGGACGCCCAGCGCGAACTCGACCGCGTGCGCGCCGTGGGCGTGAACATCGCGATCGACGACTTCGGTACGGGCTTCTCATCGCTGTCACGCCTGGCCGACCTCCCCACCCATCAACTCAAGATCGACCGCGCGTTCGTCATGGGCCTCGGCGAGACCCCCGAATCGTTGGAGATCGTGCGCACGATCGTCGCGCTGGCCCGGGCGCTGAACCTCGAGGTCATCGCCGAGGGCGTGGAGACGCCGCGACAGGCGCGGATCCTGCTCGGCGAGGGGGTTCACATCGCACAGGGGTACCTGTTCTCCCGCCCGGTCTCGGCACAGATGTGCCTTCAGATGTGGCACACCGGAATCGCCATGCCGCAAGTGTTGACGCGCTGACCTACTCGATGGCGTCGATGCAGTAGTTGATCGCCTTGCCGGGCTTGAAGCCCTCCGAGTACTTCATGAACTGCGTCCAGGTCACCTTCTGCCAACTCTTGATGTGTCCCTTGACCCAGGGCCGGGTCCAGGTGCCGCCAGGGTTGTTGAACTCGTCCCAGGTCTGCACGGAGAAGACCCCGTTGGACACACTGCCGGCGAAACAGAAGTACTCACTGGCGAACGCCCCCCGTGCGCCCACCACCTCCGTACCGGTCTTGCGCAGGACCACGAACTCCCCTACGTAGAAGCCGTTCACCTTCTGCAGGTTCTTCACCATGTAGATGTCCTTGGTGGTCACCGCCTCGGCAGGGGCCGCGAACCCTGCGATGGCCATCGTTGCCGCCAGAACTCCCGCTACCCGTTTCATGTCGCCCTCCTCACCCTCCACGGTACGCCCGATCGGAGTCCGTCCGTACACCTGCGACAATTGAGTCAATCCCCCTATCCAAGGACCCCTTATGGCTCTGCGCAGTGACCTGCGGAACGTCGCGATCATCGCCCACGTCGACCACGGCAAGACCACCCTGGTCGACGCCATGCTGTGGCAGTCCGGTGCGTTCCGCGAGAACGCCGACATCGCCGATCGGGTCATGGACTCGATGGACCTCGAGCGTGAGAAGGGGATCACGATCCTCGCCAAGCAGACGGCGGTGACACACGGGGACGTCACGATCAACATCATCGACACCCCCGGCCACGCCGACTTCGGCGGCGAGGTGGAGCGCGGCCTGGAGATGGTTGACGGCGTCCTTCTTCTCGTCGACGCCTCCGAGGGACCGCTGCCGCAGACACGTTTCGTGCTGCGCAAGGCGCTGGCCAAGCACCTGCCCGTCGTGCTCGTCGTGAACAAGGTCGACCGGTCGGACGCCCGTATCGCCGAGGTGGTCGACGAGGTGTACGAACTCTTCTTCGACCTCGACGCCACCGAGGACCAGATCGACTTCCCCGTCATCTACGCCAGCGCCAAGGCCGGCCGGGCCAGTGTGAACCGGCCCGAGGACGCGCAGATGCCGGACTCCCCGGACCTGGAGCCGCTGTTCTCGGCGCTGGTCGAGACCGTACCCGCGCCGTCCTACGACGAGAACGCACCGCTGCAGGCGCATGTCACCAACCTCGACGCGTCGGCCTACCTCGGAAGGTTGGCCATCTGCCGGATCCACGGCGGCACCATCCGCAAGGGCCAGCAGGTGACCTGGTGCCGTGCCGACGGCAGCCAGAGCACGGTGAAGGTCAGCGAACTGCTGATGACCGATGCGCTGGAGCGGGTCTCGGTGGACTCGGCCGGGCCGGGCGACATCATCGCTGTGGCGGGCATCCCGGAGATCACGATCGGTGAGACGCTGACCGATGTCGACGACCCCCGGCCGCTGCCGGTGATCACCGTGGATGAGCCGAGCATCTCCGTGACGATCGGCACGAACACTTCTCCGTTGGCTGGCGCCGACGGGTCGAAGATGACCGCCCGCTTGATCAAGAACCGTCTCGATGCCGAACTCATCGGCAACGTGTCGCTGCGGGTCGCCGACACCGACCGACCTGACGCGTGGGAGGTGCAGGGCCGTGGGGAACTCCAACTCGCGGTGCTCGTGGAGATGATGCGCCGGGAGGGTTTCGAGTTGACCGTGGGCAAGCCCCTGGTCGTCACCCGCGAGATCGACGGCACGCTGCACGAGCCGATGGAGAACGTGACCATCGACATCCCTGAGGACTACGTGGGCGTGATCTCGCAGTTGATGGGCCTGCGCAAGGGACGCATGGACGACATGACCAACCACGGGACCGGCTGGGTGCGAATGGAGTACACCGTCCCGGCCCGTGCCCTGATCGGCTTCCGAACCGAATTCCTCACCGAGACCCGGGGCACCGGTCTCATGCACCACGTGTTCGGCGGTTACGAGCCGTGGCAAGGCGAACTGCGGACCCGGCCCACCGGCTCCCTGGTCGCCGACCGGCGCGGATCAGTGACCAGCTACGCCTGCTTCAACCTGCAGGAGCGGGGCACGCTGTTCGTCGAGCCCGGCGCGGAGGTGTACGAAGGCATGATCGTCGGTGAGAACGCCCGCGCCGACGACATGGACGTGAACCCCACCAAGGAGAAGAAGCTCACCAACGTCCGTTCGTCCACCGGGGAGGAACTGGAACGGCTGATCCCACCGCGGGCGCTCAGCCTGGAGCAGGCCCTGGAGTTCTGCCGTGAGGATGAGTGCGTCGAGGTCACCCCGCACACGGTGCGATTGCGCAAGGTGGAGTTGAACGCCGCCCTGCGGGCGCGCGCGACGGCCCGGCGCAAAGCCCGGGGCTGAGGCTAGAGCGGCGCGAACCGGGCTGCTACCGAGAAGGCGGCCGTGTGCTGAGCCACCGCGGCACGGCCCTTGGGCACGGCTCGGGTCTCCGCGCGCCAGACCCCGGACAGCACGGACGCGAAGTCGTCTCGGGGCCGTGCCTGATTGACCGCCCGCACGAAGTCACGATCCATCTCATCCAGGCGCTTTCCCAGAACATCGACGAGGGCGCCGGCGGCGACCAGATATGGCAGGGGATGCGCGTCCGGGTCGAGGTCAGCGGTGGCATGCCTGCTGACAGCATCCCCGAGTAATTCGGCCGTGGCATGGTCGGCACCGGCACTCTGCGCGATACGTACCGTCTCCTCGCCGCCACGCACCGCGAAACACCGGCCGGGCACCGTGCGTTCGATGCCGATGTCGTGCAGCAGACACGCGCACCACAGCAGTTCGAGATCGACAGAGAGCCCGTCCACCGCCGCCAACGCGTGGGCGTAGGCGACCGTGCGGTAGGAATGCCCGAGCATCTGCGGCGATTCCGCCCCCACCACGGCCGCTTCCACCCCGCGGCACAGATCGGTGTCGGGCATGTCCATGACGGTGAGATCGGCCTTCGCGCTGCGTGTGCCACGGCGCAAGGCGAGCAGTGCCATGGACCGGGCGTAGACGCGCGCGTCGCGCAGTACCGCCATCCGCAGGCGCTGCCGTTGCGCGCGGGTCAGCACTCCACCCGTGGCACGGCCCCAGGCCAGCGATCCCACATCATCCACGCCTCTCACCGTCCTTCGATCGGCATCAAGATCATTGGCGCAGGGTACCGCCAGTCCGCGGACACTTGCGGTTGAGTGACGCCGCTCGGGGAGGCTTCTCAACCGCACATGGTCGCTTCAGCGACCCTTTCGGCAGGTTCAGGCGACCGTTTCAGGTTGGCGGGCGCCTGGGCCAACCGCAAGTGTCCGCGACGGGCGCGCAGGACCAGCATCTAGCCTGGGATCATGACCAACGATGCGCCCCAGGCCGGCTGGTACCCGAACCCCGACGGCAGCGGGGGCTTGCGGTGGTGGAGCGGGGTGGGATGGACCGAGTACACGCGGCCGAACCCGGCCGGGCAGGAGACCACCGTCCTCGGGGACGAGCCCTCGGAACAGCCCACCACCCGGCTCGAGGAACCCACTCAAGTGCAGTCCGAGGTCCCCGCGACAGCGGCATGGCCGCAACCCGGTGGGACCTGGGGGGACCCTGCAACACCACCGCAGCCGCCGCAGTACCCCGGCTACGCGGCCTACACCCCGCCCCCACAGGCTCCGCTGACCGCCAGCGGCATGCGTCCGCTCGGCGGCATGTTCGGCGACATCGGCCGGATCACTCGCCGGGCATGGTTCCCCATCCTGGCCATCTCCGCCATCATCTGGGGGCTGGTCACCGCGGTCATGGCGGTCATCACGATCGCACTCATCGACGTCAGTGCGTTGCGGCGCGGCCTCGACGCGGTCGGCAGCGCGCTCGAATCCAACCCCGAGGGCGACTTCACCTCCGCGCAGGGCGACGAGATCGTGTCCGCGTTCTCCGACGCGTTCAACACGCTCTCACCGTTGGGCTGGGCACTGGTCGGCCTGCTGGCCGGCGTCCTTCTGCTGCTCGCGAGCACAATCCAGATCGGTGCCGTGAACCGACTCGCGATGGACGCGGCCGCCGGTGAACGGGTCTCCTGGGGCGCCGCGTGGCGTTCTGGGTTCGTCGCGGGGTTCCGACTCTTCGGCTACTACCTGCTGATCATGCTGTTCGTGACCATCGCCGTCATCGTGGTGACGCTGATCATCGGTCTGGCCGCGCAGATCGCCCCTGGGCTGGCGGTGGCACTCGGAATCCTGGCGTTCTTCGGCACGTTCGCGGTCGCCTTCTGGCTGACCGGACGGCTGATCCCGGCCCTGGCCCAGGCAGTCGTGGGACGCCGCGCGCTGAGTTGGTCGTGGCGGGCGACGAAGGGCAAGTTCTGGGCGGTGCTGGGCCGGTACCTGCTCTGGTCGCTGGCGGCCTCGGTGATCATCAACGTCATCAGCACGGTCGTGAGCATCCCCGTGGGCGCGATCTTCCTCGGGACGGCCGGCGCCGCCACCGACCCGACGGGCCAGCTCGGTCTGGCGCTGACGCTCAACCTCCTGCTCCTGCCCTTCACGATGGCGCTGGCCGCGATCACGGTGATCGGCATCGTCCCGATCTGGCGGGATCTGACCGACCACCCGACCTACCGCTCGATCGACGACAACGGTGTACCGATCCCCCAGGGCTCCGGACAGTAGACCGGGGGCCGAGCGCGGGATTACGGTCGAAACATGCCAAGACCCGTGCACTTCGAAATCCATGCGAGCGACCCGCAGCGGTTGATCGACTTCTACTCCGAGGTGTTCGGGTGGAACTTCGAGCGGTGGGGCGAGATCCCCTACTGGGTCATCACCACCGGCGACGAGGACATGGGGATCAACGGCGGCCTCACCCAGCGCCAGGGACCGCCGCCCGCCGCTGACGCACCCATCAACGGCAACGTCTTCGTCGTCGGGGTCGCCGATTGCCAGGCGAGTTTCAACGCCGCGCTTCGGGCCGGAGGCGCTGAAGCACTTCCCGTCACCGACATGCCCGGCGTGGGGATCATGGCGTACGTCAAGGACCCCGACGGCAACGTCTTCGGGATGATCGCCCCGACGATGCCACCTCAGGGCTGAACGGGCTCAGGTCGGCGGGATCGACCCAGTGGTGATGGCCGACGTGGTCGAGTCCCGCATGACCTCCCGGCGGGCCAGCAGGTCGGCGACCTTCGCGACGTCGGCGCCCCGGCCCACGACCGCCGCCAGGATCGGGGCGAGATCCGCCCGGTAGTCGTGACCGATCGAACGGAACACCCCCGACTGCTGCTGGGCGGCGAAGACGAGATCGAAGATCACCTGCCACCAGGTGAGGACCGGCAGCCAATTCATGTCGTCGGGCACGTTGCGCCCGCGCGGGCGCCGTAGCCAGTCCGGATACCGCCACGCCAGTGCCCCATCCCACCGAGTCACCGGGTCGGCGTCGTGGTCCACGAACCACAGCTGCGCTTGCTCGTCACCAGTCATCTGTTGCCAGCGATCGAGGTGGACGACGTCCGGGCTGTGCAGCAGGTCGTTGCGCAGGGACGGGCCGCCCGGGGTTCCCACGCTGACCAGAGCGTCGATCCCGTCGACGTGGCCTGTGTCATCGACCCGTGACGGCGCGATCCGCAGCGCCTCCTGTGCGACCCGCGCCCCGAGGCTCTCCCCGTACATCAGCACCCGCGGGCGCCGGGTCTGGGTCGCGATGCGTTCATCGATCCGGTCGAGCAGCAGGCGAACGGTCTGAGCACCCAGTGCCACCCGCGTCAACGACAACATCGACGGCAACACCCCGTACTGCACCACGACGCTGGCGCAGTCGCCACGCGTGAAGCACTCGATCGCTTCCGCCGCGACATAGTCCGCGTACCCGGAACCCGCTGGACTCATGATGAGCAGGTTGGCGCGCTCGAAGGCGCCGAGACGGTCGAGCTCGCGCATGGCCAGGTCGACGCGCTGCTCGACGGTGTTGGCACTCTCGAGACCGACGTACACGCGCAGTGGTTCCATCGCACGGCCGTCCACACTGCGGATCTGATCGGCAGGGGTACGGAACGAGACGAACCTCCGACCGTCGCGCGCAAGAGTGCCGTAGGAGATCTCCGAACCCACACCAGCGGTGACGTATGGGCTGTCGGGTGGATCGACCAGGGCGGGGTCCGCCCGCAACCCCACCCCACGCAGGGCATCGAGTGCCACCTTCCCGCCGATCGCCCCGACGGCGGTCAACGCGACGGCAGAGCCCCCGGCAAGCACGCCGGTCCAGACGGCGCCCGAACCACCGCGACGCGCCGCCACGGCATCACCGGCGGCGCGGCCCCAGCGGGCGATCGCTCCAGGGGCGTGTGCCACAGTCCACCCCGCCACCGTGCCGACACCCACCGCCACGGCCGGGTTCTGCGGCCGCGGGTCCCACGCCGGATAGGACCTGCGCTGGGCCCGGATGTGATGGGCGGCCCGCACTCCCGCCACCACCAGCCCAGCCGGTAGCAACCACCGCGTCCCCGGGACGGGCCGCTTCGCGACCGGCGATGCCGCCAGCCCCATGGTGGCCGCACAGGCGGCTGTCACCATCGCCTGATGCTTGGTCGTGCGGGGGACCAGAGTCGGGCGCAGGGATTCCACCAC
>CALFYG010000090.1 GCA_937952095.1 uncultured Micrococcales bacterium | reverse complement strand
ACTCCCGTGCTGCTGCTCTCCGACGGGTACCTGGCGAACGGTCAGGAGCCCTGGCGCATCCCCGACATCACCTCGCTGCCATCGATCGACCCCGGCTTCGCGACCGAGCCCAACGGGGACGATGGTGAGTTCCTCCCGTTCCTGCGCGACGCCGAGACACTCGCGCGACCGTGGGCCGTGCCCGGCACGAAGGGACTGGCCCACCGGATCGGCGGAATCGAGAAGGCCGACCGTACAGGCAACATCTCCTACGACCCCGACAACCACGACACGATGGTCCGTCTGCGGCAGGCCAAGATCGACGGCATCGACGTCCCGGACCTCGTGGTCGATGACCCGACCGGTGACGCCGACCTGCTCGTGATCGGCTGGGGATCCACCTACGGGCCGATCACGGCCGGGGTCCGACGAGTGCGCAAGGAGGGCAAGAAGGTGGCGCAGGCGCATCTGCGGTATCTGAACCCCATGCCGCGCAACACCGGCGAGGTTCTGCGTTCGTACCGCAAGGTGTTGGTGCCCGAGATGAACCTCGGCCAACTCGCCCTGCTGCTGCGGGGTCGCTACCTGGTCGACGCGGTCGGGTTCAACCAGGTCCGCGGCCTGCCGTTCAACGCCCCGCAGATGCAGGACGTCATCAACGAGATGTTGGAGGAGGTGCGATGACCGAGATCCCGCTCAAGGCCAAGGATTTCAAGTCCGACCAGGAGGTGCGGTGGTGCCCCGGCTGCGGGGATTACGCCATCCTCGCCGCGGTCCAGTCGTTCCTGCCCGAGCTCGGCCGCACGCCCGATGACATCGTGTTCGTGTCCGGCATCGGGTGCTCGTCGCGTTTCCCGTACTACTTGTCCACCTACGGACTGCACTCCATCCACGGCCGTGCGCCGGCGATCGCCACCGGGCTCAGCGTCACCCGCCCCGACCTCGATGTGTGGGTCGTGACCGGCGACGGTGACGCTCTGTCCATCGGAGGCAATCACCTCATCCATGCCCTTCGCAGGAACGTCGACATGACCATCCTGCTGTTCAACAACCGCATCTACGGTCTGACGAAGGGCCAGTACTCCCCCACCTCCGAACCAGGCAAGATCACGAAGTCCACTCCGGTGGGTTCGGTGGACCGGCCGTTCAATCCGGTGTCCTTGGCGCTGGGCGCGGAAGCCACGTTCGTGGCCCGTACCATCGACTCCGATCGAAGCCACCTGATCGAGGTCCTGCGGGCCGCGGCGGAGCATCAGGGCACGGCGTTGGTCGAGATCTACCAGAACTGCAACATCTTCAACGACGGCGCCTTCGACCTCGTCAAGAACCCGGAAAGCCGCGATGAGGCTCTGATCCGGTTGGTGCCTGGCGAGCCGATCGTGTTCGGCGACCGGCGTGTGGTCCGCGACGCGTCCGGGCATCTGCAGGTGGCCACGGAGGGTGAGGCGGTCGTCCACGATCCCACCGACCTCGAACTTGCTTTCGCACTGTCCCGACTGTCGGGATCGGAACTCGATCACACACCGATCGGGATCTTCCGGCAGGTGAGCGCACCGACCTATGACGCCGACGTGCGCGCACAGGTCGACGGCGGCGCCAGCGACGCCGACCTGCAGTCCCTGCTCACCGGCCCCGATCCCTGGGCCGTGAACTGAAGTCAGACCGCGCCGGACTGCTCTACGGGATCGGCGCGTACACCCTCTGGGGGCTGTTCCCCCTGTACTGGCCACTGCTGGCGCCGGCATCATCCTGGGAGATCCTCGCCCACCGGATGCTGTGGAGTTTCGTCTTCCTGCTGATCATCACCGCCGTCATGCGCTCATGGGGCCAGGTCCGCACGGCCTTGGCCGATCGCCGGGTCCGACTGCTGCTACTGGCCGCCGCGGCGCTGGTGTCAGTCAACTGGGGGACGTACATCTGGTCGGTCAACAACGGCTACGTGGTGGAGGCCTCCCTGGGCTACTTCATCAACCCGCTCGTCTCGGTGGCCCTGGGCGTCGTCGTGCTCGGGGAGACCCTGCGTCGCACGCAGTGGTTGGCCGTGGGGATCGCAGGGTTGGCGGTCCTCGTGCTCACCGCCTCGTACGGCAGGCCACCGTGGATCGCCTTGATCC
This sequence comes from uncultured Micrococcales bacterium, assembly GCA_937952095.1. GTDB lineage: Bacteria > Actinomycetota > Actinomycetes > S36-B12 > UBA10799 > JADKAV01. Next base: position 2,698 of record CALFYG010000090.1, on the reverse strand, counting down.
TGGCCTTCTCGTTCGGTCTGTACGGCTTGGCACGTAAGCAGGCCGGGGTGCAGGCGGTGCCTGCGCTGACGATCGAGACCGGCCTGCAAACGCCGTTCGCGCTGGTGTACCTCGCCGTGCTGACCTTCGGCGGAGGGCTCACGTTCGGCGACGACCCGGCGAACTCGGCGATGCTCATGACCGCCGGCGTGGCCACGACCGTTCCACTGCTGCTGTTCGGAGCCGCAGCCATCCGCCTGCCCCTGGTCGTGCTCGGTCTGCTGCAGTACTTGGCGCCCATCATCCAGTTCCTGATCGGCGTCACCTACTTCGGCGAACACATGCCGACGAGCAGGTGGATCGGGTTCAGCCTGGTCTGGCTGGCACTGGTGGTGTTCACCGTGGACGTCGTTCGCCACTCACGCCGACCGGTGGCCGAAGCGCCGCTGTGACGGGCCTCGGTGATAGCAGTCGCCCTACTTCAGCGTGTACTTCTTGGACTTGTTGAGGGCCTCGGCTTTGGTCGACGCCTCCGCCGCGTAGGTGATGGTCACCTTGCCCTTCTTCTTGGTGATCAGGGTGACCTTGCCGTTCTTGCCCTTCTTGAGCTTGCCCTTGCCCTTCACCGAGACCTTGACCTTCGTACCGGCCGTGCTCTTGCAGGTCTTCTTCAGTAGGACGACGGTGCTGTCACCCTTGAGCTTCTTGGGCATGGCCGCGCACTTGGCCTTGGGCTTGGCGCAGTAGGTCGTCGAGTCGCCCCACGCCTTGTACGCCTCGGGGTAGTCGGTGATGATTCCGAGCGGGCGGAAGCGCGCCACCTCCGACCAGCCATCGGGGTTCTCGTCGGGGAGCTTCTCGTTGTACCAGGCATAGACCTCGATGCCGGCCTTGTTCAGGTCCGCCATGTTGTTCCCGAACTTCACGGCGACATTGATCAACCCGGCGTAGGCACCCGCAGGCACCGCACTGGCCTTCAGCCCGATCCCGTCCTTGATGATGTCCTGGAACCAGATCTGCTTGTAAGCGGGGAGTTTCTCCTTGAACTGCGCCAGTTCGTCCTTCTTGAACGACGGCACCACCGCGTCCACCCCGGTGTCCTTGATCAGGCGTGCGTAGTCGTCGATCCACGCCTGGTTGAAGTCCTCCGGCTTGTACTCCGGCCACACCTGGACGTTGTCGTTCTTGGCCCGCTTCAGGAATTCCTCGAAGTGCGGCACCTTGCCGGCGCCGTTGTCGAGTTCGAGGGCGTCGATCTCCGCGATCGTCAGGTCGGCGACCTTGCCGGTGCCATTGGTGGTGCGGTCGACCTCCGGGTCGTGCATGAGAATCGGCACGCCGTCCTTGGTCCAGCGCACATCGGTTTCGAAGATCTTCACCCCGGCGGCCAAGGACCGGTCGTAGGCCTTCCAGGAGTTCTCCCAGAAGTACGGCGTCTCCCCTTCGCCACCACCGAGACGGTGTGCCACGCGCTCAGGGACGTAGCAGCCCTTGGAGTTGTCGGTGCCGGCCTGGACAGTGGCATCGGCGGCGGCAGGTCCGATGGCAGCCACACCGGACACGGCCAGTGCAGCACAAAGCAGAGGTATGCGCATGTGCCGCAAGATACCCCGGCCCGCAGGTCGGTTACCTGCTGGCATCGACCCAACCACCCGGTCGTGGGATGTCAGCGCCAGCCCAGGCCGAGGACGCCGGGGTTGAGGATCCCGGCCGGATCGACCGCGGACTTGGCGCCGACCAGTGCCTGTGCGAAGACCTCGGGTAGTTGTTCGGTGTACCAGTGGACGTGGTCACGACCCACAGCGTGGTGATGGGTGATGGTCCCTCCCGACGCGATGAGCGCCTCGCTGACGCGGCGTTTGATCGCATCCCAGATCGCGATCTCCTCGCCGGGCGGGACGGGCGCCAGGACCGTGAAGTAGGGCGCAGCGCCGTCGGAGTACACGTGGGTGAGGCGGCAGGTGATGCGGCCTGGGTGCCCACACAGTTCGGCCACGGCATCCATGGCCTCGTGCCGGACCGTGTCGATCAGCGACTCGAGGCGGTCCCAGGTCACGGCCGTCTCGAAGGTTTCGGCGAGGATCCCGAGGCTGACCAGTGTGTCCCGCAGGTACGGAGCCTGCAGGAACGCGTCCCGCCACTGCTGCTCCCCGCTGCCCGCGGCCTGCACGACGCCACCGGCGGCGGTGCACACAGCCAGGGCCGCTTCCAACTGCCCCGACATGTCCACGCCACCTTCGAAACCGAGGACGAGCATCGGCCTATCGTCCGGGCCCGGCGCCTCATCGCCGTCGATGAGCCGGCAGTTGGACGGCATGAGGCCCGCCTGCAGCACAGTCCGGATCGCATCACACCCGCGTGCGAAGTCGGGGAACCGCACCGTGACCGAGTGTTTGAACTGTGGGCGCGGCACCACACGCATCCAGGCCTCGGTGATGACGCCGAGGCTGCCTTCACTTCCCAGTAGCAGGCGGTCTGGGCTCGGGCCCGCTCCGCTGGCAGGAAGGCGTCGCGACTCCCACACCCCGACCGGTGTCACCGCCCGGATCGACTCCACGACGTCGTCGATGTGTGTGGGGCCCGAGGCGTAATGCCCGCCGGCCCGCGTGGCCACCCAGCCGCCCAGGGTCGAGAACTCGAAGGATTGCGGGAAGAAGCGCGTCGTGAGGCCGTGCGTGCGCAGTTGCTCCTCGATGCGCGGACCCGCAGCACCGGCCTG
>CALFYG010000089.1 GCA_937952095.1 uncultured Micrococcales bacterium | reverse complement strand
CGACGACCTTCTTGAAAAACTATCCAGCGACAATACAGCGCAAGCACAAGCCTCGGGCGACACCCAAAACCGGCCATTGATGGACACCTGAAAACCGGCCAACGGAGCTGAGCGCGCCGGGACGTTGACGGCGGCGACGGGAGACGATCCCGCGCCGGGATGGCCAACGTCTTGAGCAAGGAGAAGCGCGAACAAGTCCTGGCCCTGGGCCGACTCGGGTGGACGCTGCGCCGCATCGAGGATGCGACGGGTGTCCGGCGCGAGACCGCGAGCGGCTACCTGAAGGCGGCCGGGATTGCGGTGCGCGAGCCCGGCCGCTGGGGCCGCGCGGCATATCCGGCCATAGAGGTGTCCACCGACTCGGGACCGGATCGAAAACCGGCCAACGAGGTGTCCCCCGACTCCGGCACCGCTCCCAGCACGCGAGCGCCAAAACCGGCCAACGAAGTGTCCCTCGACTCTGCCTCGGTGCCCACGCCAACTCGCGGCCCCTCCGCTAGCGCCTGCCAACCCTATGCCGACTTCATTGAGTTGTCTCTGAGCAAAGGCCGCAATGCCAAGGCCATCTACCAGGATCTGGTCGACGATCACGGCTTCCGCGGCCGCTACCACGTGCTCGGTGGCGTGCTGGACCCCATGCGCGGCATCGGCCCGGACCAGTTGCACATAAGAGAGCTCTTCGGGCGCCTTGCGGACGGCACGGTGCAGGAGGTCATTCTGGCAACCGACCCGAACACCGAGGGCGAGGCGACCGCCGCATACTTGGGCCGGCAGTTGGCCACGATCGGCGTGGCTGTGACACGTTTGGCCAGTGGGTTGCCGATGGGCGGTGACCTGGAGTTGGCTGATGAGGTGACGCTCGGAAGGGCGTTCGCGGGACGCAGGAGGATCGATGCGTGACTTGCCAGGTGACGAGGTGTCGGTGACGGCTGCCCCCACCCCGGTGGACTCGACGGCTCTGGATCTCGCCGACGAGATGGCAGTAGCGGTGCAGGAGTTCGTCATCGCCGTCGAACGGGTCGCCGCCGGCGGCCTCGGCGACAGTGCCATCGCACTGCTGCTCATCCACACCTCGCAGCTGGCCGCGCACGGGGCACGGCTCGGCGCGCTCACCGACGTCGTCCCGGAGGGCCGCTACGAGCCGGACACAGGCGGAGAACCCGAGGTCGACGACCTGCGGCTGCGCCTTGCCGAAGTCTTCAGCCACGCCGACAGGTACAACACCATCGACGACCCGTACTTCCCGGCGCCGGAGATCGTGGAGTCGTCGCTGTCCGACGACCTGTCCAGCATCGTCACCGACCTCAACCACGGTTTCGGCCACTACGCCGCCGGGCGGCCGATCGAGGCCCTGTGGTGGTGGCAATACGCCTACCTGTCGAGCTGGGGCGAGGACCTGCTCAACGCCCACACCGCCCTGCGGTCCATGATCTCCCACATCCGGCTCGACCTCGAGACGCGCTAGCCCTCGACCTTCCGCAGGAAGTCGACGGCCAAGCCGACGTAGTAGGGCGCTCGCCCACGGCTGTGGAACCCCACGTGCCCGCCGTGGTCGGTGAGCACCAGTTCAGTGGTGGGCAGCGCATCCCAGTCCACCGACAGGTACGGGCCGAAGGGCACCATCGGGTCGTCCCTGGAGTGCACGAGCAGCAGCGGGACCTCGACCTTGTCCAGGTACCCGATGCTGGAATTGACCGCGTAGTACTCGGCGGCGTCGCGCCACCCGTGGCGCGGTGCGGTCAGCGCGTTGTCGAACTCCACGAGGCCCTTGGCGGCGATGATGCCCGCGCGTTCCTCGGGGGTGTAGCGCGCGCCTGCCCGCAATGCCTCCTTGCGCAGGCGGTGCACCAAGAAGCGCTCGTAGAGTCCCCCGGCCATGTGGTGCAGGTGCTCGACGCTGACCGCGAGGTCGAGTGGAGCCGAGACCGCCACGCCGGCCACGACAGCATCCGGGTGTTCGCCCAGGAGTTTGATACTCAGGTTCCCGCCCAAGGAGAAGCCGACCAGGGCCACCGGGCGGTCGAAGTGCTCGATGACCGCTCGCACGTCCTCGGTCTTGCCGCCGTGGTACATCCCGACGGCGTACTCGCCGGTGCCGGCTCCGCGCAGATCGATCCGCCCCACCGGGAAACCGGCGTCGAGCAGGCCGGCGGTCACGTAGCGGACGTAGTCGGACTCCGCGCTTCCGCCCAGACCGTGCACCACCAGCACCAGCGGCTTGTCCGGATCCCCCTCGTGCAGCAGCACGGCAAGGCGGTCTCCGGAGCCGTCCGGCATATCCACCAGGACGAGTTCCGGCTCGGGCAGATGGACACGAAGGGGCAGCAGCCGACTGCGTGTGGTCTGCAGGTGGGGATTGCGCATCGCCCGACCGGGCACGTAGACGTCCATCGGGCTCAGGCTAGCCTCCCCACAACTGGGCGACAAAGGTGGGTTTCCGGGCTGCCCGCCCTCTCAGAAGGGTGCAAACCAGGCACTCCGGGCATCGAAAGAGGTCGGTTTCCGGGCCTCTCGGCATTTCCGGCCCAATTGTGGGGGCGCCTCCACGGCAATCACGCTGTTTCCCCTCCGGCAGTCGAGCGCATAGGCTGGACGGAGGAGGCACAGTGTCAGCAGCGATCTTCTGGCTCATCGCGGCGGTGGTGTTCGGGATTCTCGAGGTCATGAGCCTCGACTTCGTGCTCATCATGCTCGCCGCGGGTGCGCTTGCGGGCGCGGGTGCCGCTGCCCTGGGTGCGCCACTGATCGTGCAGGCCGGCGCCGCCGTCGGGGTGGCCGTGCTGGGGATCTTCGCGGTCCGCCCGATCGCACTGCGCCACCTCAAGACCGGACCGACCGCCCTGACCGGGGTGGACGCGCTGATTGGCCAGCAGGTCACCGTGCTCGAGACGGTGACCGCGCAGAGCGGACGGGTCAAGCTCAACGGCGAGATCTGGTCGGCCCAACTCGAAGACGCCTGGGACCCCATCGACACCGGTGCCACCGGAACCGTCGTCGCCATCCGCGGTGCCACCGCGATCATCCGGCCCTACTGAGGAGAAGACATGACCGCAGCCATCGCCAGTGCCGTCGTCGTACTGCTCGTCCTGTTGTTCGTCATCATCGTCATCGCCAAGACGGTCCGGATCGTCCCGCAGGCGCAGGCCTGTGTGGTCGAGCGCCTGGGTCGGTACAGCCGCACCCTCGGCGCCGGGCTGCACATCCTGGTTCCGTTCGTCGACCGCATCACCTCCCGGCTCGACCTTCGTGAGCAGGTGGTGAGCTTCCAGCCGCAGCCGGTGATCACCGAGGACAACTTGGTGGTCAGCATCGACTCGGTCATCTACTTCCAGGTCACCGACCCGAAGGCCGCGACCTACGAGATCCAGAACTACATCTGGGGCGTCGAGCAGTTGACGGTCACGACCCTGCGCAACGTCGTCGGCAGCATGGACCTCGAAGCCACACTGACCTCACGCGACCAGATCAACAGCCAACTCCGCGGGGTCCTCGACGAGGCAACCGGGAAGTGGGGGATCCGCGTGAACCGCGTCGAACTCAAGGCCATCGACCCGCCGCCGAGCGTGCAGGAGTCGATGGAGAAGCAGATGCGCGCCGAGCGCGATCGCCGGGCGGCCATCCTCACGGCCGAGGGCATCAAGCAGTCCCAGATCCTGACTGCGCAGGGCGAGCGGGAGGCCACTGTGCTTCGTGCAGAGGGTGACAAGCAGTCGGCGATCCTGCGCGCCGAGGGTGAGGCGCAGGCGGTGCAGAAGGTGTTCGACGCAATCCACCAGGCCGACCCCGATCCCAAGTTGCTCGCCTACCAGTACCTGCAGGCACTGCCGGAGATCGCCAAGGGGGAGTCGAACAAGGTGTGGGTCGTCCCGGCCGAACTGACCGGCGCCCTGGAGAACTTCGCCTCCGCCTTCCAGTCGAAGCCACAGCAGTAAATGGAACTGCTGGAACACACGCCCCGGCGGGCGCTGGCGATCGTCGCGCACCCCGACGACATCGAGTACGGTGCGGCAGCCGCGGTGGCCATGTGGACGGCTGCCGGTGCGGACTGTCGCTACCTGCTGGCCACCCGCGGCGAGGCGGGCATCGACGGCATGGACCCGGAACAGGCGGCTGTGGTCCGCGAGGCCGAGCAGATCAGCAGCGCCGACGTCGTGGGCGTGGGGGTCGTGGAGTTCCTCGCCCACCCCGACGGCACGATCCACGACCGCATGGGCCTGCGCCGCGAGTTCGCGCACGCGATCCGGCGGCACACCCCGGACACCGTCCTGCTCTTCAACCACCGGGAGAGTTGGGGCCCACACGCCCGCAACAGCGCCGACCACCGGATCGTGGGCGAAGCGGCACTCGATGCGATCGCCGATGCCGGGAACCGGTGGATCTTCCCGGGGACCGAACCCCACCACGTCGACCTCGCCCTGGTGGCGGGTTCACCCGAGGCGACCCACGCGCTCGACGTCTCCGCCGGTGTCGACCGGGCGGTGGCGTCGCTGTCCGAGCACCGGGCATACCTCGACGGCCTCGGCGAGCACCCCATGGCCGACCCGGAGTTCCTGCGGGCGTTCCTGGAGCAGACCGGGAGTTCGGTCGGCGTGCCCGCCGCTCTCGCTGTGGAGGTCTGGCGCTTCTAGACCGAGCGCCGGCGTTGGACGAGGTCCTCAGGGCGAGTCGGTGGCGGCTGCGGGCCCCCGAACAGGTGCCCCTGGAACACCTCACCGCCGTACTTCGCGAGGGCTTCCAGCTGTGCCGAGGTCTCCACGCCTTCGGCGACGATGCGCAGACCGAGCGTCTGGCACAGCGCCATGATGGCCTGCACGATCGCCACGTCCTGAGCATCGGTGGGCAGTCGCGCGGCATAACTACGGTCGATCTTCACCTCCGAGAAGGGCAGCCCCCGCAGGTACGTCAAGGACGAGTACCCAGTGCCGAAGTCATCCGCGGAGAACTCGATGCCGTGTGCCATCAAGGTCTCCATGCGGCTGGCGGCGAACTCCACGTCGCTGACGACTGTGGCCTCGGTGATCTCCAGTCGGATGGCCTTGCCGGACACCCCGGTGCGTTCCAGGACCGCGAGCACCCGTTCCGGGAAATCGGGATGGAGGAACTCCGCGGAACTCAGGTTCACGGCGATCCGAGAATCCGGACCCGACCCCCAAAGGGCGGCCTGCCGGCACACGGTCTCCAGTGCCCACTGGCCGAGTTCGTGGATGAATCCACTGTCCTCTGCCGCTGTGATGATCTCGGTGGGGGCCACCGGACCGAGCTCCGGCGGGAACCACCGCAGCAGCGCCTCGGTCCCGCACAACCGCCCTTCCGCGTCGACCTGCGGCTGGTAGTGCACCTCGAGCTCCCCGGCCGCGAAACCCTCCCGCAGCCTCGCGTCGAACCTGGCCCTCTCCTCCAGCTGCATCTGCATGGCCAGCTTGAACACCCTCACTGCGTTGCGCCCGGCGGCCTTGGCCTCGTACATCGCGACATCGGCCTGCTTCAGCACGTCGTCCACGGTCGCCGTCGAACCGGCAGCCAGCGCGATCCCGATGCTGGTACTCAGATGCATGGTCCCCGCATCGAGCTCGAAGGGCCGGTTGAGCGCCTGCTGGAGACGTTCGGCGACCAGTTCGGCGGACCGGATGGCCCCGGGCACGTCGTCACCGGCGGCGGGCAGCAACGCGACGAACTCGTCACCGGACAGCCTGGCGACAGTGTCGGCGTCGCGCACCTCCGCATGCAGGCGGTGGGCCGCGATCCGCAGGAGTTGGTCACCGGCGGCGTGCCCGTGGGTGTCGTTGAGTGTCTTGAACCGATCGAGGTCGAGCATCAGCACCGCCGCGATCGCACCGGTCTGGCTGTTGACGCGCAGCGTGTCTTCGATGCGGCTGATGAGCATGCGCCGGTTGGGCAGATCCGTGAGGGGATCGAAGAAGGCCAGGCGCCGGACCTGGTTCTCCTGGCGATGCCGCTCGGACAGGTCGAAGATGGAGCCGGTGAAGCGGACCGGCTCACCCCCGGCGGCGCGCGTGATCGTCCCGCGCAGGAGGACCGGGACGTAGGTGCCGTCCTGATGCCGCATCCGGATCTCCGCCTCGAGGCCCCCGGCGTCACCGGCCAGCGCGTCCTCGAGATCTCCACGGAAGCTCGCGCGGTCCTCGGGGTGCACCTGATCCCACCAGAAGCCGTCCAGCACTTCGACGTCGCCACCCTCAAGACCGAGCATCTGCAACCACCTCTGCGACACCAGGCACTTGTGCGAGGTCAGTTCCCAGTCCCACCACCCGTCGTTGGTGCCCTTGAGCACCAGCCCCAGACGTTCCTCGGACTCACGAAGCATCACAACCTGTTCGGCGATGATCTTGCGGTCGGCCAGCACGGCCATGTGTGCGGACAACTTCTCGGCCACCAACGTCAGGATCTCGAGGGTCTCCTCCGCGGTCGGTTCGCACATGCCGGCCATGGACGTCGTGTTGGACGCCAGCAGCAGCGCCTTCACCTGCTTGTCGGCCCCGAATGCCCGACAGACGATCGGGTCGACGAGGGCCGGGCCAGGCAGGTACTGCCGCACCGGGTCCGGCAAGGGCACGGCCTTCGATTCCTGCAACTGCTCTGCGATCCTCATGCCGGCCTGCGCCCACCCGTCGCTGTCCGGCACGCCGAACGCCGCGACCTGGGACGGCTGCCCGTCGTCACCGAAGATCCACACCGCACCCAGAGCCACGTCCAGGATGTCCACGATGGCCTCCGCGAAGAACTGCGCCATTGGGGCCTGCGCATGCAGCAACTCGTCGGAGACGCGGTTGAGCCGGATCAGTTGACTGACCTGGCGGTCGAGGCGGGCACGCACCGAGACCAGCTGCTGCTGGAGCAGGCTGTACGCACCGGCGTCGATCCGGCGCGATGGGCTCGACACGTCCTCGGTCATCGCAGTGCCGGCCTATGCGCCGTCGTCTCCCACGCGGTACAGGGCGGCCAGGGCCGTCGTGTAGTTGTGGTAGCAGTTGGTGCCGCCGAGGCGGGCGTACTCGCCGAAGCCGTACATCCCGAACCAGGCCGGGAGTTCACCGTCGGTGGCCATGGGCTGTTGCATGCGGTGGACCAGTTCCTCCTTCATCACCCTGTCGAAGAGCCGTCGCCCACGCGCAAGGCAGTCGGCCTGGAACACGGCGACCGGCTTGCTGTCCGGATATCGCTTCTCCATCGACTGCATCATCCGGTCCATGTCCGCGAAGATGCGCTCCTCGTCGCGCACGGTGAGCCAGAGTCTGGTGCCCACCGGAACCTCGGTGGCGTAGATGATCTCGCCGTCGTCCGTGTGGTGCGTCACCACCCGCAGGATGTGCGCGTTCCCGTACTCCGCGGCGAGTTCGGGTGACAACTCCTCGGCCAGCGCGCCGATCGGGATGGTGTCGCCCTCCGTGGCGTCCGGTGACAGGCCCATCCGCTCGAGGTACGTCGGCCACGCGGGCTTGCCGTCGAGCTCGATGATCCGGTTGCCCTCCGCAGCGGTCACGACCATGGGCTCGCCGACGGCGATGAACCCGTGCGTCGCTTGCGTGTCGACCCGCAGGGTGGGATCCCAGAACCCCACGGCGAAGGCCGCGTGCTGGTAGGACTCACCGTCGATCGCCTGATACGTCGCCACTCCCTGCATCTGGTCGCTGGAGGTGGCCCCGAATATCACCACGTCCGGACCCAGCACCGACTCGATACCCTCGATCACCCGGTCGTTGGCGATGTCGATGCCGGAGGCGAGCAGGTAGACCATGCTGACCGGCTGTGGAGTGCTCGCCAGTTGCTCACCGAGCGCCGCACCCATCTCGAACGACGTGGCCCCGAACAGCCCATCCACCTGCGCCACGGTGAACTCCGAGCCGCGCACGCCGATGAGTCCGATGTCGTGCAATGACTCCCCCGGGCCCTGCGGTCCCACCACACCGGCGCAGGACGCGGCCAGCACGCGGGCATCCGGGCACTGCCGCATCGCCACACGCGACAGGGTCTGCAAGTCGTGGCCCACGGCGGCGTTGATCAGGATAAGGTCCACCTCGGGATCCGGTACACCGTAGGCCAACTCCAGGGCTTCAAGCACGGCTCGTTCGGCGTTCACCGCCCGGCAGTTGGAGGATGCGAATTCGAGCATGTGCCACTCCTGTCTGGACGAGGATCCCCTCAACTGTGACACAGCGGCGGCGGGTGTTTCCCGGGGTCGAACTCGCGCTCAGGCGGGTGACAGCGTGTACTGCTCGAAGAACTCCCACATCAGTGACGACGCGTTCACCGTCTGTGAGGTCTTGCCCAGGGACTGCTCGATCGCATCGGCGATGAAAGGTGCCGTACCCGGCCACGTGTGACCCCCGCCGCGCACCCGGTAGTAGTCCACGTCGGCATCGGCCGTGCAGTCGCTCCACTCCTGCAACCGGATGTCCTTGCCGAGGCGTTCGACGGTGTCGGAGGTGCAGCCGTTGTGCTGCGCCCATTCCCGCATCGCCACCGGTACCGCCGGAAGGTCGATGTCTTCACCCTCGGGCTGCCCACCCCGGAACGGCACCACTTCATCGGCGGTGCCGTGGAAGTAGATGATCGGCGCGGGCGGTGCCTGCTCGCACTGCGGCTCGAACACCGTGAGCGCCACACCGCCGAAGGCCGCGAACTTGCGGTCAGGAGCGCATGCGAGCGCGAACGTCATCGCCGAACCCATCGACATCCCGGAGGCGTAGACGCGGGTGGGATCCATGCACGGCACCGCGGCGCCCACTGCCCGCAGATAGTCGTCGTCGCCTCCGGTGAAGTCCCAGCGGCCGTTACGGGCCTCCGGCGCGACCACGAGGAAGCGACCCTCCTCGGCGACCTGATCGAAGCCGGTCAGCAGTAGCTGTTGCTGGGCGTTGGAGCCGCGGCCGTGGAACGTGAACACGGCCGGCGAGGGGTTCTGGAAATCGGTGGGTACGTGCAGCAGGAACGACCGCTTGCCGACCTGGACCTGCCTGGTCCCGGCCGGGCCAGGATCGCACGGTGCCGACGGGCTCGGCGCCGGCGATCCGGCACTGCTGGCACACCCGGCCAGCAGGAATGCGACGACCAGCAGGAGCACACGTTTCACAGCCCCATCCTCGCCCATGCGGTCCTCGGCGGCGAAACCTGCTGGCGACCGGCCCCGGCTTGTGGTTGCCTGACAGCCGTGTCACACCTCGCCATGCATACCACCGGACTGCCCTCCGGGCTTCGAGTGACGCCGGTGGAGGATGCGCATCTCTCCCAGGTGACCGCCGTGGTCACGTCGATGGAAACCGCGTTCTTCGGACGCTCGGACAGCAACGACTCCGAGACGCTCGGGGCGCTGCGTGCACCCGAGCTGCACGGCGCACGAGGCACCGCGGCGGTGTGGCATGACGAGGAACTGGTGGCGGTGGCGCTGGCGTACGAGGACTTCGCCCACAGCCACGCCCTCTACATGGATGTGTTCATCGCCCCCCACGCCCGGCACCGGCAGCAGATCGCCGCCCGCCTGCTGGTCGCCGGGCAGTCGTATGCCGCGACCTTCGAGGTCCCCCTCGGCGCGACGCTGAAGGTGGAGAGTTTCCGTGGCGATGACGCCGTCGAATCCGCGCTGCGGGAGGCCGGCTACGAGACCCACCGCGTCTATCTGCGTATGCGGCTGGACTTCCTCGACACACCCCAACCCGCGACGCCACCCCCCGGTCTGACCGTCGGGGGGATGCGCGAGGAGAACTGGGGCGATGTGTACGAGGTCGTGCAATCATCCTTCCTCGATCACTACGACTTCCACCCGCGGCCGTTCGACGCCTTCAAGCAGGACATGCTCGACGAGACCGCGGACCTCACACAGTGGCGCCTGGTGTTCGACGGGGACGACTGTGTGGGTGTGTGCCTCGGAAGCAACCGCTACGCGGCCCATCAGCTGGGCTACGTGGCCACCCTGGGGGTGCTGCGCGAGTACCGCGGCAGGGGGGTCGCGAAGTTCCTGCTGCGCGATGCGTTCCACCGCGACGCCGGTCTGGGATTCACCGGTACCGCGCTGCACTGCGACGCCACCAACCCCACGGGTGCGACGCAGCTGTACGAGAGTGTGGGTATGCAGCGTGACCAGTACTACCTGGCATGGCGCGCCGGACTTCCGGTATTCGTTGCGAGTCGCCCCCGCGGTTGAGCACAATGCAGGAGTGAGTGAAACCGCGCGAGAGCCCAATGTCGACATGCAGCTGCGCAGTGTGGTCGACGGCCTGGTCAACCACACCGGCGCGGCCATCCCCCGGGAGCGCCTCGCGGCGATCGTCGACGAGTTGTACGACCAGATGGCGGCCACCGCTTCTGTGAAGACCTACCTCCCGGTGCTCGTCGGGCGGGCCGCCCTGACCCAGGTCCGCGCCGAACAGATCCAGGCCGGCGAGATCCTGAAGTCGCAGCCCGAGGTCCTCATCGTCTGTCAGGACAACATCGGCCGCTCCCAGGCAGCCGCGGCGCTCTTCCGCTACTACGCCCCCGGGCTGGTCTACGTCGTATCGGCCGGTGTGGCGCCCAAGGGGCACGTGCTGGACGAGGTCACCAACGGCCTCGCGGCTCACGGTGTGCACCTGACCGACATCCCCAAGAAGTACAGCGACGAGATGCTCGCCGTCGCGGACCGACTGGTCGTGGTGGGCGCCACCACGGCCGGCTCCCTGCCTGTGATCGACGGCCAGGACCGCTACGAATGGCGCGACATCAGCCACCTCGAAGGGCTGTCGGGCGCCGAGGTCCAGCAGGTGCTCGTCGACATCGACCTGCAGGTCCGCGCCCTGCTCGCCGAATGGTTCCCCGACCTAGACCTGGGGGAACCGGTCATGCAACAGGCACCCGACTTCGTCTGAGCCCCGCCGGAGGACCTGCGGGCGAGTGCTACGAAGACGCACGATCCGCGCCCTTGGAACTGACCGTTTGGTGACACTCGCGCCGCCTGCGGCTACTGGCCCGTCGGCACCCAGTCGAACGTGCGCGTGACCGCCTGCCGCCACCGGTCGAACAGCCACTCCCGGTCCCCCGGCGACATCTGCGGCTCCCAGCGCTTGCCCTCGGCCCAGTTGGTGCGGATGGCCGTCTCGTTCTCCCAGAAGCCCACGGCCAGCCCCGCCGCATAGGCGGCGCCGAGCGCGGTGGTCTCGATCGTCCGGGGCCGGATCACGGGGACGCCGAGCACGTCGGACTGGAACTGCATCAGCAACTCGTTGAGGACCATTCCGCCGTCGACCTTCAGCGTCGTCAGCCGCACGCCGCTGTCGGCCTCCATGGCCTCGATGACCTCGCGTGACTGGTACGCGGCGGCTTCCAGGGCGGCCCGGGCGATGTGCCCCTTGTTGATGAACCGGGTGAGCCCCACGATCGCTCCCCGCGCATCACCGCGCCAGTACGGGGCGAACAATCCGCTGAACGCCGGCACGAAGTAGCAGTCGCCGTTGTCCTCCACACCACGGGCCAACTCCTCGATCTCCGGCGCCGAGTCGATGATCCCGAGGTTGTCCCGCAGCCACTGGATGAGGCTGCCCGTCACCGCGATGGACCCCTCCAAGGCGTACACGGCCGGGGCGTCACCGATCTTGTAGCAGACGGTCGTGAGCAGCCCGTTGTTGCTCAGCACCTTCTCCGTTCCGGTGTTGAGGAGCAGGAAGTTTCCCGTTCCGTAGGTGTTCTTCGCCTCGCCAGGGCTCAGGCACGCCTGGCCGAAGGTGGCCGCCTGCTGGTCGCCGAGGATTCCCGCAATGGGAACACCTCGCATGGATGCCGGGCTCTGGACCTCGCCGAAGACCTCCGATGAACTGCGAATCTCCGGGAGCATGCTCATCGGCACACCCATCACGTCGGCGAGTTCGGGGTCCCACTGCAGGGTGTCGAGGTCCATGAGCAGGGTCCGGGAGGCATTGCTGGGGTCGGTCGCGTGCACGCGGCCGTTGGTGAGGTTCCACAGCAGCCAGGTGTCGATGGTGCCCATGAGAAGCACCCCGGACTCGGCCTGGGCGCGAGCGCCGGGGACGTTGTCCAGGATCCAGCGGACCTTGGGCCCGCAGAAGTAGGTGGCCAGCGGAAGGCCGGTCGTCTGCCGGAAGCGGTCCTCGCCGACTGTGTTCGCGAGCTCGTCGCATATCGCCTGGGTCCGCGTATCCTGCCAGACGATCGCGTTGTAGATCGGCAGGCCGGTCGTGCGGTTCCAGACGACCGTCGTCTCCCGCTGCTGCGTGATGCCGACCGCATCGATGTCGCTCAGCGACAGGTTCGACTTCGCCAGCGCGGCGCCCATCACCTCGCGGGTGTTGCGCCAGATCTCCATGGGATCGTGCTCGACCCAGCCTGCCTTGGGGAAGATCTGCTCGTGTTCCTGCTGGTCCATCGCCAGCGGGACGCCGTCGACGTCGAAGATGATCGCCCGGCTCGAGGTCGTGCCCTGATCGATGGCCATGATCGCCATGTGCTGCCTCCACTCGTCTGCGCACAAACCTACGCACAAACCTAATCGCACCCGGCCCCGTGAGGCACCCCGGCCGATTCCCCACCGGTCGGCCACGTGTCACCGCTACGTCACCGCGCGTTGGCCGGAACAACTGTGTCCGTTGGACCCTTGCGCGGATGTCGTACCCCGTGCCTAGCGTGGGACCACGGACGAAAGGAGACATCATGCGGTATCCGAATGGACTGTTCGGCTGGGCCGATCTCATGACCCGCGACCCGGGCCGGGCCATCGAGTTCTACGAGGGGTTGTTCGGGTGGACCCACGTGGACCAGCCCACCCCGATGGGCCCGCCCTACACGCAGTTCTTCAAGGACGGGCAGCTCGTGTGCGGACTGTCCCCGATGATGCCCGGGGTGCCCGAGGAGGTCGGGGCGTTCTGGACCTCGTACGTGCTGGTCGAGGACGCCGACGCCACGGCAGCTGCAGCCGAGGCCGCAGGAGGAACAATCTCGATGCCGCCGATGGACGTCATGGATCAGGGTCGGATGGCGATGCTGGCCGACCCCACCGGCGCCGCCGTCGGCTTGTGGCAACCCGCGGCCCACCAAGGTGCCGACATCTTCAACGCACCCGGGTCGATGACCTGGAACGAGCTGCAGACCCGCGACATCGAGGCGGCGCTACCCTTCTACGAGACGGTGTTCGGCTGGGAGTGGGACGACGGGCCGAACCCGGGGTACTACGTGGCCAACATCGCGGCCAAGGAGGGTGATGACAAGTCCAACGCCGGGGCGATGACCACGCCTCCAGGGGTGCCGGACGAGGCGCCCAACGTCTGGATGGTCTACTTCGCGGTCGAGGACTGCGACACCTCGATGGCGGCGGCCGAAGGCCTCGGCGGCGAGGTGTTCCTGCCGGCGATGGAGATGGGACCCGGCAAGTTCGGCGGACTCATCGACCCGACCGGAGGCATGTTCCTGCTCGGGTCGTTCTAGACGCCGATGTCGGTGCCATACCCTCGGAGCATGTTTGCGCATCCCGATGGCATGTTCGGCTGGGCCGACACCTTCACGTCCGATGAGGACCGCGCGCGGGACTTCTATTGCGGGCTGTTCGGATGGGAGGCCTACGACCGCACGCAGGACATGGGCGCCCACTACACGCAGTTCTTCCTCGACGGCCAACTCGTCGCCGGCATGAGCCCGATGCCCCCGGAGATGTCGGCCGAGGGCCTGCTCCCGCAGTGGGTCTCGTACGTCCTCGTGCACGACGCGGATGCCACGTGTGAGGCGGTGCGGGCCGCGGGCGGGCAGGTGATGCTCGCGCCCATGGACGTCACCGACCAGGGGCGGCTGGCCAACATCATGGACCCGAGCGGCGGCATGCTCGGGATCTGGCAGCCGTACGCGCACACCGGCGCCGATGTCTTCGACGAACCGTGTTCGCTGACGTGGAACGAACTGCAGACCCGCGACCTGACGGCTGCTCTGCCGTTCTACGAGAAGGTCTTCGGATGGATCTGGACCGACGGCACCACGCCGGGCTACAAGGTCGCCCACTTGCCGGACAAGCCCGGTGAGGACCAGACCAACGCCGGCGCGGAGGACATGCCCCGCAACGTGCCGGAGGAGATCCCCGCGGTGTGGCAGGTGTACTTCGCGGTGAACGATGTACCCGGCACCGTGGACGACGCGTTGTCCTTGGGCGGCAAGGTGTTCGTCAAGCCCTACGAGACGGCCACCAGCGTGGTCGCCGGGGTCCTCGACCCCAACGGAGCACGGTTCTTCGTGGTGTCCCGGCCCTGAATGTCGCTGCATGGATTCCTGGCCGCGTTTCCCGCCGGTCGTCGGCGATGAACTCACCACGCTTGTCGGTTCCCTGGAGCGCCAACGGGCCACCTTCGCCTGGAAATGCACCGGAGTGGACGCAGACGGGATGCGGGCGCGGATCGGCGTCTCAACCATCACACTCGGCGGGCTTCTCAAACACATGGCCTTCGCGGAGGACTTCACGTTCTCGTACAAGCTCCATGGCCGGCCGCTGCAGCCCATGTGGCGTGAACACAGCGAGGAATGGCCATGGACATCCGCAGCCCACGACAGTCCCGAGACACTGACGGCTCTGTGGCGGACCTCCGTGGTGCGCTCACGCGAACTGCTCGCTGAGGCCCTCGCCGCGAACGGGCTCGACCATCTCGGTGTGAGGTTCCCCGACGGACAACGCCCGGGACTGCGGCGCATCCTGGTGGACTTCATCGAGGAGTACGCCCGCCACACCGGCCACGCCGATCTGATCCGCGAAACCGTGGACGGTTTGGTTGGCGAGGATCCGCCGGGGCTCGAGGACTAGCCGACGGTCCGCGAGATCAACTCGCGCAACACCGATTCCTCCACGTCGGAGAGTTTGGTGATGTACAGGCATCCCTTGCCCAGCTTGTGCTTACCGAGTCTGGCCAGCAGGTCGTCGTCGTGGTCGATGTACAGCACCAGGCTGGCCTTGCGCGGACTGAACGCCACCACCGGCCAGTCGACCGTGGCACCGGAGGCGTAGACCATCGGCCTGGAACCGAAGCCGACGATGCTGGGTCCCCACATCACGGCGGGCTGCCCGGTGATCTCGCCCATGATCTCCAGCAGCGTGAATCCGTCCGTTCGACGCTGCCTGGGAGTCGCGGCGTCCAGGAATGCCTCGACGCTGGCGCCGGTGGGGCGGGTCTTCGGCTCGGCCATCAGCACTATCTCAGCAGGGCGTCGCCTGGGGGGCCAGCAGATCCGAGACCACCCGGCCGATCTCGTCATCCTCGAGCAGGAAGCCGTCGTGGCCGAACGGGGAATCGACGACGTCGAGCTCCACACCGAGTTCGTCAGCGATCTGCTGCTGCAGGTACAGCGGATACAAGCGGTCCGACGGGATTCCGACCACACGTGTCGGGACCGCCACGTCACGCAGGGCGCCGAGCCCCCTGCCCCGGTACACGTCGTGCAGGCTCATGGCGTCCGACAGCGCGACGTACGTGCCGGGGTCGAACCGCTTGCTCAACTTGTCTGCTTGGTGATCCAGGTACGACTGCACGGCGAAGCGCCCGTCGGCCAGCGCGTCCTCCCCGAGCTGATGGTCCCGGCCGAACCGCGCGGCGAGTTCGCGCTCGGTGCGGTATGTGAGGTGCGCGATCCGGCGCGCGACGCCCATCCCGGCCAGCGGAACCTGCCCGGTGTCGTAGTAGTCCCCGCCATGCCAGGCCGGGTCGGTCGCGATGGCCTGGATCTGCACGCTCTGGGTGGCGATCTGGTCGGCTGTCGCCGAGGCCGATGTCGCCATCACCAGAGCCGTACCCACCCGCTGCGGATGCTGCACGATCCACTCCAGCGTCCGCATACCACCCATCGACCCACCCATCACGGCGGTGAAGTGCTCAATGCCGAGGGCATCCGCGAGCGCCACCTCGACGGCTACCTGATCGCGGATGGTGATGCGCGGCCACCGCGACCCGTAGGGACGGCCATCAGGGGCGAGGCTCGAGGGACCCGTGGTTCCCTGACAGCCACCTAGGACGTTGGACGACAGGACGAACCACCGCCGGGTGTCGATGGCCTTGCCCGGGCCGATGAGCGGGTCCCACCATCCCGGCGTCGGCTGCCCCGGACCGGCCGGACCCGCGGCGTGGGCGTCGCCGGTCAGAGCATGCTGCACCAGCACAGCGTTGTTGCCGTTGTACGTTCCCCACGTCTCGTAGGCGACGCGCACCTCCGGCAGACGGCCGCCGAGATCAAGATCCATCGGGCCGAGGTCGGCGAAGCGCCGCCAGCCGGGATCGTCACCCTCGCGCCATCCGCCGGAGGTGCTCATCGCTCAGGCCTGCTTCGCGGCGCGGAAACCGGCGTCGAGGTCGGCGAGGATGTCGGCGATGTTCTCGATCCCGACCGCCAGACGCACCAGACCGGGGGTCACTCCCGCGGCCAACTGCTCGTCGGGCGTCAACTGCGAGTGCGTCGTCGACGCGGGGTGGATGACCAGGCTGCGCACGTCCCCGATGTTGGCCACGTGGCTGTGCAGTTCGAGCGCCTCCACGAACGCCTTGCCCGCTTCCACGCCCCCGACGATCTCGAAGGAGAGCACTGCACCGGTGCCGCTGGGGGCGTACTTGCGGCCGGTCTCGTACCACGGGCTGGTCTCCAGACCCGCGTAGTTGACCTTCTCCACCTCGTCGCGGGTGGTGAGCCACTCGGCGACGGCCTGCGCGTTCTCCACATGCCGCTCAACCCGCAGGCTCAGCGTCTCGAGGCCCTGCGACAGCAGCCACGCGTTGAACGGTGCCACCGCGGCGCCGAGGTCGCGCAGCAACTGCACGCGCGCCTTGAGGATGAACGAGAGGTTCGCGCCGAACTGCGAGCCCACGCCGAGGTCACGGGCGTACACCAGGCCGTGGTAGCTCGGGTCCGGCTCGTTGTAGTTGGGGTAGCGCTCGGGGTACTGGGCGTAGTCGAACGTCCCACCGTCCACGATCACGCCGGCAACGGCGGTGCCGTGACCGCCGATGTACTTGGTGGCCGAGTGCACGACGATGTCCGCGCCCCACTTCAGCGGCTGGACCAGGTAGGGGGTGGCCACCGTGTTGTCCACGATCAGCGGCACGCCGAACTCGTGCGCCACCTCGGCGACGGTCTCGATGTCGAGGATGTCGTTCTTCGGGTTCGAGATGCTCTCGCCGAAGAAGGCCTTGGTGTTGGGCTTGATGGCGTCACGCCACGACTGCGGGTCGTCGGGGTTCTCCACGAAAGAGACCTCGATCCCGAGCTTCGGCAGCGTGTAGTGGAACAGGTTGTAGGTGCCGCCGTACAAGCTGGGGCTGGACACGATGTGGTCCCCGGCCTCCGCCACGTTCAGGATCGCGATGGTCTCGGCGGCCTGCCCGCTGGAGACCAGCAGGGCCCCGACGCCGCCCTCGAGGGCTGCGATCCGGTCCTCGACGGTCGCCTGCGTCGGGTTCATGATCCGGGTGTAGATGTTGCCGAGTTCCTTGAGGGCGAACAGGTTCGCGGCGTGGGTCGTGTCGTTGAAGGTGTAGCTGGTGGTCTGGTAGATCGGCAGGGCCCGCGCGTTGGTGGTCTCGTCGGGGGTCTGTCCTGCGTGGATCTGCTTGGTTTCGAAGGACCAGGCGTCGCTCATGGTTTTCCTTTTCTCGGTTCTGGGATCGGTGCCGGATGGGTGGGAGTCCGGGCGCTCGACGCACCGAAAAGAAAAGCCCCGGACTCTTCGCCGGGGAACGTAAGGAATCGTCGCTCAGGCCCCGGCGACGGACATCATTCGACACATACACATCTGCCGGGAATCCATCGTCGCGAACCTCCTTCCTACGTTGTGCAGAAGTGTGGCACACGTGCGCGGTCTTGTCGAAGGGGGGTCAGGCTTCCGGCTCACCGATCCCGAGGCCCTTCTTGGTGCGGGCCAACTGCTCGTACAGGTCCCGAATCCGGGAGTGGGCCTCGTCCGGGCTGAGTTTGCCCGCCGTCTCCAGCCCACAGAGGTAGGCCACCCGCTGCGCGAACTCCTGCAGGTTGGCGTCGAACGCGAGGTTCTCGGGGGTGAACTCGCCCTGGAATCGTGCCATCGGCGTGAAGAACTCGTCACGCGTGGGAACGGAACGGTCCCGTGTGGCCTCGCTGTCGTCGTCGGTAGCGATGTCATCCTCCTCGGATCGTGGATCCGCATCGGGTTCCCCATCTTCCACCGGGGAGTGCCGGAACGGCCAGCCGAACCACCTGAACAAGTCCATCATCGATCCGTATCGGGGTATTGGCCAGTCCCATCGAGCACATGAAGTGCCCCTTCGCCGTGTGTGTTGTCCACTGCCACCAACCACCTACCCTCCGGCGTGCGCGCCAGTCCCTCGGGTTTCTCGATGTGCTTGGGCAGTGCCGTCGCCGGGTCCCCGAGTCGCTGCATGCAGCGGGCCTTGTCGCTGAGCAGCCATATGTCCGACCCGACCACGCACACGTCGCTGACGTCCTCGAGGTCCAGTTCGGTCCAGGCCAGCGCGCTGAGTTCCCCGTCGGCTGGTGGTCGCCAGGTCCCCACGCGGGGTGCCCCGATGCTCTCCTGGCCACGGATGCCGAACTCGACGATCGCCGCCGGCTTCTTCTCCTTGACGATGAAGAGCCGGTCAGGGCCGAAGAAGAAGCCTTCACCGTGCGAGTTCGGATCCTTCGACCAGGGCTTGGCCAATCCCTTCAGATCGACGTGCAGGTGCCACGAGCCCACGATCTGTTCGGCACCCAGGTCCACGGCCACCAGCAGTGCCGGCTCCTCGCAGAGGATCACGACGATGTCGTCGTCGAGGTGTTCGACCGCCTCGAACTGACCGGTGTCCGACGGTGCGCCGGGCAGGGCCGACACATCCAGGGTGTGCCACTGTCCCGGCCCATCGGCCCACGTCGCCCAGGCCAGCACCGGTTCGGAGTCGCCGACGAGGACGAGGCGGTCGCCGGCGAAGCAGGCGCCGCTGACCTCGGCGATGGGCGCGTCGTACACGCGCCAAAGGGTAGCCGCTTCAGACCTCGAACAGGACGGTGATCGGCCCGTCGTTTGTGAGACGGACCTGCATGTCCGCGCCGAATCGCCCGGTCTCGACCCGTGCCCCGGCCTCGCGCAAGGCTTCGACGAACGCCTCCACGAGCGGTTCGGCCACAGGGCCGGGCGCTGCCGCATCCCAGGTCGGGCGGCGACCTTTACGGGTGTTGGCGTAGAGCGTGAACTGGCTGATGACCAGCAGGGGCAGGCCGACATCGGAGGCCGACAGTTCGGCGGGTCCGCCCGGCGGCACACACACCGACGGCAGGCGGTCACGGTCGAACAGTCGCGCCCCCCAGACCTTCGCGGCCAGGCGCGCGGCGAGTTCCGGGGTGTCGGTGTGGGTCACGCCGACGAGGACCACCAGTCCGGGCCCGTCGAAGGATCCCGTCACTTCGCCGTGGATGCTCACGGCGGCGCCGTCGGCGCGCTGGACGAGTGCCCGCATCAGGAGGTCGGGCGCCGCACGACTCGGCCGGCCATCCGGGTCGCGGCCCCTGGCAGGGTCCGAATCGAGTCCACGGTCGTCGTCGCCAGCACGCCGGTGAGATCGGTGGCGTCGATCTGTGTGAGAGCGTCGGCCACCACTGAGTTGAAGTCCACCTTCTCGAGGACTTTCTCGAGGGTCACCCGCTCCACCAGCGCATCCATGTCCACCTCGCTGAGCACCATGTTCATGTCGACCCGGGAGAGCAGCTCGGCGGTCGTCTCCGGGCCGACGGTGGCGAGGAACTGCGCGGCGACCTCCGCACGTTCGGCCTGCTTGTCACGGAACTGCCGGTCGAGTCCGGTCAGCCAGGCATGCAGTGCGCGCATCGGGCGGCCCGTGAACTCGACCCCGGAGGCCGCTGCGGACGCCTGATTGAGCAGATCCTCCACATGCGCGACGGCGTCGAAGATCGCTGACTGCGCCGCGGCCGCGATCGAGGCGGCGGCACCGGGCAGCACGGCCAGCAGGTCGGCGAGCGTCACGACGTCCGGGTCACCCGGGGCCGGCTGCCCGTCGTCCACCAGCCGGGAGCGGGTGTAGCCCGACGCCAGCCCGGCCAGGCCGAGGCCGAGGTTGCTCCAGCGCTCGAGTTCGTCGAAGAGTGCGCCACTGCGCCCGGGTCGATCGGCCATGCATCCATGGTTACACCCGGTCCGCGTCCCGCCGTCGAGCCCGCCCCGTTTCGGCGCCGAGACATGCGCCACATGCCCCCTAGGGTTGGGGCATGTCGCTCACGCTGTCCTCGGGTCAGGGGCGCAGAGCCCTGAGCGCCAGCGTTGTCGCCTCGGGCATGGCATTCCTCGACGGCACCATCGTGACCGTGGCGGCGCCCCACATCACCGAGGATCTCGGTGGGGGCTTCTCCGGGATGCAGTGGGTTCTCGACGGGTACCTGCTGACCCTGGGGGCCTTGGTGCTCGTGGGTGGCTCACTCGGAGACCTGCTCGGCAAGCGCCGGGTGTTCGTGTTCGGGATCGTGGGATTCGCCGTGGCCAGCGCGGCGTGTGGCCTTGCGCCATCGATGGTCGCGCTGGTGGCCGCGCGCATGCTGCAGGGTGCCTGCGCGGCCTTGATGGTGCCCACCTCACTGGCACTGCTCAACTCGGAGTTCGCTGGCGACGACCGGGGGCGCGCGATCGGGGCGTGGTCGGGTCTGTCCGGGATC
Source organism: uncultured Micrococcales bacterium (assembly GCA_937952095.1). Classification (GTDB taxonomy): domain Bacteria; phylum Actinomycetota; class Actinomycetes; order S36-B12; family UBA10799; genus JADKAV01. The sequence continues at coordinate 44,683 of CALFYG010000089.1, read as the reverse complement.
TTCACCGCACTCGGGCCGTTCGTCGGGGGGGCGCTGGTCGATGCGTTCCCCATCGGCTGGCGGCTGGCGTTCCTCATCAACCTGCCACTGGCCGCGCTCGCGGTGTGGCTGGCGCGCGCTGTCCCTGCCACCCCCGGCACCCGGACCGACGCCGGCCTGCTGCGTCAGCTCGACCTGGTCGGGGCCGGGCTGGCCACCATCGGCCTGGGGCTGGTGGTCGGCCCGCTCATCGAGATCAACCGCCTCGGCGGGCGCGCGTGGCTCCTCGTGGGGATCGGTGTGCTGCTCCTGGTCGTGTTCGTGGTGGTGGAGCGCCGCGCCGCCGCGCCGATGCTGCCGCTGAGCATCTTCAACATCCGGACCTTCACCGTGGCGAACCTCGTCACGTTCGTCGTCTACGGGGCATTGAGCGTGTCGACGTTCCTGCTGACGGTCTATCTGCAGATCCAGATGGGGTACTCGGCGCTGGCCGCCGGTGCCGCGGGCCTGCCCATCACGATCCTGCTGGCGCTGGGCTCGGCACGGGTGGGGGCTCTGGTCAGCCGCTTCGGTCCGCGGTGGTTCCTTGTGGCCGGGCCGGTGATCATGGCCGTGGGGCTGGCGTGGCTGAGCACGCTCGGAGCCGGGGATTCCTATCAGGGGAAGGTCCTCCCGGCGCTGGTGATCTTCGCCGTGGGACTGGTGCTGGTGGTGGCGCCGGTGACCACGGCGGCCCTACTGGATGTCGGGCCCGACCTGTCGGGCACCGCCTCAGGTGTCAACAACGCCGTCGCCCGGGTGGCCGGGCTCATCGCCATCGCGGTGCTGCCGGCGCTGGCCGGGGTGGGGGTCGGCGGCGCGGGCCTCGACCCCGGATACGCCCGGGCGATGCTCATCTCAGCGGTGCTATGCGGGGTGGGTGCCCTGGTCGCCGGCGTGGGTTTCCGTGCTCAGGCGTATCGAACTGGTTGAGCACCACCACCGGCCAACCAGTTCGATACGCGACACGCCGTGTGAGGCGGGTGTTCGGACCGCCCACCCGCGTGTTACTGGTTGGCGGCGGGCCTGCGTCAACCAGTTCGATACGCGAAACGCCCCCCACCTCGCGGCGGGGGGCGTTCCAGGTGGTTGCGGATCAGGCAGACAGGGCCTTGGCCTTGAGCTCCTCGAACTCCTTGTCGCTGATGACGCCGTCGTCGTGCAGCTTCTTGGCGTTGGCGATCTGCGTGGCGGGGTCGGCGTTGCCGGACACCTGCTTGATGTAGTCGGCCTGCGCCTGCTGGATGCGCGCGGCCTCCTGCGCAGAACGCTCGGCCATCCCCTTACCGCGCACGATGATGTAGATCAGGCCGGTGAGCCACGGGATCAGGATCAGGGCGACGATCCAGACCGCCTTCCACCAACCGCTGAGCTCGTGATCGCGCATGAGGTCGCCGACGATGACAAAGACCAGGATCAGGTACGCCATGAACAGGAACGCGAGCAAAATGGCCTGGAAAACAGAGCCGTCCATTCAGTAACTCCTTGTGAGTGGGCAGAACCCTCGAGTGGGATCTACCACCAGTCAAACTACTCGGCCTCGGTCTCCTCGATCACGTCGGCCAGCAGCGTCTCATTGCCGTCGGCGTCGATCGCGGTGACGGTCTCCTCCACGAAGGTGCTGCCATCCGCGGCCTCCACCGCTACGACGTCGTCGATGAGTGCCTCGCCGGTCTCGGTGTCGATGGCCGCCACGATGTCTTCGGCCACGATGTCGCCGTCCTCGGTGACTTCCGCGGTGACGGCCTCAACGACCTCGATGTTGTCGTTCTCGCTCATTGCGTTCCTTTCGCTGGGGAGCCACGACGTTAGCGTGCCAGAGGGTGCCCGTGCACCCGGGGCGCGGCGACTTTGAGCAGAAGTTGACCCCGACGAACCCCACCCCAGGCGTGAGGACTTCGGTGATCCCCGAAGTCCGGAGTGCTCGCGGATGACCCAGCCAGCCGCGTCAGGGCAGTGACCAGTCGATGGCCGAGCCCCCCTGCTCGACAAGTGCGGTGTTGGCGCGGCTGAAGGGCCGGGATCCGAAGAACCCCCGGTGGGCCGAAAGCGGGCTCGGATGCACGCTGGTCAGAACCGGCACCCCGTGGTCGCGAAGGATCGGGGTGAGTGTCTGGGCGTCGCGTCCCCACAGGATCGCGACCAGAGGACGATCCCTGGCGGCCAGCGCACGGATCGCGTGCTCGGTGATCGGCTCCCAGCCCTTGCCGCGGTGCGACGCGGATCTGCCTGGCGCCACAGTGAGCACCCTGTTGAGCAGCACCACCCCCCGCTGCGCCCACGGCCGCAGGTCGCCGGTGGAGGGCATCGGAACGCCTAGGTCGGACACCAACTCGGTGTAGATGTTGACCAGGCTCGGCGGAAGGGGCCGCACGTCCGGAGCCACGGCGAAACTCAACCCGATCGGATGCCCCGGCGTCGGGTACGGATCCTGGCCGACGATCAGGACCTCGGCCGCGTCGAAGGGGTACGTGAAGGCCCGCAGCACGTCCGCGCCCGCAGGCAGATATGCGGGCTGGGCGCGAAGGAAGTCACCCATCGCGCGGATCTGCGGCTCGACCGGAGCGAGAGCAGTCGCCCACCCCGGGTCGATGATCTGTGCCAGGGGCTTCACGGCACCCGCACCTCGACGTGCGCATCGAGCCACTCGATCGGTCGATGGGTGACGACCACCAGGGACCGTCCAGCGCTCACCCGCTCGATGGTCGCCAGCACCCCGGCGGCCGTCGGGGGGTCCAGGTGTTCGGTCGGCTCGTCGAGTAGCAGCACAGGATGATCGGCGAGAACCGCGCGTGCCAGACCCAGCCGCTGCCGCTCGCCACCCGACAACGTCGCGCCGTGCTGGCCGACGGCCCGGTCGAGTTCCAGCGGCAGCCCGACGGCCTCGAGCGCGGACCGCAACTGCTCGTCCGTGGCATCAGGCTTGGCCATGCGCAGATTGGCCGCCACATCGGCGTCGAACACGTGGGGGATCTGGGGCGTCCACAACACCTGCCCGCGCACCTCGTCCCCGGCCTGGTCGGCGATCTCCACGTCGCCGAGCGCCGCCCGGCCCTGATAGCCGAGGTAGGCCGCCAGTACGTTCAGCACGGTCGACTTGCCCGAACCAGACTCCCCCACCAGACCGACACGCCGCCCCTGCGGCAGGGTGAAGCCCACGTTGCGAACGGCCACGGGCCCCGTCGGGTACTGCGCACGCAGGCCCGCCACCTCGATCGCCGTGCCGGAGCCGACCTGCGGCGACGTGGGCTCGCCGACAGGCGGCACGGCATCCAGGATCTCCACGAGACGCCCGGCCGCCGCCCGCACGCGGATGGCCGCAAGGGCCGACGGGGCGAGCACCGCGACCGCCTCGTAGGCCGCCAGCGGAAGCAGTACGAGAACCGCCAGGTTGACCCCGCGCAGATCCCCGTTTCGCACCGCCGGGACCGCCACCAGGATCATCGCGATCACCGCCGCACCCTGGATCAGGATCCCCAGCGCCGACGACAGCGCCGAGCCGACGGCGGTGCGTCGCATGGCCGAGGTCAGCCGGTGGTCGACGTCCGCGATGCGCCGCGCGTACTCGTCGTCGGCGCCGAGCACCATCAGCTCTGGCCCGGCGTGCAGGGCGGTGAGCACCTCGGACGACAGCTCGGCCTGCAACGGGGCCTGCACGGCCTGACCCCGCCCGGACGACCAGATGATGACCGCCGGCACGACGATGCCGCCGAGCAGCAGCATGACGGCCATGATCACACCGGCCGTGGGAAGGAGCCACGCACAGAGGATCACCGAGCCGGTCCCCACGAGGATCGCCGAGAAGATCGGCAACATCACGCGCAGGCTCAGGTCCGCCATCGCCTCGACGTCGTCGACCATCCTGCGCAGTAGGTCCCCGCGCTTGAAGGCCGGCAGGCCCGCCGGGGCCAGAGGGATGAGCCGCTCGTAGAGCGCGACCCGCAGGTCCACGAGCGAGCGGAACGCGGCCTGGTGGCTGACCAGACGCTCGGCGTAACGGAACACGCCACGGCCGATGCCGAAGGCGCGGACGCTGACCACCGCCACCTGCAGGAACAGGATCGGGGGCTGCTCCCAGGCGCGCGAGATCAGCCATGCGCTCGCGGCGATCAGCCCGACCGAGCACCCGAGGGCCAGCGCCCCGAGGAAGGCGGCCAACCACAGGCGACCCGAGGCGGGACGGTAGATCTCCCGCAGCCGGGTCACGGCCGGATCGCGCAGGATCACACGACCACCCCCACCGAGACGGTGTGGTCCGCGATGTCGTTGATCGCCGACCGGTGCCCGACCACGACAACCGTGGCATCCACCTCGCGCAGCACATCGATGATCGCGGCCTCGGACTCCGGGTCGACCCCGGCCGTCGGTTCGTCGAGCATGAGAACGCGGGCTCGCCGCAGCAGGGCCCGGGACAGTGCGATGCGCCGCGCCTGGCCGACCGACACCGGCCGTCCGCCCTCCCCCACCACCGTGTCCAGCCCGTCGGGAAGGCCGGCGACCCAGTGCGCGAGCCGCGTCTGCGCCAACACCTCGGCGACATCCACGTCCTGACCCAGAGTCAGGTTCTCCCGCAGGGTCGTGGGCAGCAGTTGCGGCGACTGCGGGACCCAGGCCACGTGTTCCCACCACTGCCGCACGTCGATATCCACAAGGTCCTGCGCGCCGATCAGGACCTCTCCCTCGCGGGGTGTGAGGAACCCGAGCAGCGCATTGAGCACGGTGGTCTTACCCGCACCCGACGGCCCATTGATGACCGTGATCCGTCCGGCGGGGATCGTGGCCGACAGACCGCTGACCACAGGATCGTCGCCGTAGGCCAGCGACACGTCACGCAGACTCAGGTCGGCGTCGGCGGTGACAAGGTCGGCGGACCCCTTCGACGGCGGCGCCTGCGCCATGATGGCGAAGACCCGGTCCGCGGCATCGGCACCCTCGGCAGCGGCATGGAAGTGCTGCCCCACCATCCGCAGCGGCAGGTACACCTCTGGCGCCAGGATCAGCACGGACAGCCCGGCCATCAGGGTCATGTCGCCGTCCACGAGCCGCACGCCGATGGACACGGCGATCAGCGCGACGGAAAGCGTCGACAGCAGTTCGAGCACGAGGGCAGACAGGAACGTGATCCGCAGAACGCCCATGGTGGCCTGCCGGTGCTCGTCCCCGACCCGACGGATCTGGCCGACCTGGTGCTGCGCACGGTTGAACGCCTTCAGGGTGGGCAGACCCTCGACCACATCCAGGAAGTGGTTGCCCAGCACCGACAGCCAGCGCCACTGCTTGTCGACACGGGCCTGGCTCACCCAGCCGACGAGGATCATGAACACGGGGATGAGCGGGACCGTCAGCGCCACGATCACCGCGGCGAGCAGGTCCTGGGTGAGGATCGCGACGCCTACGATCAACGGCACGACGACGGCCAAGACCAGCTGCGGCAGGTAGCGCGCGTAGTAGGCCTCGAGCCCCCCGATCCCGCGCACGAGCAACTGTGCGAGCTCACCGGTGCGCTGGTTCGACAGCCACGCCGGCCCCAGGCTCATCATGTGGCGCCAGGCAGCCATCCGCAGCTCGCTCATCGCGGTGGCGGCTGTGCGGTGGGCCAGCCACTCAGCGAAGAACGCGGTCAGCGAGCGCAGGCCGATCACGACCGCCAACTGCACCACCCGGGGCATGACCTGCGCGAGCGTCGCGCCCTCGGTGAAGGCCTGCACGATGATCGTGGCGATCAGCAGGGCCTGGATGACGATGAGCACGGCCTGCAGGGACTGCACCGCGACGCTGGCGATGAGGAAAGCGCGCGTGGATCGGGCGTAGGTCAGCAGCCGCCGATCGAATCCGCGCACGTGGCAAGGCTACTTGCGCACGCCCCTGCCCGCTTCTAGCGCTCCACCTTCCCGGGAAGGATGAAGTCGTACTCCCGGCGCAGCAGCCGCTTGGCCGCCCGGTCGAGTCGACGCACCCGCAGGAACAATTCCAGGGTGGAGGCGTCCTGCTTGTAGTAGTCGTCGACCTCGGCCCGCTCGATGGGGTCGAGGTCGTGCGCGGTCAGCCACTCGTTGGCTGCGACGATCCCCTCGGGCAGGCGGGGCACCGCGGACTCCTTGATGAAGTTGCCCAGCAGGTCCACCGCCACCAGGCGGGGCGCGAAGTAGTCGTCCATGTATTCCGAGGCCGTCCCCTTGCGCCGGTAGTAGGCGCGGATCCCGGGCGGGACGGCGGACAGCAGGATCTCCTGATCGAAGGCGTGAGCCCCGGCCTGCCGGACGAAAGGCGTGCCCACGTCCAGCAACACCGGATCATCGGGGTCGCTGAAGGACCAGTTGGACAACTGCGCGTCGATCGCGACCTCGGGCGCCGCCGTGCGCTGGTGCAACGCCCACACCCGGTCCAGCACCGTGTGGATCGCGGCGGTGAGTTCATCGTCGGCCGCGGTGTGCAGGATCTTGTTGCCCAAGGCGTCCAGCAAAGGCTGCACCAGGTATACGACGGGGGCGCGGCCCCGACGGTCGAGCAGAACCACCTCGGTGTCCACGACCCGCACGCCGTTGTCGCGCAGCACCGCGATGTACTCGGTCACCAGATCGCAGTACGCGGCCGCCATCGCGTGGTCGGCGAAGCCGGACATGCGCTTGCACACCCTGCCCTCGAGGCCGGGCACCAACAGGGCCGCTGAGATCTCGCCGTAGGCCAGCACGGTGACGCCCTGCGGATGGGCGGGATCGAGCCGGGACTCGAGTTGCTCGAGTGTCTGTCTCACATCGTCACCGCCACGGCGCATGCCCGATGGAAGGCCTCGAGCACCTGCCCGCGCTCGCCGTCGCTCATCAGCAGGCCCGGCTTCACCTGCAACACCGAGCGGTCGAACCCCGCGAACATCGCCCACACCCCCTGGTCGTACAGCAGCCGGGTCATCAGCATGCCGCCCATCTCGTTGGCGAACTTCACACCGATGATCAGCCCCGTCTGGCGCACCTCTACGACCCACTGCGGGTATGCCTGCGCCAGTTCGGCGAACCCTGCGGCCCAGGCATCGATCGGCAGCGTCGGCAGCGCCTCGCCGGTGAGCTCGAGCACGCGGGAGGCGACTCGACAGCCGAGCTCGGCGCCGCCGAAGGTCGACACATGACCCCAGCCGTCGGTCTGCAGCCATTGACCGGCGCGCTCGTTGAGCAACGTGGCGGCAATGGGGTAGATCCCCCCGGACAGTCCCTTGCCGGTCACGAGGATGTCCGGGACCACGCCGAACAACTCCACGCCCCACATCCGTCCGCTTCGGCCCAGGCCGGTCTGCACCTCGTCGGCGATGTAGAGCGCGTCGGCCTCGTCGCACAACCTGCGAACTGCCGGCAGGTACGCGTCCGAGGGCCTGGGGAAGCCGGCGGTCGCCGGGACGGTTTCGAGGATGACGGCCGCGGTGGGTTCCCGCAGGGCCGCAGCCAGTGCCTCGGCGTCGTTGAACGGCACTCTCACGATGTCGGGGTCGAGGGACAGGAAGGCAGTGGCGGCCTGTTCGTCCCCGGCGGCCAGGGCCAGCCCGGTGTGTCCGTGGTAGGCGTCGGTCACCGACACGATGCGTCGGCGCCCTGTCACCCGGCGGGCACTCTTGATAGCCAGATCGATCGCCTCCCCACCCCCGCTGGCGAAGACCGCGTACTGCATGCCCGGGGTCAGCCCGACGAGTTCATGGGCCAGTTGGGCGCGCTCGACGCTCGGGAAGTGGTGATTGCCGATGTCGAGGGTCTCCAGGGCCGCCCTCAGCGCCTCGATGACCTGCGGATTGCGGTGGCCGAGGTTGAACACGCCTCCGTTGAGATGGATGTCGATAAGCTCCCGGCCATCGAGGTCCCACAGCCGGTACCCCTCGCGGCGACCGATCACCAGGTCGATCCCGGCGGCGGTCAGAAAGCGCACCCGATCGGGGCACACGTACTGCTCGGCCCACTGCAGCGCCTGCTGCTTCGCCGCGGAGGTCACGGCATGCCCGCCAGACGGTCCCACGTGCGCCAGGCCCGTTCATACAGCCGCGGGATCTTCGCCTCCGGGAGCGCTCTGACCGCCTGCAGCCATGCCGCCTCCGCCTCGTCGGCCTGGGAGAAACAACGGGCTGTGAACCCTGCGCGATCATCGGCGGTCGGCGCTGCGGCCAGGAACTCCGCCTCGAGATCGTCGCGCAGCTTGGCGTAGGCGGCTGCCCGTTCGGGATAGTTGCCCAGCGTGGCCCGGTGCAGCAGCTCGTGGCGCCACCACAGGGTCTGAGCGTCGAACTGCATGCCGGGTGCTTTCAATTCGGGCAACCCGCCGTCGAACCAGACCGGCTTGAACACCGAAGTGCACGGCGCGGATGTCGCCGTGAGCCAGACCGTGATGTCGTCGGCGGTGACGTGCGCGACCATCGAGCCCGTCGACTGTGCCACCCGGATCGGACCGAATCCGGCGTGGGCGCAAACGGTCTGACCGGTGATTCCGCGGGCGGGTGACCAGTCCGGGCCCACGTCACCGTGGTCGCGCAGCAGGCGCATCGCCGTAGGCACGTCGATGCGTCCTCGCGCGGCGCTGAGGGCGTCGGAGGTCCGGCACTGCCGGGCTGCGGAGTCCGAGAACCGCGTGTACAGGAAGTCGGAATGCGACGTCACAGGCTCGCCGCGCAATCCGCCGGAGGCGCGTTCAACCGAGCCGAGCGTCAAGCCGTTGCTGATGGACGCGGTGCGATCCACGCGCTTCGCGGCCCAATCCCGGCCGACGGTCTCAAGGATCCAGGCCTGCGTGCGATCGCTGACGATGAAACTGTTGTCGTACTCCAGCTTGTGCGTGTGACCGGCCTGTCCGCCCTGTCCGTGGGCCTCGAGCAGGGCAGTGATGACGTCCACCGCCTCGTCGGCGGTCGCCGCGCGCTCCAGACCGAGGCGCAACAGATCCATCCCGAGCAGGCCCGGCGTCTTCTCCCGCTTGGCCTTCGTGAAGACCGCCTCGTTGCCGATCGCCACCCCGTGCTCGTTGACGCCCATTTCGGCGCCCCAGATCCAGTAGGGCTTTGACAACAGGACAGCGTGTGTGTGGGACACCTGCGCGATGTCGAGGTAGGTGGCCTTGACCCGGGCCCGATCGTGGTCGGCAGCCGGGATCATGACGACCTCGTGCGCCTCGTTGGGCTCGCGGTCGCTGTTCTTCCCGAGGATCACCGAGGCGTCCGTGGTGGCATCGGGCAAAGAGACGAACGTGTCGCACATGCGCCCATTGTGCGCCCGCGCGGCACGTGGTTGTAGCGAAACATCAAGAGGGGGTGCACCCCCCCGCGATGCACCCCCTCTGTCACACACAGTCGCCCAGCGGACACCGTGCGTTCCACCCCGGCGTGTCACCGAATCGGGGGACAGGCTTTGTTAAGGCCCTTGGCACAATGGTTCGCGTGAACGGGGAGCCCCTGCGCGTAGCGATCATCGATGATCACCTGATGTTCGCCGAGGGGTTGCGGGCGTGGTTGGGGGACAACGCACCCACCGTGCGGGTCACCTACCTGGGGGGTGACCCTGCCGAGGCACTGGCCCGAGCCGGCGAGCTCGACGTGGTCCTGCTCGACATCGACCTCGGCCCTGGTGGCCCGCGCGCGGCGGACACGGTGGAGGCCTTCGGGACCCGGGGTATTCCGGTCCTGCTCGTGAGCGCGGTCGTGCGGGGCACCGCGCTGCGGGAGGCCCTGTTGGCCGGCGCCGGCGGCTACGTGTCCAAGGCGTCCGGACCCGACGACCTCCTGAACCTTCTGCGGGAGGTCGCCGGTGGCAACTTCATCCTGACCCGGGAGATCGCCGAGGTCATGTACAGCCCGGGCCTGCCCGAGCTGAGCGGCCAGGAACTGCGGGCCCTTCAGCTGTACGCGCAGGGACTCACGCTGAAAGCCGTGGCGCGCCGGATGGGGGTCAGTCAGCACACCGCGAAGGAGTACCTCGACCGGGTGCGCGCGAAATACCGCGCCACCGGGCGCCCTGCGCGCACGAAGGCCGAGCTGCAAGCCGCGGCTCGTGAAGACGGACTGCTCGAAGGAGACGAGTAGGCGCGAACGGCTGACGGTCACGCTGGCCGTCGTCGCCCGTGCCCGTTATCGCGGTCCTGAGGAACTCCCCGCGCGACGAGTCTTTGCCTAGACCCGCGCAAACACCACCGATCTCTCCGGTTGTTGCCCTGGACCTTCGGGACCAGGTGACCAGTTGCCCGACCCTCTTTCTAGCCGGTTTGGGGTGGTGCGCGGGTGCCGGTGGTGGTGATGTGGGGGATGCCGTGGGTCATGGTGATGGTGTAGTGGCCGTGGTGGAGGTCGTGGTGGCATCTTGAGCACAGCAGGACGAGGTTGTTGAGGTCTGTTGTGCCGCCGTGGCGCCAGTGGTGGATGTGGTGGGCTTGGCAGTATCGGGGGGTTTTGCCGCAGCGGATGCAGCCACGGTCTCGTGCGGTCAGGGCGCGCCATTGGTCGTGGTTCGCGGTGCGTTTGCCCCGGGCGAGGGCTAGGGGGACGAAGGTTTTGTCGCGGCGGGTGCCCAGGATGATCGAGATGATGGCGGTGCAGGTGATCAGGTCGAGCATCCGGGTGCCGAGCGCGGAGTCGTCATCCAACACTGCGCCGTCGGATGAGAGGTCTTCCAGGTCCACCATGACGGACACCTGGGAGACGCCCAGCGGGTTGGTGTTGGCCGTGCCGGCGGTGGTCAGGTCGGTGAGCGCGTCGGCGCGGCGCTGCAACGGGGTGCGCCGGTCGTCTCGTCCGGTGCGGCCCATCAGGGTGGCCAGGGCGTCGCGTAGCGCGGCCCCGGCGATCGGGTCCAGGTAGCCGTCGAGGCGGAACATGCCGTTGGCGGTCTCCGACAGCGAGATCCCGCGTTTTGCGTGGAGGTGTTCGGCGGTGTCGTCGCGGGCTTCGGGACGGCACTGCTCCACCAACAACGTCAGCAGCCGGCGTAGTTCGGCCGGTTCCACGGTCTGCGCGATGGTGACCACCTGGGATTCGATGAGGTGGAACCTGGTGATCCGCGGCGCCTCAGTGGTGATCACCGCCACATGGGCACCAGAGATGCTGCCGTCGCGGAACGCGGCACTGACTGCCGGCAAATGTTGCAGGGCGTTGCCGCGGGCCACGGTGGCCGACCCGACCGCCGGATTCTGCCCCGTGGCGACCGCGACCATCGTCCCCGTCGTGCCAGCACCCAACACCCGGGAGTCGTGGTGCTCGTCCGCGGCACCGGCGGTTTCGGTCAGGTAGGCCTCCAGACGGTTGCGGAGCCGGGCCACCGCCGCCAACGTCCCGGCCCGGGATTCGGCGTGCATCAGCTGCGGGTCGGGCAACTCATCGACCAGCGCGTTGATCTCATCAAGGACTGGGGGGTGTTCGGACGGTAGGTCGGCGGCCAGACTGATGCGGCGCTGGACTCTTCGTGAGACCTCGAACACCGCCATATCGTCACCCCGCTTCCGTACCTCCAATATCGCACGGGTGTACGACGAACACCAGTACCAAACCGGGGTTGTGGACAACAAATTCGGCCGCGCTGGATTGTCGGACGGCGAGCGTCACGAACAGGTCAACTCCCCACCCCGAAACCTGGCCCGTTCGCAGCACTCGACGGCGGCAGCCACACCGGGGCCTGTCGGCCGGGGGTCACGTCCGCACGGGCTCACACTCGAGGCCGGGGTTCGACGCCAAGTGCCTGAGCCTGGCGCGGGGCCGGCTCCCAGGTCAGGTGCAGCCACCACCCGTCCTCATCACTCCACTCCTCCGGATCCTCACAGGCTCCCGGCCGATCGCTGTGCACCAGCACACTGGCGGTATCCCCGGTGCGACTGACGGTGACCCTGACAGCGGCGCCTGGAACCTGGGGAATCCAGTCGGCCAGGCGCTGCGCTGCTTGTTGCGCGCCGAGGCTGTCATCGTCCACCGCGCGCGGATCACCCTCAAGATGCAGTGCCGGTGACCACGGGAAGTGCTGCAGCAGGTCTGCGAGCACGATGGGGACCGGGCCCGAGGTGCCCAGCAGGAGCAACCATTGCCGGACCTGCTGGGCAACCGTACGCGCCCTGCGACGCAGGCTCGGGGAATCCGGCTCGCCCGACGCGATCCGCTCCAGGACTGCGGCCGCCTCGGCGACTTCGATCCCCTTCCAGGACGACAACTCCCTGGTCCGGGCCTCACGCTGTGCATCGGCAAACATCGCCTGCTCGTGCCCGAGCACCTGCCTGGCCAGAGACCTGCCCTGTTCGTCCATGGTCCGTGCGAACCAGAACGCCGCAATCCCGATGGAGGCCGCAACACACGAGATGAGCAAATAGGTCCATCCACACGTGGATCCGATGTTGATCCACAAGAGGTTGGCCATACCCGACGCCAGCAGGAGCACCACCACGGAGGCGGCCAACCCCCGCCATGTGATCACTGACAAGGCGATCGCCGCCATCAGGACCGCGCGTAGATCGAACGGGTACGAACTCTGCAAGGAAGCGCACCGAGGATCGGACAGAGGCAGCAGGACGACGACAAGGGCCAGCCCGGCCAGCGCAAGCATCAGGCCGCCGCGGCCCAGGTTTCCACGCATCGCCGAACGCAGGAGCACGAGGATCGTGGTTCCCGCGACCCCGATCACACACAGCCTCCAAAGAGGCCATTGCAGGCCGGGATCGACGAGTGCCGAGATGGTGAAGGCGGCCAGGGACACCGTGGCGGCCATGGCGAACACCCGCTGCAGGCGCAGTCTCATGCCTGACAGTGCACTGGCCACACGTGCCTTGTCGGCGTCCCAGACGAGACTGATCCGGGTCCCGACCCCCGGCTGGCTGTCGACGAAGGCGTGCCCGGAGACGGCGTCCATCGAGGCCACGATCGACGTGCGCACGCCGAGCCGGTCTGAGGACGTCCCCGCCAGGCCCACGCCGGAATCCACGACTTCGACGAACACCGCGTCGACGGTGACCCGGCCACGCACCAGCACCCGATCGGTTCCCGAGTGCCGGGCGGCATTGCGAATCGCCTCGGCCGTGGCGGCCAAGACGGCTTCCTTGACAAGAGGGGGCGGGTCGCCGAGCCACTTGACATCGGCGTCTATGGCGACCCCCACGTGGTGCAACTCGCTCACCAGGTCCGCCAACTCACGAGCCGCTGCGACATCGGGGATGCTCTCCAGTGTCCGCAGATCCGCCGTGCACCTGCGACGCAGCTGGGGCCACTGCTCCTCCGGGACCCCATTTGCGACCGTTTCCAGTGTGTTCAAGACCGTGTCGTGCAGGACTCGTCTCACCGACATCCGCGCCACTGCCTGCGTCTGCCCATCGGCGCGCGCCATGAGTTCCCGACGGGAGACTTCGCGATCGTTACCCGCTGTGCTTTGAACTCTCAACAGAACAGCGGCCCCGACGGCTGTGATCACATAGGCGATCACGAGTTGTTCGAGCCGGTAGAACACGAGCCCCTCGTCGGTCGTTCCCATCGGGGCGAGCAACAGGCCCGGTGCGACGGACACCACGATCGTGACGGCGGCTAATGCGGTCGAGGCAGGAATCCTGTGCATCGCGGCGGTCGCCATCACCGCGCCGAGAGCAGCGATCTCCAGGGGAAGCCACCAGGAGGCGGCACCGGCGATGATCTGCACCGCCGCCAACGCGACCACCACCAGCGGAGGAATCAGCAGGTTGAGAGCCGGCTCGAAGGGACGGTCCGCGCTCCTGACCCGCCACATCCCGATGGCCCCCGCCACACACACCGCGAAGGACGCCGTCCGCAGAGCAAGCCCCTGACCTGCGTACGGCACAAGGAAACTCAACCCCGCCACCACGAACAATCCGACACTCAGAGCGGTGCCGAGGCGGTCCAGGGCCGTCTGCGTCGCCTGGACCTCTGGGGTCGCGCGCCCCCGTGTCTGCATTGCCCCAGACTACGAAGGCTCGCCTCAGCCGGTGGCCGTCTCGACGGATTCGCCGGCCGGGGCCGCCCTCATCGTCGTGGCCACCAGTGGGAACACCAGGACCGACAGGGCTCCTGCCCCGACGAGCGCCGCTGCATTCTCCGGAAGCATGAGACCGGACGCGGTGCCCACGTCGGCCAGTGCCACCAGCAACGGCAGGGCCGTGGCCGTCAGGAACACCATCTGCCACCGCTGAACACGATCCAGGTGCCCGCGGTACATGACCAACTGGGGCAGTCCGCGCACGACGAACAGCAACACGAAGAAGAGCAACAGGCGCCCAGGGTTCTCCATGATCGAGATGACGTCGAGCCGCATGCCGGAGGTCACGAAGAAGATCGGGATGAAGACGCCGTATCCGACGGCCTCGAGCTTGCGCTCCAGCGATTCGGCCGAGACCGGCGACCACTGCCGCAGCACCACGCCGGCGAGGAAGGCTCCGAGCACGACATCGAGGCCGAAGTCGTCGGCGACCAGAACCAACGCCGCGAGCAGGACCAGCGTCCAGCGCAGAGTGGTCTGGCCCGTCGACTCCTCGGGCAGCCGCAGACGCTCACTCCAGCCCTTACGCTTCACCCATCGGATCAGCAGCAGCGCCAGCAGAGTCGCACCGGCCATCCCGACCAGCGCGAACACCCCCGCGATGGGCCCGGACGAGGTGAGCAGCAGGGCCATGGCCACGATCGGAAGGAACTCCCCCACCGCGCCGGCGGCGAAGATGTAGGGGCCCAGCGGTCCGTCCAGCATCCCCGCGTCACGCACGATGGGAAGCAGGGTACCCAGGGCGGTCGTCGTCAGTCCGATGGCGATCGCCACGAAGTCTGTGATGACACCCGCCTCGTAGAGCACCGCCGTCACCGCGACGGACAACGCGGCACTGACGAACCACGAACGGATCGCGATCCTGCCCGGCGTCTGCCGCATCAGCGTCGGCTCGAGCTCGTACCCGGCCAGCAGGAAAAGGAAAGACAACCCGATCGTGGACAACAACGACATGTCATCGGGGTCAGCGTTGGCCAGGACCTCCGGGCCGATCAGCACTCCGCCGATGAGCATGAACACGACCCCCGGAAGTTTGCCGGGGAGCACCCGCGCGACGACCGGCGCCAGCGCGGCCACGAGGATGACCCAGAAGAGCGACTCGAGCGGATCCACAGGCACACTGTGGCAGAAGTCAGGCCGGATCCGGCGTACGCCTGCCGAAGCGTCGGTCGAGGGCCCGCAGCACGGGGGCCGCCGAGACACCGTGGATCACGACGGACGCGAGGACCACGAACGACACCGTCGCCCACAGCACGTCGGCCTCGGGGAATCGCGCCGTGTTCAACGCGAAGGCCAGGTAGTAGAAGGAGCCGATCCCGCGCACGCCGAAGAACGCGATGCTGCGTCGGTCGGCCGTATGCAGGTCCAGGCGACGCAGGGACAACCACGCGGTGACCGGACGGACCAGCAGCACTGCGCACAGACCCCAGAGCACCGCGGACCATGTGAGGCCCCCCAAGATCCCACGCATCAATGCGTAGCCGAACACGAGCAGGAGGGCCAGTGTGAGTAGTCGCTCGAGCTGGCCGACGAACTCATGCAGCACCCGGTGGTACTCGTGACCACGCTCGAAGGCCCGCAACGCGATCGCCGTGCAGAACACCGCCAGGAAGCCGTACCCTCCCACAGCCTCCGCGAGGCCGTACGACACGAAGACCGCACTCAGGGCGACGATCGCCTCTGCGGTCTCCGCGAATCGCAGGGAACGCGCAGGTGCCCGGAACGCCAGCCGGGCGAGCAGCATGCCGACTATCCAGCCGCACCCCACGCCGATCGCCACTTTGCCGATGAGCTCCCACGCGACCCATCCGCCGACCCACTCCCAGCCCCCGAACGCCACAAGCAGAATCGCGGCGTGCACGAACGGGAACGCGAGCCCGTCGTTGAGTCCGGCCTCCGAACTCAGGGAGAACCGGACGACGTCCTCACTGCCCGGGTCGTCGGTCGGTTCTCCCACCTGCACCTCCGAGGCGAGCACGGGATCGGTGGGCGCGAGCACGGCCGCCAGGAGCACCGCAGCGGCCACCGACACACCCAGGACAGCCCACGCCAGACCGGCCGCGATGGCGATGAAGGCCGGCATCCCGATCGCCAACAGACGCCAGGTGGGCGCCCACCCGCGCAGGGACAGTGGTCGGTCCAGTGCCAACCCCACTCCCATCAGCGCGATGATCACCACCAGTTCGGTGACGTGCTCGATCAGCCCGAGATGCGCCATCGGGTCCACACGACCCCCCACCGGAACGAGCGCCGCAAGGGCACCGGCCGCCACGAAGACGATCGCCGGAGAAAGGGGCAGCCGGCTCAGGATCCTTGGCAGGATCGCCGCCAGCAACAACGCGATCCCCGCCAGCAGGTAGCCGACGGGGACCGCGAAGGATTCGTTCAGGGGGTGATCCGCCCCGAGATGGCATCCCGCAGACGATCAACCATCCCCACCCCGGGACCGACCACCTTGTGGAAGAGCTCACTGTGCGGGGTGTTCGGGTGCGGCCGGGTCGGCGCCACCTTCTCGGCAGCCTCCACCTTCTCGCGAAGGTCGATGAGCCGCTGCTCGGGAACGACCTCGCGCAGACGCGGGAACTGCTCGTCCTCCTCGTCACTGACGTGATCGGCGATGAGCTCCTGCAACCGGGCGACCACCTCCGTGAAGCGGCCGTCGGCCGGCTCGAGCCCCTCGAGATCCTTGAGGCACTCCTCGATCTCCTGGTGTTCGGCGATGTCGTGCTCGACTGCCGCGTCACCGTCCTCGAGGTACTCACGCATGGCCGGGTAGACGTACATCTCCTCTGCCACGGAGTGCCGCACGAGGCTGGCGATCACCAGATCGGCGACGTCCCGCGGGTCCTGCTCCTGCCCGTCCTGCATGCTCAACTGCTCGAGCATCTGCTCGACGTCGCGGTGTTCCTGAATGAGTAGGTCCAGGACGTCCTGGCCATTTCCCGTCACGGTCACGTGTCCTCCTGAAGGCTTCGGATCGGTCACCACCACCTGCCCGGTGCGGGAGGGTCCATACCAAGTCCCGCCCTGCGGATGGACGCCGCATCGGCGGGTACTCGGCGACGACAGCGAACGACACGCCACAGGAAGGGCACAGAACATGTCGTACGATCCACAGTCCCGCCGGGCCACCGGGCAACCGGCCGGTCAGCCGACCACCTACTCGTCCGGACCCGACGTCCAGACCCGGATGACGACCCCGGCCAAGACCTCAGCAGCTGCGGTCTTCGCGGTCGTCTTCGGCCTCTCCGCGCTGCTCAGCGTGCTCACGGTGGTCCTTGTCCCCCTCGGGCTGGTGCTGAGCCTCATCGGCATCGTCCTCGGAATCGTCGGGATCCGCAATGCCGACCGGATCCAGGTGACCGGGCGAGGCACGGCGATCGGTGGGCTGGTCCTCAGCATCATCGCTGCGCTGCTGGGGGGTGCGATGGCGCTCGGCGTCACGTACTTCCTCAACGACGAGCGAGCGCTGGATCGCGTGGAGCAACAGTTGCAGGACTGGCGCGACGATCTGCCGACCGAGGTCGATCTACCGCAGTAAGACTCCGCAGGATGCCCCGGCTGCGTCGCTCGGATCCGACCACCGCAGGGTGGACAAGGGTCAGGCGCGGCCGGGGCTTCTCGTATCTGGATGTCGAGCGCAATCGCCTGCCCGACATCGACGTGCAGCGCTGCAAGGACCTGGCGATACCGCCGGCCTGGACCGACGTGTGGATCTGCCCGTGGGACAACGGCCACATCCAGGCCCTCGGGACCGACGAGGCCGGGCGCCGTCAGTACCTGTACCACCCTGGATGGCGCGAGCAACGCGATCGGGAGAAGTTCGACCGGGTGCTGGAGTTCGGACGCAGCCTCCCGCTGGGGAGGGATCGAGCGGCGAGGCACCTGAGGCTGCCCGGCATGCCGCGAGAGCGCGCGCTGGCTGTGGCGTTCCACATCCTTGACCTCGGCGGTCTGCGGATCGGCTCAGAGGGGTACGCGAACAGCTTCGGGGTCGCGACTCTGCGCCGCGATCACGTCAGCACCCGTGGCGGCATCATCCGGCTTCGGTTCCCCGGAAAGTCGGCACGCGACCATGACGTGGCACTCCACGACGACGGCCTGCTGGCAGCTGTGCGCCATCTTCAGAGAAGGCGGGGTGGCGGGATCGAGATACTCGCCTGGCGCGACGCATCCGGCTGGCACGACGTGACCAGTCAGGACATCAACGACTACCTCGAGGAGATCGGGGTGCAGGGAACCGCCAAGGACTTCCGGACCTGGCAAGCCGGCCTCCAGGCGCTGGCCACTCTCAGCAAGACGCACAGCGGCGCCGCGTCGCAGGCACGGGCGGTCGAGCAGGCCATGGAGGCCGCCGCTTCCCATCTCGGCAACACACCAGCGGTGGCTCGCTCCTCCTACGTCGACCCGCGCGTGGTGCAGGCATACGTGGACGGCGCCGATCTTCCCGAAGCGGCCGGAGACGAGTTGTGCGACTGGGAACCCGCGCTGCTCAGGCTGTTGTGGGAGGGGTGAGTCCCGCCGGGACGCGGGAGCGAACGAACCCCCCGGCATGTGCGCCGGGGGGTTCGCCGTGACAGGTGACCGGGTCAGGAGCCCTTGACCTTCTCCTTGGTGGTCTCCGCCAGCGACTCCGCGCTGCTCTTGGCCTGTTCCGCGACCTCATGCAACGCCTGCTGCCCCTGGGACTGCGCCTCGTCGGCGAGTTTCTGGGCGGTCTCCTGCAGCGGCTGGGTGATCCCCGAGTCCTGTATGGAGCGCACCGCGTCCTGTTCGCGCTCAGAGGCGGGGATCAGCGACGAAACCAGCCATCCCAGGGCGAAAGCCCCGAGCCCGACGGCCAGTGGGTTGCCCTGAGTGCCCGACCGCACGCGCTCAGGTGCAGCAGTAACGGCGCTGCGGGCGGTGGAGGCACCGTCCTGCGCGGATCCCATGACTCGGTCGGTCACCTCTGACACCGTTTCCTTGACCCGCGCCGCGCCACGACCGGCAGCACCTCGGGGGTTGACCTTCTCCTGCAGGGCCTCGACGTCCTGCCGAACGTCCGCCCGGGTCTGCTCGATATCGTCCTGGATCTCTTCGGGTGTGCTCATGATTGTCCTTTCAATGCCTGCGGAATCTCCTTGACCGTCTCCACGGTGCGTTCCGGCTTGGGGTTCACGTTCTGCAACTTCTTGCGGCCGGCTGCGAACAGGACAGCCGCGATAACGGCCCACAGCAGGCCGACGATCAAGTAGCACCAGGCCAGATCGATGTCGAGCAGTCGCTGCAGACCCTCGACGGCCGCGAAGGACAGCAGAATCAGCGCCACTGCCCCCAGCGCCCCGGCCGCCGCCATGAGTGCGGCCGCCGTGGCGGCCACAACGGCCTCCTGCTTGACCTCGGCGCGCGCCAGTTCAACCTCCTGGCGGAACAACCGAGAGGTGTCCTCGGTCAGTTTGCCCACGAGTTCGGCGAAGGAGTTGTCCGCCGAGGGTGTCTCACGGACGTCCAGCGGATCCGCGTGATCACGGATGTCGGCAGTGGGCTCACTCATCGCCCGCCACCTTGTGTGCGCGGCCCGATCCGGGTGCCGGGTGCCGGCAACTCGTCCCCGACGTCGATCGCGGGCTGGTCGTTGCTGGGATACGCCGACTGGGGGTCGTGCCCGCGCTGCGCCAGCGGTCCGGACCCCTGGGTCAGCCGTGCCTCATCGACCGGCTGCCCCGTCATATGCGGCTGCATGGCCTGCCCGCTCGGCCCGCCAAGCGGAGGCACCTCGCCGGTCACCAGTTGTTGATCCGGGCCCAGGTAATCGGCGTCGGCCCGCTTACCTCCCGCGTAAACGCCATGGTCGACGCCACTGCCGGTCGAGGGGTTCTTCTGCGAACTCTGTCGTGCCGCCATCGCGTTGCGCGTTATCCGGCCCACGATCGCTCCTGCCGCAGCGGCCCCCACTAGGAACAGCATCGGCCGCTGGCGCGCGAAGTCCTCGATGGAGCGCACGGCATCGCCGGGTTCGTGGTCCTCCACCCAGGCGGAGATCCGGCGCGCGTTCTGCGCTGCGGTGGAGGCCATGTCGGCCACGGTGCCCGAACTGCTTCCGGAGGCCTTCTCCAGTTCGTCACCGATCTCGCGGATCGAGCCCGCCACGTGGGACTTCTGCTCCGACATCTGCCGACGGAACTCCTGCTTCAAGTTCGACATCGCGCCGCGGGTCTGGTCCTTGGCCGTGTCCACGACCGCGCGCGCATCGGCCGCGGCCTCCTCTCGGATGTCCACGGTGGGTTCGGTGGTGCCAGCGGTGGGCTGGTCGGCGTGTGCCGTACCGGGGGTCCCATCCATGTCTGGACTCCTCTCCTGTTCTAGGGGTGTGTTCACCACCGGCGTACCCCCACGGGTCAGCGCCATACCGACAGCGGGCATGCCCAGCAGGCATGGGGGTACGGGACTGACACGGCGGTAACGACCGCAATCACAACGCAAGGAGAAACTGATGGACTCCAGGACGTCCCTGGGACAAGAGGCCATGGACCGCGTGACCGGTGCGGCCAAACGCATGGCCGGCGCGGTGACCGGCAGTGAAGACCTCGAGCGCGAGGGTGACCTGCACCGCGAGAAGGCTCAGAGCATCCGTAGCGCTCGCGAGCAGCGTGAGCGCGCCGAGCTGACGGAGGAGTTGACCGAGGCCGAGATGGCGCAGCGGGAGGCCGCCGATGAGCGCGCGCGCTTGCTCGCCGAGAAGCGAGAGCAGGAGGAACTGACCCGTGCCGAACGGGAGGCTGACGCGGCCCAGGACGCCGTTGTCGATCTCACACAACGGGGCAAGGGCGCGGTGGCGCAGGACAAGCAGCGCGCCGAGCGGGGTGCCGACCAGCGAAAGCAGGCGGCCCACAGGCAGCGTGCCGACGCGGACAATGAGGTCGCCGACATCCGCGACCGGGCCAGCGCCGAGCAGGAGCGGGCCCATGCGCTCGCCGAGAACGGGGCGATCGAGGCTGGCTCCTTCTCGGAGCGGATGCTCGGACGTGGTCTGTCAGCGGTGCGACTGCCTCTGACCGGCGTTGAGAGGGTCACGGGCCGACAGGGGTCCGACTGGCCACCAGCCATGGGCTTCGGTGCACTCGAGGCGACTGTGATGCAGGTGGCCGGGGGGCTGCTGAGAAACGAGGAGCTCACACGAAAGGGCCGCTCGAAGCAGGCCGCGGTGCGAACCCTGAAGGCTGCCATGGCCGAAGAGGCCGAGGCGCAGCGCCGTGATGCCGAGGCGCAGGCCCGTGAGCAGGAGCAGGTCGAGAAGGCGGAGCAATCGAAGGAGCAGGCCCGCTCTGAAGCACAGAAGCGCACCGAGGACCTCGAGCGCCGCGAGCAGCGCAAGCGCGAGCAGGTGGAACAGACCGAGCGGCGCCGGAAGGCAGACGCCCGCAAGAAGGCCCAGAAGGCCCAGGAGGGTCAGCGGAATCGCCAGCGCACCTCCGACCTCGCGGACTCCGCCGACCAGCAGAAGGCCGCGAGCCGCAAGAAGGTCGCCGCCAAGGCCGGCCAGGAGGTCCTCGCCATAGATGAGGAGATCGACGCGAACAAGCGCCGACGCCGCACCGCCAAGTGACGCGGGGGCCAGGGGCGGGCCCCGATGGGCGTGCCCCTGGCTCCGGCCGCCCCCAACCAGCAACACGCACTCCGCCGCGCACTCCGCCGCCACCTACGGCGTGTCGCGTACCCAACTGGTTGAGGCCCGCCGCCCCCAACCAGCAACACGCACTCCGCCGCCACCCACCGCGCGTCCCTACGGCGTGTCGCGTACCCAACTGGTTGAGGCACGCCGCCGCCAACCAGTAACACGCACTCCGCCGCCACCCACCGCGCGTCCCTACGGCGTGTCGCGTACCCCCTGGCCCGGCCGGCAATCCGGTCGGCAAACTGGTCGCAAAGAAGTGGCCGGGAGGGTGCCGCCACACCCTCCCGGCCTGCCGGACGGAAGGGGAAAGCCCGCCCGGGGGACGTCCGGCGGGGCAGAGCCCGCGGACGCGACTGGTGGTTCAGCCAGGCATCGTCTGGCCTCCGACGGGGGCCAGGACCTCGCCGCTGTAGTAGGACGACAGGCGATCACTGGCGAAGAACACGTAGGACGGGGCGATCTCGTCCGGCTGGGCCGCTCGCCCCATCGGGGTGTCCGTGCCGAAGCCCTTGACCTTCTCGGAGTCGAACGTGGCGGGGATCAGCGGTGTCCACACGGGACCGGGCGCGACCGCATTGACGCGGATGCCCCGGTCCACGAGCGCCTGTGCCAGGGAGTACGTCATCGTGATGATCGCCCCCTTGGTGGCCGAGTAGTCCAGCAGCGTCTTGTGTCCCTGCAGGCCGGTGATCGAGGCCGTGTTGATCACCGCGGACCCCTCCGGCATGTGCTCCAGGGCCGCCTGGGTCAAGAAGAAGGTCGACTCGATGTTGGTGGCGAACGTCCGGCGCCACTGTTCGAGGGTGAGATCCTCCGGGCGGTCGACAGGGTTCTGGAAAGCCGCGTTGTTCACGAGGATGTCGAGGCGACCGAGTTCGTCAACGGTCCGGCCAACGACCTGCCGCCGGTGGTCCTGGTCACTGATGTCTCCCGGGATCCCCAGGTAGCGTCCGCCGGCGGCCTCGATCAGTTCACCGGTCCGCTGCGCGTCGTCGTGCTCATCGAGGTAACTCACAGCGACGTCGGCGCCCTCCTTGGCGAAGGCGACGCACACCGCACGCCCGATGCCGCTGTCACCACCGGTGACGATCGCCACCTTGCCCTCGAGCAGTCCCCTGCCGGTGTAGTCGCGCATCTCATCGCGGGGCTGTTCACTCATCGTCGACTCGTCGCCCGGGTAGCTGATCGTCTGGTCGGGATGCGCCGTCATGATCACCCACTACCCGCGTGGCCCGCGGGCATACTCACGTCTGGTCCGGCCACGGCACGACGCTGATCGACCCCGAACTCTCCAGCACTGCCCACTGGATCTGCGCGAAACTGCGCAGGCCATGCTGCTGACGGCCGGCGGACAGGATGTCGTCGCGTGTAAGCCGGTAATGGCGCAGTTGAGCCTCCTGCGCGGCGCCCTGGTGAACAAGCACGACCGGCACACTCTCGCTCCACCGGCGAAAGCCCGCAAAGCGCCAAGACAGGTAGTCCGATCCGCGCTCGAGCGCGATCAATGTGGTGATCACGATGAACGCTTGTGTGACCGAGAAGTCCTCACCGATCAGTGCCTGCTGGGTGGCCTCGGAGATGATGAGAAGCAGTACGAGGTCGAACGTCGTGACCTGTGCCAGAGTGCGTTTGCCGGTCAGCCGGAAGAGCAGCATCAGGATCAGGTACACCGCAGCGGCACTCAGGACTGCTTGCACGTCGCACCTCCTTCAGGGAAGGACCAGTTGCCGGACGTCGACGCGGCGGCCGTCGACCACCACCTCCCCGGACACCAGGCCCACCCTGTCCATGCGGAACGCCACTGTGAACCGGCCCCGGCCCGGTCCGGCCGGCAGTTGGTAGCGCACACCCCCCGGGACGCTCAACTGCTCGGAGGGTTCGGGGGTCAACCCTCGGATGGTGGCCGCCTCCACCCAGCCACCCCGCAACTCCACGGCAACGTCCTCGCCGCTGACGGGGAAGACGATCGTGAGGTCCTCCTCGGTCTGGTGATGCACGACGCGTGAGTAGTCGACGGCGACCATGCCCGCGGACGCCGTGGCCCAGCTCGCCGGTCCCGCACCCAGCAGACCGGTCGCGGCGGCGATCATCAGCACCAGCACAACCATCCAGCCCACCCGCTCGACGCGGCGCTCCCTTGCGAGGAAGGCGGACTCGTCGGGGATCTCGAGGTCGGGACCGAGGATCCTGCCGGACATGATCAGTCTGTACCCGGTGGGCGGATGAACAGACGTTGCGGATACCCGGGCCGCCCGCGGGTACTACCCGGCATGAATGATCATCCTTCGATCCCCCGGCGTGCCGAATCGTTCTGGGGTCCGGTGCTCGGCGACGGCACCCCGGATCACCTCGGGGAGCGTCACGAGGTGATAGTGGTCGGCGCCGGGATCATCGGCTTGTCGACGGCGCTGGTGCTGGCCGAACGGGGTGTGGATGTCGCCGTGATCGAGGCCCGCCGGCCGGGTGCGGGCACCACTACCCGCTCGACCGCGAAGGTCACTCTGCAGCAGAGCACCATGCTGGGCAAGATCACCGCAACCCACGGCCCTCAGGTCGCGCGGGCCTACCTCACGGCCAACAGGCACGGTCAGGATCTTGTGCGGCGTGTGATCGACGGCGCGGATGTGGACCACGATGTCCGTGACGCCTGGACCTACACGATCGCCGAGCAGGGTGTCGGCGCCATCCATCAGGAGCACGCCGCGCTGGCGGAACAGGGCCTGCCGGCCACGCTGTCCGTCCCCGAGGAGCTTCCGTTCCCGACCAGGGCGGCCGTCCGGCTGCCGGGGCAGCTGCAGATCAACCCCAGTCAGTACGTGGCCGCGCTCGAGGGTCGTCTGACCGAACTCGGTGTCCCGGTCGCGTGGCCCACCCGGGTGGCCGGCGTAATGGACTCCGGCGACGAACTGCATGTGGTCACCACCGGCGGACTGACCGTCTCGGCGCGCTGGGTCGTGCTGGCCACCCTGCTCCCGTTCCCCCGCCGCACGCTGGTCTTCGCGAACAGCAGCCCCTCGCGCTCCTACGTGATGGCCTGCCGCGGCCCCCGGACGATGCCCGAGGGGATGTACATCAGCGCGGACTCACCAACGCGGTCGCTACGGACGGCCCGTTCGGCGGCCGGTGAACAGTACTTGCTTGTAGGCGGCAACGGCCATCCGACGGGTAAGAAGAACCCCACCCATCAGCACGTGGACGACCTCGCCCGCTGGGCACACGCGAACTTCCAGGTAAGCGAGTTCACCCACCGGTGGTCGGCTCAGGATTACAGCAGTGTCGATCTTCTGCCACAGATCGGTCGGGCGCCGCTGGGGCCCTCGGGACTGCTCATGGCCACGGGTATGGGCAAGTGGGGCATGACGAACGGGTCGGCCGCAGGGCTGATCCTCGCCGACATCATCACGGGGCAGGAGAAACCGTGGGCTGCTGCGTTGAAGCCCCGGCTGGCGGGCAGCATCCCCGGGCTGGGCAAGTTCGCTCGCCTCAACGCGGAGGTCGGCGTCAAGTTGCTGAAGGGCTGGGCGGTCGAACCGCGACTGACTCCGGACTCGGAGTCGCAGGAGGGTCGCGGCGCCGTACGGCGGCACGTCCCTGCCCCGCAAGCGGTGAGCACCAGCCGTGGTCGCCGGCGGGTGTGCAGTGCCGTGTGCACCCACCTCGGCGGCATCGTTGCCTGGAACGACGCCGATCAGAGTTGGGACTGCCCACTGCACGGGTCCGTCTTCTCACCCGATGGGGCGGTCCTCGAGGGCCCGGCCGTACAGGCGATCGCCTCGGAGAGTCCGCCGGAGACGGTACTGTCGGATGAAGTGGGGCAAGGCTAGGCGGAAGGGACGGTGCCGCCAGTGGGTCCGCGATTGCGTTCGGCGACCATCGGCATACCGCTGGGCTGCCTGCTGGTTCTGGCCATCGTGGTGCCGGAGTTCGGTGGAGTCCTCATCCCCACCATGGGCATCGTGGTCGTCGCCGCCGCACTCTTCCTCAACCCCCGCGAGACGATGATCGTGGCTGGAGCCGCAGTGCTCACCGCTGTGGCGGTGGCCTTCGCAACCGACACCGACCACAAGGCGTACCGGATCGGGAACGTGGCGCTCGCCTCGCTTCTCGGCGTCGCGGCCTCGTGGGCGATCGACCTGCGTGTGGCCCGCCTGACCCGCCTGAAGCGCACCCAGTCGCGGGTGTTCGAGTCCGTCCCCGAGGGTCTGGCGGTCCTGGACAACGAGGGTCGCGTCGTCCTCGCGAATCCGGCGATGAGCACCTTCGCGCCGGGCGTGGCACCCTCTGTCGCGTTGCATCGCCTGCTCGGCCACGTCCTGGCCGACGGCCGAGTCTGTTCGGGTGGTTGTGTGATGGACGACCCCCGGCGGCTGTCTGCCGACGAGCCCGCGCGCCTGCATGAGGACGAACGGCTGCTCGGACCGGACGGTGAACGGTGGATCGAGTACTACGCCTCACGCGTGGACGAGGACACAACTCTGGTCTCCATCCGGGACGTCACGACGATCATCGAGGCCGAGCAGGATCGGCGGGCCCTGCTGGAGGCCGCCGCCCGCCGGCGGGAACAGACCGCGCTGCTCAAGGCACTCGGCTCCCCGCAGCAGGCGACGCTGCCGCGAATTCCTGGAGTGGAACTCGATCTGTGGGGTACCACTGCCGGCCCGGACACGCCAAGCGGGGGAGACGTCATCGACGTCGGCCAGATGCCGGACGGGCGAGTACTCATCCTCGTGGTCGACGCCCTGGGCTCCGGGGTCATATCTGTGCGGGACGCGTGGAAAGTCCTGTATGTGAGCCGAGCGCATTTCGCCGCGGGAGTCCCCCTCGACCAGCTGATCGCACGCTCGGCGCAGACGCTTTCGGCCGAGACGCAGCCACCGCGGGCCTCTCTACTGGCGGCCGTGATGGATCCTGCCACCGGGCGGGTCGAGCTGGTGTCCGGCGGACACCCGCCCGCCTTGCTGGTGCATGACGACGGTTCCTGCGACTGGCTTGAAGCCACAGGGCGTGGCATCGGAGCTCCTCGCCCCGGATCGCAGAACGTGGTTCAAGCCCGCGTGCTGCCGTCGGACTCGCTGCTCATCTACACCGACGGCGTGGTCGATGGCACGCGCGATCTGGTCGAGGGGCTGTCGAACCTCAGGGCCAGTGCGGTGGCACTGCGTCGCAGGTCCACGCAGGGGTGGGCGAGGATTGTCATGAATGCGGTGATGACGCCCCGGCAGGCCCGTGGAGACGCGTCCTTGCTGCTAGTGCGGCTGGCCGGTGCGCCAGAGCAGAGCCACACGTAGCCCCAGGCGGACGGACCGCAGGATGCCCCCCGGGACCCCCCACGGCGCCGCCGACTCCTCAGCGATGGTTACCGACCAGGATCCGCCGGTCCTCGCCAACTGCATGAGGGTGTCACCTGTCCCGTCCTCGGCGAGGAAGGGCCAGATCTCGAACAGGCGGCGCCCCAGCCAGTCGCCGCCACCAGCGACGTTGGAGGCGACATCCTGGACGACGAAATCGGTGGGCTGGCCCTGTGAGTTCTGGACGATATCGAGGATCAGCCACGGATCCAGATGCAGCCGCATCAGGGTGTTCATCCAGTCGAGTTCCGGATCCGCGGCCCGCAGATTGCGCATCAACAGCGGAGCCACGCGCTGAACGGTCTTGGTGATCGACCGTTTGCGCAGGTCGTCGAACGTTTGCCGATCACGCCAGATCAGACCGATCACACCGATGACCGTCTCTTCCTCCACCACGGGGATGGTCGCGGTCGCCTCGAAGCCGGCCGAACCGCTGCGCGCCACCTGCGGGAACTCGGCGATCCGCTCCGCGCGGTCCCCCCAGAACAGGGCGACGTTGTCCACCACCGAGCGGACGAACGGCACATCGGTGCTCGGTGGCACGCTGCGCCAGGAGCTGACCAGGTCCCCCGGAATGTTCACGTGGCCGACCAGGCGCAACGAACCATCGACGCTCGTCCGGTACATCGTCAACGCCGCCGCCCCGGACGGCTCCATCAGTTCCAGCAGCAGCTGTGCCGCCTCCGACCCCTCGTCGGTGGCACTGGCCACCGCATCCATCACGGCAGTGACAACGCCGGCCTTCACATCCGGTTGCTCGCGCAGGGTCTTCCACGTCGCTGAGGTCGCCTCCGACGCCGGAAAGGCCTCGTCGACGAGGATCTCCGCGGACTCCGGTGCCTCGTCCTCGGGAAGCGCCACACCCACGACTGTGGCCGCCACTTCCACAAGCTTGACGTTGTGCTCCTGGGACATGCTGCGCAGCCGTGAGAAGGCCTCGTCAAGTGAGATCCCGTGCCGCTCGACCAGCACGCCCTTGGCCTGTTCGATCACTGCGCGCAGCCGTGCCGAGGCACGCAGATCGCGAACCTCCTTGCCGAGGGCCGCGACTGTCTGCACCAGTGGGGTGTCCGGGGCCTCCCACCGGCTCCCCCCGTCCACCGGATTCATGATCCACCCTCTCCCCGGTCGGCCGGGAAGTCCAGCAGTCCGGCGATCCCGAGAATCACTCGCACGTTGGCCGACGCACCTTCAAGGACGATGGGTATGTCCCGCTGGTCGGCCACGCCCATCACTGAGCCGATCAGATCGACGGCCTCCGGGTCCAGGAACTTGCACGCAGACAGATCGATCACGAAGCGCGAGAGCGGCTGCCGCAGCTCAGAACTGACGCGCTCTCGCACCAGTTCCGAGTCCTCACCAGTGACTTCCGCGGCAAGGATCAGCCTCGCCACCGAGTCGGAGACGACCAGCCTCGACGGGTCCGTGCTCATGACGCCGCCCTCCTGCCGTCGCATCGTCGGTGGATGGTGCCCGCCGGACCGAGCAACTCCTCGGCGCTTCGGATCACCGACTGCGTCCGGACGTCGCTGACGAAACTGATTTCATCGTAACAACGCGGGGGGAAGGGCTCCCCAACACGAATCCGGCCGCATTGCGGGCAGTGTGTGGTCCAGGAGATGTGTACCCGGTGTCGATCGCGTGACAGCGGACCGGCGTTGATCACATTGCCGCACCAGTAGATCGAAACCGTGGCGGTCCCGACGGCCTCTGCGAGGTGCCGCGGACCGCTGTCGTTGCCCACCAGCAACCGAGACCCCTCCAGCACGCCGACCAGCGCCGCGAAGTCCGGCGTCGATACAGCTACCGCACCGGGGGCGTTACGGACCACCTCCTCGACGACGGGTCCTTCTGAGGGGGTCCCGATCACGACGACCTGTAACCCCATGCAGCGCAGTGCTTCGGCGACCTGCGCGAACCGCTGCGCCGGCCACCGACGCTGCGGATCGGTCGCGCCAGGATGAATCACGACGTACGCCGTGTCGGGCTCGACGCCTGCCATGGCCAGGCTCTCGGCTGCAGCGCGGCGGTCTTCAGCAATGACCGGGAACCGCGGTCGCACCCGCTGGGCCACCACACCCAACAGACCGACGACATCGAGCCACTTGAACACCTCCGGCTGCCAGTACTGGTACGCGAGGGTGGCGTCCAAGGGCGGCGCATCATCCGCCTGGAAACCGGCGGTGAACGAGGCTCCGAGCGCGCCCACGATCGGGTTGCTGTTGCGGCCACCACCGTGCATCTGCAACGCGATCTCGAAACGCCGTGATCGCAAGCCGGCGATGAAGTCGGATTCCTCCACGGCGGCGCCGCCAGGGACTTCCGGCAGGACGATCACCTCGTCGACGGGTCCGGGCCGCCCGGCCAGAGCCTCCAAGTGCCAGGCGGAGGCGAGAAGGGTGATGTGTGCGCGCGGCGCTGCGCTGCGCAACGCGGTCAGCGCCGGCTCGGCTGCGATGTAGTCCCCCATCGCGTTGGCCCGCAGCACGGCGATCGACTCGACATGATCGAGCCGTGGCAGCTCGCGGGGGGTAGGACTCACGCCGGGCGCCCCTGTGCCGCGGCACACGCGGCGATCACACTGCTGGTCGAACGGTCCGGCAGCAGTGGCACACGGTGAAGGCGCCCGCCGAACCGGGTCACAGCCTGAGCCTCGGGCAACGTGCTGATGTCGTGATCCTCCCCCTTGACGTACACGTCGGGGCGGATCATCTCGATGAGTGACACGGGGGCCGGCCGGTCGAACGACACCACGTGGTCCACGGTGTCCAGGGCGGCCAGCACCGCGGCGCGGTCGGCCAGGCGGTTCACCGGGCGACCAGGACCCTTCACCGCACGCACCCCGGCGTCGCTGTCGAGGGCGACCACCACGACATCGGCCTGCTCGGCGGCAGCCCGCAGACTCGCGACGTGCCCGGCGTGGAGTACGTCGAAGCACCCGTTGGTGAAGGCGATCGTGCGGCCAGCGTGCCGATGCTCGCGACAGAGCCCGGCGAGTTGTTCGGTCGTGAGCAGTGCGGTGTCCGGGCCGGCGACGAGGTCGGCGGCCGAACACGTCGCGGTACCGGGGCGCTGCACGACCACCGTGGCCGCGGAGACCGCCAGATGTGCGGCCTGCGCCATCGGGGCGCCGACCGCCAGGGACAGGGCCAGCGCTGCAGCGAATGTGTCCCCCGCCCCGGCGCTGTGCTCATCGACCACCCTGCGCGTGGGTATGTGGCGCACCCCCTCGGCATCGACTATCAGGGCCCCATCACCGTCCAACGTTGCGATCACCTGCCTGCTACCGGTCGCAGCCATCAGCCTCTGCCGGTGACCCCAGATGCGCTCGATGCGCGCCTGCCCCGTCATGCGCGGGTCGAGGCCCAGGATGTCGGCGGTCTCGGACCAGTTGGGAGTGACCACACCGGGATTCACTCCGCTCCAGGCACACACGTCGTGAGCGTCGACCACCAGCGGGATCCTCGTACCCACGTGTGCGAGTGCCTCCTTGACGGCGGCTCCCCCCAACGTCCCGAGTCCGTAGTCCGCCACCACGACCGCATCGCTGGACTGCGCCAGGGCGCGCACGCGCTCGGCCACTTCGATGTCGATCGCCTCGGGAGTCGGCCCGGTGTCACCTTCGTCGAAGCGCGCGAGGACGTGCCCGTCCACGACGACCCGCCGCTTGGCCACCGTGCGCCGCCCAGGGACCCTCACCAGGGACGGATCCACACCGCGGCGCCGAAGGTGGCCCACCAGCTCGTCGGCCACGACGTCATCGCCCACAGTGCAGATCAGGCGGGCCTGGCCACCCAGACTGGCGACGTTCACCGCCGTGTTGCCGCCACCTCCGGGTGCGGCGTCGCGATAGCCGATGGTGACCGTGGGCACCGGAGCCTCCCGTGCGATCCGCGCGCATGACCCCTGTAGCCACTCATCGAGCAGGACATCGCCGACGACCAGCACGCGGCCCCAGGCCAAGGACGGCACCAGCCGCTGAAGTTGCCAACGATCCGGGTCGTCCGAAGCAGCCTGCAGATTCCACGGATGCGACGGTTTCGACGGACCCGATGGATTCTGAGTATTCGGCAACTTCTGCAGCTCCGGAGGACCATTCATGACTGCTCCAGCAGCGCAGCCACAGACTTCTCCACATCGGCCACGGGCACATCCGCCGCGAGCGGTTCCTCGCCCGGACCACGCAGAACGATCGAGCGGACGGCGGTGGGCGGCCCCCACTGTCCGGGAGAGGCGGGCCCGAACACCACCACGGAGGCAACGCCGTACGCGTGGGCCAGGTGTGCCGCGCCCGTGTCCCCGGTCACCACGAGGCGCGCGTCGGCGATCAACGCCGCAAGGTCCTCGAGTCCCAGCCGGCCTGCCAGAACCTGATCGCTGGCCAGACCGGCCAGGTGTGCGGTGCGGCGGGCTATCACGATGTCGGCGGGTCCCCCGGTGAGCACGATGCGGTGGCCGGCCAACCGGCGGGCCAGATCGGCGAAGTACTCGGGAGGCCATCTGCGTCGTGGGTCCGTGCCGCCGACATGCAGAACGACGTGACCGTACGAACTCCTGCGATCCGGACGGCGAATGCCCACCAGTTCGGGGTCTGCGTCCAGACCGATCCAGCGCACGAGCCTGCAGAACCTCTCCCGCTCCGGCTCCTCCGGATCCACGAACCACTCCGGACCGGTCTCCCACACCCCGGGGCACGCGAACGCCACCAGCTCCCTGGGCTCCCGGGTCATCAGCGCCTGATGGCTCTGCGGGCCTCGACCGTGCATGTTGAACGCCACGGCGTCCGACAGATCACGTCGTGGGATCAGCCCATCGACATCAACCGCCCCTGCGACCCCCGGAACGAGATGTACCAGCGGATGCAGCCAACCTGGTGCTGCGATCTCCAGTCGGCGTACCCCATCGCATTGCGCCACGGCGCGCAGGGCCGGGACCGCCGTGAGCAGGTCACCCACACCGGCGGCACGCAGCGCCAGGGCTACGGCCATGAGGTCTCCCCACCAGGGGTGATCATGATCTCCGGGACGGTGGCCGATCCCCGCCGGCGAAGGACGTCCACGATGACCTCCGCCACGTCCTCCGGCACCATCAGGGGGGCGTCGGCGGCCGGCCTGTACTTCTGTGGCCGGCCGTCGAAGAACGGGGTGTCCATCCCCCCCGGCATGACACAGGTGACGCGCAGACGGTGCCCCATCTCCGCATTGAGCGCCCGCGTCAGGCCCACCACGCCGAACTTGGAGGCACAGTAGGCGGAGGCGTCGGGCAAGGCGCGCCTGCCCAAGGTGGATGCCACCGTCACGACCTGCCCCTGGGACTCCAGCAGGGCACTCATCGAGGCCCGAATCACAGCCGCAGTACCCATCAGATTGACCTGAACCACGCGCTCCCAGTCCTCGGTCTTCACCGTCTCGAGCGGGCCGCAGGAGTCGATCGCGGCACAGGTCACCACCGCGTCGAGGCCATCCGCGGCGATGAAGGACGTCACGGATTCGGTCATTGCCGTATCCGCGAGATCGACGGCGAAGTGGACGTGGGAGCGCCGAGGCGCGACGAGGTCCATCACGATCGGTTCTCCACCGGCAGCTGCCACGCCGTCGGCCACCGCTGCGCCGAGCCCGGATGCCCCTCCGGTGATGAGTACCCGGCCTAGGCCGACTGCGTCCGACATGTCTGCTCCTCCACTGCGTGATCCGCTCCACGTGCCGCATGCACGAGGCGGGTACTGCTGCGCCCGATCAGTTCGGGCAGCACAACCACCTGGCCGCCGTAGGCCTGCACCGCGGCGGCCTCCGGGATCGAGTGGCCCCGGTAGTCCCCGCCCTTGGCGAAGATGTCCGGCTTGAGGCGCTCGAGGACCGGGACCGGGGTGCTGGTCTCGAACACCTCGACCGCGTCGACGCAGGCCAAGGCACTCAGGACCCGGCTGCGGTCCGCGGCCGGAACCAG
Organism: uncultured Micrococcales bacterium; assembly: GCA_937952095.1. Lineage (GTDB taxonomy): Bacteria > Actinomycetota > Actinomycetes > S36-B12 > UBA10799 > JADKAV01. The sequence continues at coordinate 11,738 of CALFYG010000089.1, read as the reverse complement.
CGGACGGCCCGGTCCCTTGAGTCCGCGCACACTGTCGTCACTGTTGAGGGCGACCACCAGACAGTCGCCCAGCGACCGGGCCGCCTCCAGATACGCCACATGGCCCGCATGCAGCAGATCGAAGCAGCCACCGGTCATCACGACGGTGCCACCGCCGGCTCGCGTGCGGGCGACGACCTGATCGGCACCGATCGGCGTCGGCGCACGGAACTCAGGGGCATCCAGGCCTGCCACCGCTCCCCTGCCCAGGAAGTCCCCGGCTCGCCGAACGCCGGCCGACAGCGCCTGCGCGGCATCAGCCCCGGTGGCCAGGGCGAGGGCGGTACCGGCCGCGAACGCGTCGCCTGCACCGCACGTGTCGCCTGCATGTATCCGCTCGGCGGGCACGACCAGCGGCGGGCTGTCCGGCGCGCACAGGACAACCCCGTCGCGGCCACGCGTAACCGCCACGCCGCTGGCGGACCAGCGCTCGACAAGGTCCGTGCCCTGCCTGATCGCGGCGGCCAGACCGCTGCCTGTCAGGCCTGAGAAGTACGACGCCTCCTGGACGTTGGGGGTAACCAGCGTGACGCCGGGCACGGGCTGTGCGCCGCGAGGATGGGGGTCCCACACAGTGGGTCCCGCCGCCAGTAGCCGACGGATGCCGGGTTCACAGGTGACTCCGAGGCCGTAATCGCTGACCAGCACCGCAGCGGCGGACCGCAACCAGGCGGCGACGTCGTCGGGCACGCCATGAATGCCCGGATGCCCGGTACCGGACTCGTCGATTCGCACCAGCGTGCGGCCATCCACACGCACCCTCGTCTTGACCACGGTGTGTGCGGCGCCGAGATCGACAAGCGTGACGCGTCCGTCCAGCAGCTCCCGCAGTCGCTCACCTGCCTCATCGGCACCGATCGCGGTGACAAGCACGACCGGGCGGTCACGGGCGGCGAGCAGCGCCGCAAGACCGGCACCTCCTGGGCGATCGATCCTCCGGCTGGCATCGACCACCGGGGCCGGTTCGTCGGGGCACATTCGCGTGCAGGAGCCGTCTACATCGACATCCAGGAGGCTGTCGCCCACGACCACCAGCGGCGGCGCGTCGGTCCAATCCGGGGACATCAGAGCACCTGCCGCGAAGTGGCCGGCAATGCGGCGTCGAATGCTGCACAGAGCACGTGAACGGCGACCAGGTGCACCTCCTGGATCGCGCTGGTGGACACGCTCGGCACGGTCGCGGCCTCATCGCAGCGCTGTGCCAAAGGATTGGGGGCAGGTCCGGTGAGACCCCAGGTGCGCACGCCGAGCCGGTTGGCGCGATCAGCCGCCTCGAGAAGATTCGGGCTACGGCCGCTCGTCGACAGCAGAAGGAGCACATCACCGGGATTGGCGTGCGCCTCCACCTGCCGCGCGTACATGTGCACGTGGCCGTAATCGTTGGCGATCGCGGTCAGACTCGAGGTCTCGGCATGCAGCGCCAGTGCGGAGAAGGCCGGGCGGTCGTCCCGGAAACGGCCCACGATCTCCGCGCTCAGATGCTGAGCCTCTGCGGCGCTACCGCCGTTGCCGCACACCAGCAGACGACCGCCCGTGGACAACTTCTCGGCCAGACGTCGGCCCCACGCAGCCACCTTCTCCAGCGCCGGGCCCGCCAGCTCCAGGGCTGACACTGTTGCCGCTCGGTGTTCCTGGACCAAGGGGTCGACCAGGATCTCGATGTCCGGTCCCGAGGTCCGGGCCGCCGTTCGGGGACTCATTACCGCGCCGTCCGTCCCACCGCGACGGACTGCTTCGGTCCGCGCTCCTGCAACATCTGCTGGTACACCGCCTCGGTCGCCTCGGCGACCTCTCGCCAGTCGTACAGACGCTCCACCTTGCGGCGTGCGGCCTCACCCATTCGGGCGCGCCGCCGGGGGTCGTCGAGCAGACGCCGCACGGCCGAAGCAGCCTCACTCGGTGCCTTGGGTGCTACGAGTAGTCCGGTCCTGCCGTCACTGACCGTGTCGAGAAGGCCCCCGACCGCAGATCCGACCACCGGCCGGCCGCAGGCCATGATCTCCAGCGGCACGATGCCGAACGGCTCGTACCAGGGAAGGCACACGGCCACGTCACAGTCGGCCACCAGCTGCGGCACGCGATCGCGGTCCACGGCGCCGACGAAGCGTACCCGATCAGCCACACCGAGCTCCCTGGCCAACGATCGGAGCCGCTTGACCTCCGGGTCGTCGTCCACCTCGGCCGCGGGCGGTCCGCCTGCGACCACCAACTCCGCATCAGGGAGTTCCGTCATCATGCGCACGGCCTCACCAACCCCCTTGCGCGGCACGAGACGGCCCAGCGACAGGACCTGGAACGGACGTCCGTCGGGCCGCACCGAGGGCCGGGGCACGAAGGCCTGCGCATCGACACCACACGGCACGACGTCGATGCGGTCGATCTCGCCACCGAGACCCTGCAACTCACGGACCTCATCACTGCACGTGGCGATGATGCGATCCATGCGAGCGATCAGTTGCCGCTCGGCGGGGATCCGGACATCAGGACTGGTGTCGGCCTGCGCCTGGTGCCGCTTCTTGACCACGCCGAGGGCGTGGAATGTGATCGCCGACGGAATCGCGTACTGCTCGGTGCCCAGTAGGCTCACCACCCCGCTCATCCAGAAGTGCGCGTGGACGATGTCGGGTCGCCAACGACCCCAGTAGCGTGCGAGTTCCTCCGCGAACCGCGGCAGGAATGGCCCGAATTCGTCCTTGGGCACATACGTGGGCGGGCCCGCGTCGACGTGATGCACGCGCAACCGAGGTGCGAGCTCGACGGTGGTGGGCAGGTCAGGGTCGTCGCGCCGGGTGTGCACGACCACCTCGTGACCGCGGGCGGCGAGGTTGCGGGCGAGTGCATCGACGTGGACGTTCTGGCCGCCGGCATCCACACCCCCGAGCACGGCCAGCGGACTGGCATGTTCGGACACCATTGCAATCCTCATCAGAGGACCTCCTTGAGTACTCGGTCCCAGTCGGTCTGGAACCTCTCGAGACTGAAGCGGGAAAGCACGGCCGACCTGTTCCGGCGCCCGGCGGCGTCGGCGGCGGCGTCGTCGTTGAGGTACTCGCGCAGCGCGCTGCGCAGGACATGCGGGTCGTTGGTCAGTACAGCCGCGCTCGCGGCCAGGGACTCGGGTGCCGCCGTGGTCGACAGACCGACCACCGGCATCCCCATCGCCATGGCCTCCAGCAGGGAAAGGCCCAGGCTGGTCCAACGGCACAGGTGCACGTACACCCGGCGCCCGGCGACGAGATCCAGCAACGGATCGTGAGCGATGTCGCCATGACCGAGGATCTTGTGCCGGTGGGCCGAGGTGGTCAGTGCCGCCGTTCCGATGCCGAAGACGTCGACCGCGGCGGAGTCGGCGACGGTCGACAGGAGATCAGTGCCCGTGACGCGTCCCCGGCGAAGGGGTTCATTCACCACCACCGCGGCCCTCGGAAGCGTTCCGCGGTACCGCGGCCCCGGGTCGGGAATCCCGTGTTCGATCACCTCGGTCCGGGCCCGCCCGTTGTCCCACATCAGCGCGTTGAAGTGCGTGACATGCACGATGGGGATCCGGCTCTGCTCTGCGAGCGGGTGCCGGCTGGCCACCGGCTGCAGTGGCGCATTGTGTTCGACGAACACCGCGGGCACATCGACCCCTGCCCGCAGACCGCACCACAGGCGAAGCAGGTCGATCTCCTCGGTCCGCTGCAGAACGACCACGTCGAACTGCTCCTGCGCGAGTTCCCCGGGCGAGACGGCGCGGGCGGACGCCGGCCATGCGTAGGTGGCCGGCAGACCACGGCCGTCGGGTCCTCGGTCCGGTGTCAGGGGAACGAGCACCTCGTGGCGGCCGTGGACGAACGCCGTCGCCCAGGCGCCGTGGACATGCCACATGAGCACTTTCATGCGACCACCCGCGTGAGGGTCTCGACAGCGGCCAGGACATCGCGCGGACCGACCGAGCGCAGACATGGGTGACCCGCGACCGGGCATTCCCGCGCCCGGGTCTGTGCACATGCCGCGTATTGGTCGCCGAGCACGAGAAGCCGGTCGGTGTAGGGAGCCCACTTGTGCGCCGGTACGACCGGCGAGAACAAGGACACCACAGGTGCGCCGAGCGCTGCTGCCAGATGTGCGGGGCCCGTGTTGCCCACCACCACGGCCTGTGCTCCCCGCAGCACTCCAGCCAGCTGTGCCAGTGTTGTACGCCCGCCGAGATCGACGCCGTGGGCGCCTGCGACGTGGGCAGTCAGTGCGCGCTCATCGGGGCCGCCCGTGACCACAACCCGGTGACCTTCACGCTGCATGAGTTCCACCGCATCGCGCGCCAGGTCCGGATCCCACATGCGTGCCGGGACCTCAGCGCCGGGGTGCAGCACCACGTACGGTCCGCCCGGAGCCCAGCCCGGCACCTCCGGTAGGTCCTCACGGATGCGGGGACCCTCGCCATCGGCGGGGTACCCCGCGGCCTGCGCGATCGCAGCGGCTCGCTCGGCCTCGTGCAGACCGTCGTCGACCCGCACGCGCACGTCGAGCAGACTTCCCGGGTAGTCGTCGCTGACCCCGCAGATCCGGCCCACCCGCGCCGCGCGCAAGAGCATGGCCATGGGCAGCGAACTCTGGAAGGACGAGGTCAGGATGACCGCGTCGTCGAAGCGGCGGCGGTACAGGCGCCAGCTCAGCGATGCGAGGTCGCGTGCGCGCAAGGGCGGAGGATCGCCGTGCACCCACGGGGCATCGAAGACCAGGATCTCACTGACGTCCGGCAGCAACTGCGCCGCTGCCAGACCCTTGCGCGAACACAGAAGGGGGACGCTGGCACCCGATCGCGCGACGGCGCGCACCGCTGGTCCGGCCAGCAGCACGTCACCGGCGCTGTCGAGCCGGGTCACCAACGTGCGCGCACTCATGCGGGCATCACCCACTGACCCGCGAGGACCCAGTCGACTGCTGACAGAAGGTCTCGGCAGACGAGCCGGGAACGCCGCATCTCCGAGGCCCGTGTCCGATCGGTGAGGACGAGGATCCCGGTGGCACCGGCAGATTCGGCAGCTCCCACGTCCATGACGGTGTCCCCGATGACGACCACGGTGCGCGCATCGACTCCCAGAGCGTCGGCGGCACGCAGAATCAGACCGGGCGCGGGTTTGCGGCAACTGCACTCGTCGGCGGGAGCGTGCGGGCAGTACTGCCACGTGTCGAAGGGTCCGACCACTTCGTCAACGCGCGCGTTGACCTTCTCGACCTGCTCATGGGTGAGCAGTCCCAGACCGATTCCTGCCTGGTTTGTCACAACCCCGACGGGAATACCCGCGGTGCGCAGGCGGGCCACAGCTTCCACCGCGCCCGGCATGGGGCGCACCAGGTCCGGATCCCCGTTGTAGGGCGGGTCGTCGATCGTCAGTGTGTGATCACGATCGAACAGCACCGCGTTGACGGCCATCATGTTCAGTCCTCACTGGTCCTTCCGGAAGAGAAGAACAGGTCAATCAAGATGTGGGCTTTTTCCCGGTCCGCCGGTTTCCATACCGGAACTGCAGGACGGTCGGCGGGGCCGGTTGGCAGGGCTTGGCAACTCGCCGGCCGGCGGAGGGCCGGCCGGCGAGTTGCACGAATCAGGCCGCGCGCCGTCCGGGCTCTGCGCCGTCCTCGGACTGCCACGACCGCGGCAGCGGGACGTCGTTCAAGACGTGGTCGCGCAGCGCCGCCAGCGTCCTGGTGATCAGGCGGGACACGTGGACCTGCGACAGTCCGAGCGCCTGCGCGGTCTCGGACTGGGTCTGCTCGCCGTAGAAGCGCATGAGCAGGATCTCCCGCTCGCGTTCCGGCAGCTGCTGCAGAGCCGCGCGCACGGCTTCCCTCATCTCCACGTAGTCGAGATCCGGGTCGAGGTCGCCCACCAGATCACCGAACGCCTCATCGCCGTCCTCGCCCATCGGGTGGTCGAGGGACTTGGAACTCATCGCCTCACCGCGCGCCTGCATAGCCTGCAGGACCTCTTCCTCCACAAGGCCCAGGTGCTCGGCCACTTCGGCGGGAGTCGCATCCTTTCCATGCGTGGAGCGCAGCTCGTCGGACACCCTCTGCACCTTCAGCGTGACCTCCTGAAGGCTGCGCGGGACGCGGGCCGCCCACGCGTGATCACGGAAGTGCCGACGCAGTTCGCCGAGGATGGTGGGCACGGCGAACGAGTGGAACTCGGTCCCGAAATGGGGATCGAACCGCGACGCCGCTCGCACCAGGCCCAGCGAGGCGACCTGGACGAGGTCGTCTATCCGCTGCCCGCGGCCCGCATACCGATGTGCCAGCTGGCGGGCCAGGGGCATGTAGGCCAGGGCCAACTCCGTGCCCTCCTCGGTCAGAGGCGCCGTGCTGCTCACACGAACCGGTTCCGGGGCGGGATCGCCCAGGACCCGCTCGTACATCGACAACAAGTGCTGCCCCACCGCGGGCTTCTCGTGCAATGCGTGCAGACGCAACCACGCAGCCGAGCCCATGCCACGGCACCGCAGCGGATCGCCCAGAAGCTCGCCGACAGCCTCTCCGAGGCCTCGCACCCCGTCGTCCGGCTCGATCAGTACACCGGTCGCTCCGGGGACGATGTGGTCGAGATGTGCCTCACGTGCGACCGCCACGGACGTGACACCGTGAGACGCGGCCTCCAGCACGTGTGCCCCGTTGCGGGCACCCTCCGCACCCGCCACGAGCAGTAGCGCGTCGCGCCAGACGGCCGTTCGTGCCTGACCGCGCAACCCCGGACGGTGGTCGACCATGGCCCGAACACCAAGTTCGTCGGCGACCGCCCGGAGGCGTCGCAACTTCTCCTCACCTATGTGCCCGAGCAGCACGAGCCGCTTGGGTCCCCACAAGGGCATCGACCTGATGAGCGACTCCAAGCCGGGTCCAGTGGACAGGCTCACCACATGGCCGTCCTGAGGACGTGTCGGCATCGGCGTGGCCGGCGCAGGCACCCCCATCACACCCGCTGGCAGCGAGCGGACGCCGGCCTCACGCCAGCGCTGCTGCTCAGAGGTCGACAGAGGCAGGATTGCGTCCACCTGTCTGGCGAGTTCCTCCTCGAGCCGCGCGGGCGAGGGGTTCTCGTCGAACGTGGCCACGACCGGTAGATCATCAGGGCGGACGTGCAGAGCGGCCAGCGTGGCCACCACCCCGACTGCGTGCACCACCTCTGGGCGCTTGTGGCGCCAACTCGCGAGGAGCTGGTCGCCGCAGGCCGTGACTGCGGCGCCGATGTCACCTGCGGTGGCAATGTCGAAGTCCGCCTCACCCCCGGCGCGCCGGATGGAGTCAACGAGGGCACGGACCCCGCTGCGGGGAACGTGCGTCACATCGGACAGGGGACGGGATACAACGTGGATGAACATAGGAAACCTCGCTCAACAGGAGTGTGGAGCGACGCGGCCTGGTGTCTGAAGCTCACGTCGGGATGCAGAAGTCGTACCGAGAGGTACCGATCGACGGGTGGATCCAACGTCTCTGTAGATCCGAGAGTGCGCCGGATTCTCGACGCACGAACTACAGTACATGTTTCGGTAGGTCCCGTAAAGGTGCATTTCGGATTGATTGATCAACCACTGCTGCGGGCTTCGATGGCCGCCTGTAGTTGTGCCTGCGTCATCCGGGAGCGATGCTCCACCCCGGCCCGGCGGGCCATTTCGTACAGTTCCGTCTGCGACCGGCGACGCCGCGAACCGCTGCTCGAACCGCGCAGCTGCGCGTCGCGGCGGATCCGGAAGACCTTTCCCAGGCGGCGGCGTTCGTCGAGTCCGAGTTGCTCGAGCAGCGCGACGATGTGCCGCTCGATGCGGATCAGCCCCTCCGCGGCGCCGGTCAGTTCCTCACGAGCCGGATGGCTGGACTCCGCGCACATCCGGATGTCGGCGATCTCCTCAGCGGGCCATTGCGACGAAGACCCAAGCGCCGCGGCGGTCGGGTAGACCTCCGCGGTGGCGGCCAGTACGTGTGCACGCAGCGCCTTGTGCAACTCCTGGGCCGGGTCATGGAAACCCCGGCTGGACCGGCCGCACCGGTCCAGGAGTTGCCGTAGACGGCGGTGTTCGGAACCGAGAACGAGAACGATGTCGACAGCCATGCGAGAAGGTACCCGGGCACGCGGGCACCATACGCCGCGAGCGAGCTCAGCGGCTCACTTCGGCCAATCGTGCATCCACCAGCGCCCCGATGAGATCCGCCGGCAGGGGCTCATCGACGGCGAACCGCAGCGCCCCCTTCGACCATTGGTAGCCGGCCAGCGCGTCGGCCATCTTCGCCAGGACCGAGCCACTCATCGGCAGGTAGGAGCAGTGGTTCTTCGCCGCGGAGTACCCGGCGACCGCCTTGCCGTCGACGGCGAAGGCCGGCACCCCGTAGGAGATGACCTCCTCAGCGTCCGGCAGGTGCGCCTGCAGGCGGGCCCGTACCACCTCGAGGGTCGCGCGCTGCGGCTGCGGCACCCCGTCCAGATATGCGTCAACCTCGGCTGCCGTCACGCCCACATCGTAGGGGCACCCGTCGGCGCACCCCCGATCGTGGTCACAATGGCGGAAGGGGAAGGGAGGCGCACGTGCCATTCACCATCGCTGTGGTCGGCCCTGCGCAGGCCCAGCCCGATGAACTCCAGGCGGCCGAAGAGGTCGGCCGTCTTCTCGCAGCAGGCGGACATGTCGTGGTGACCGGGGGCCACGGCGGCGTCATGGAGGCGGCTGCCCGCGGGGCGGCGATCAACGACGGCGTGGTCGTCGGCATCCTTCCCGGACTCGAGCGCGACGCCAACCCGTACGTGACCATCGGCCTACCCACCGGCCTCGGCGAGATGCGCAACGCGCTGATCGTCCGTTCCGCGGACGCCGTCATCTGCGTGGGGACCAGTTGGGGTTCGCTCAGTGAGGTCTCGCTGGCCATGCGGACCCGGATCCCCGTGGTGATGGTCGGTGGCTGGAACATCCCGGAGGGCCCGCAACGTGCGGAGCATCCGGGCGACGCGGTACGGATGGCTCTGCGCCTGGCCCACCGGCGGCGCCACCCGTGATCGTCCCCGGCGCCCAGTGCTGCGCCGTGACCAGTTCTCGGGGCGCGAATCCGTCAGCCGCACGACGGTCCAGCGCGGGGCCTGTCAAGAATCAGAGGGCGGCGGGATCCCTCGATCCAGCCGCCCTCACCGATCCCGGTCGGTTCAGACTCCGACCGTCTCCCCTGGCTTCTGGCCCTCGCCGGGCAGATCGAGCGAGCCCTCGCCCGCATCGGAGATCTGCGACGGGGACACCCGCTTGCGGAACACCCAGTACGTCCACGACTGGTAGGCCAGCACGATGGGCGTGAAGATGACGGCCACCACGGTCATGATCTTCAGGGTGTAGTCGGTGCTGCTCGCGTTCCAGATCGTCAGTGACAGCGCCGGGTCGTTGGACGCCGGCATGACGTTCGGGTAGAGCACGCTGAACAGGTACGCGACGGCACCGGCGAGCGTGATCGCGCTGAAGATGAACGACCAGCCCTCACGGCCCGCCCGGTTCATCGCCAGGCCGGCCAACCAGCACACGGCCGCCACGACCACCAGCGCCCACGTCCAGGCCTTGTCGCTGTAGGCCAGTTGCGTCCACAGCAGGAACACCACGGCGAGCACGGTCGCCACGAGCCCGACCTGTCCGGCCACCTTGTTGGCACGCACGCGCAGATCACCGTCGGTCTTGAGCGCCAGGAAGATCGCACCGTGGGTCATGAACAGCGTGAGGGTGGTGAGCCCGCCGATCAGCGCGTACGGGTTGAGGAGGTTGAAGAACCCGCCGTCGTACAGGCTGTTGCCGAACTCGCCCTGCTTCATGGGCACACCGCGCACGATGTTCGCGAACGCCACACCCCACAGCAGCGCGGGCAGGAAGGAGCCCACGACGATCGCTGCGTCCCAGCGCTTGCGCCAGGTCAGGCTCGAGCGCTTGCTGCGGTACTCGAAGGCCACACCACGGATGATCAGCGCCACGAGGATGAGCAGCAACGGCAGGTAGAAGCCGCTGAACAGCGTCGCGTACCACTCCGGGAACGCCGCGAAGGTCGCGCCACCGGCCACCAGCAGCCACACCTCGTTGCCGTCCCAGACCGGGCCCAGCGTGGTGAGCATCGCCCGGCGCTCCTGCTCGTTCTTGCCCAGCACAGGGAGCAGGATGCCGACGCCGAAGTCGAAGCCCTCGAGTACGAAGTAGCCCATCCACAGGACTGCGATGAGAATGATCCAGATCTGTTGGAGTTCCATGATCATCTCCTCAGTAGGTCACGGTCAGCGGCCGGTCTTCGCCGACCTTGTCCGGGTAGTTGGATTCCACCGAGTCCGGCGGACCGATCTTGACCGCCCGCATCAGCAAGCCGACCTCGACCACGGCCAGGACGCCGTACAGCAGCGTGAACACGGTCATCGAGATCAGTACCTGCGTCACCGAGACCGTCGGGCTCACACCGTTCTGCGTGAGCATCAGGCTGAAGACCACCCAGGGCTGGCGGCCCATCTCGGTGAAGATCCAGCCGGTGCTCGCACCGAGAAGCGGGGTGATGATGCCGATCATCGCCAGACGCGGGAACCACTTGGACTCGGGGATCCGACCCTTCCGCGTTGCCCACAGCATGTAGACCGCGATAAGGGCGCCGAGCGCTCCGAATCCGATCATCAGGCGGAAGTTCCAGTAGGCCGCGGGGATGTTCGGCTTGTAGTTGCCGGGGCCGAATTCCTGCTCGTACTGCTCCTGCAGGTTGTTGATGCCCTGCACCTCGCCGTCCCAGCTGTGGGTGGCCAGCAGCGACAGCCCGTGCGGGATGTCGATACTGAAGATGGGCTCGGACCCGTCGAGGGTGCCGATCGTGAAGATGCTGAACGGCGCGGGAGCGGCCGTCTCGTACAGCGCCTCGGCCGCAGCCATCTTCATGGGCTGGATCTCGACCATCTTGGTGGCCTGGGCGTCGCCGGTGATACCCACCGCGAAGAACGCGACGATCGCGGTGATCGAACCGAGCTTCAAGGTCGACCGCACGACATCCAGCGAGCGCTTCTTGTAGAGCAGCCAGCCGGAGATGCCTGCGACGAACAGACCCGACACCAGGAAGGCGGTGGAGATCACGTGCGTGAAGGTGATCATCGCCAAGGGCTGCAGCAGCACCTCACCGAAGTCGGTCATCTCCGCCCGCTGCGTCTCCGGGTTGAACACGTAGCCCACCGGGTGCTGCATGAAGGAGTTGGCCGCGAGGATGAAGTAGGCCGAGAGCACGGTGCCGATGTGGACCAGCCACATGCAGCCCATGTGGAGTTTCTCGGGGATCCGGCCCCAGCCGAAGATCCAGATGCCGAGGAAGGTCGACTCCATGAAGAAGGCGAGAAGGGCCTCGAAGGCCAGGGGCGCGCCGAAGATGTCACCGACGAAGCGACTGTAGTCCGACCAGTTCATCCCGAACTGGAACTCTTGGACGATGCCTGTCACCAGGCCGAGCGCGAAGTTGATCATGAAGAGCTTGCCGAAGAACTTGGTCAGTCGCAGCCACTCCGGCTTGTGCGTGCGCACCCACATGAGGTGGAAGCAGGCGACGATGAAGGACATGCCGATCGTGATCGGCACGAAGAGGAAGTGATAGACGGTCGTGATGGCGAACTGCCATCTGGCCAGGTCGAGGGCGTCCACCCGGGGCCTCCTGGAGATCTCTACTATCGGACGTAGTAAACCCTACGA
>CALFYG010000088.1 GCA_937952095.1 uncultured Micrococcales bacterium | reverse complement strand
GCTTGCTGCTCCAGCGACTGGTGCCGTGCGCGAGGTCGTGCCGTTCCACCAGCGTCACGTCGAGACCTCGGCTGGCGGCGTCCAACGCCACCCCCACGCCGGTGATCCCGCCGCCGACGACGAGCAGTTGCGTGTGGCCGGTGGTGCGCAACTCCTGCAACTCTGAGGTGCGGCGCTCGGCGTTGAGCAGGCTGCGGGGTTCGGCGGGGCGGATCACGAGAGGTATCCCTTCACGAGTAGTCGGAGTTCGGATTCGTTGCCCCCGATGCGGTGGGCGAAGACGAAGGTCTGGGCCACCAGGACGAGGGTCAGCGACATCTGGTCGGGGTTGCCCTTGCGGATGCTGCCGTCGCCGGTGCCCGGCTGACCCTGCACGATCAGATCGCGCAGGACGGTGCGCGCCATGCGCTGTGTCCCGCCGAGCCGGCCAGTGATCCACTCGGTGAGTTCTTCGGGGTCGTGCCGGAGGATGGCTTGCATCAGCGGGTGCTCGTTGATCCCGGTCACGGACCCGGCGATCGCCTCCACGATGCGGTCGCGCTGAGTGGGGGCGTCGATGGTGCTCGTCTGCGCCACGATCGCGCCGAACTCGCGGTTGAACAGCGCGGCGATGATGGCGTGCTTGTCGGGGAACTTGCGGTAGACGGTCATCCGGGAGACCCCGGCGCCGTCGGCGATGGCGGACACGGTCAGGGCGCTGGGCCCGCCATTGACGATCAGCGTGGCCGCGGAATCCAGCAGGCGGTTACTCACCTCATCGGCAATCGGTTGTGACACCATGCGTGATAGTGTAACACTGTCGGAGTGAGCGATGCTCGCAGACAGTTCGGAGGAGACATGGCCCTTTCCACTGAAGTCGTCCAGCGCTGGGGAGACGGGGGGCACGGGATCCCGGTCACTCTGCAGGAGTTCCTGGCCGACCGCGGGATGGGTGCCGCACAGCCACGGCCGGCACTCGATCTGTCTGAGGTGCAGGTGCGAGCCAGTCGGATCCCCGAGGCGGAGATCGCCGATCTGGCGTGCGGCTACGAGTACGACGACCTGATCCGTCTGCGAAGCTCTGGCGGCTTCTCGTTCATCGACCTGTGCATTCGCCGCTGGCCGGACCAGCCGCTGCCGGCCGTTGACGTGGTGCTGCTGCCGCGCACACACGAGGATGTGCGGCGGATCCTCGACCTGGCCACCGCGAACCACTGGGCCGTCGTGCCGTTCGGCGGGGGCACCAGCGTCGTGGACGGGGTCGACGTCACCGACCGGGTGACCGTGGGTGTGGCCTTCTGGGAGATGACCTCCGTGCTTGCGCTGGACCCGGAGACCGGCGAGGTCCGCGTCCAACCCGGCATCGGCGGTCCTGATCTGGAGAGGTGGCTCGAGGCGCGTGGATTCACCTGGGGGCACATCCCGCAGTCCTGGGAGCGCGCAACCGTCGGTGGATACGTCGCCACGCGGTCGGCCAGGCAGACGTCCACCGGCTTCGGCCGCGCCGACGCGACCGTGACGAATCTGCGGGTGGCGACTCCAGTTGCGGACTTCGACCTCGGCCGGGCCCCGGGGACAGCGGCCGGGCCGGACCTCAAGCAGGTGTTCCTGGGCAGTGAAGGCTCCTACGGCATCATCACCGAGATCGGGCTGCGGGTTCGTCCGCTGCCGGAGAAGAAGGTGTACGAGGGCCTGCTCTTCCCGAACTTCGTGGCGGGGAAACGCGCCTTCCGGCACCTCGCGCTCGAGCGCGTGCCTGCGGACATGATGCGACTGTCCGACGCCGACGAAAGCGCGGTGAATCTCGCGATGAGCGGGTTGTCCGGGATCACCAGGCAGGCCTTCGACCGTTACACCGCCCTGCGCAAGGTCGCTGGCGGGTGTCTGGCGATCGTCGGTTGGGAGGGCCCCGCGGACGTCGTGGCTGTCCGGCGAGCCCACGCCTACAAGGTGTTCCGGCAATTCGGTGCCGCACGACTTCCGGCCACGGTCGGCCGGTCCTGGGAGAAGAATCGGTTCGCCGCCCCCTACCTGCGCGACGATCTGCTCGATGCCGGGTACCTCGTCGAGACCCTCGAGACCGCCAACGAGTGGTCGCAACTGGACGCCACGTACGACGCCGTGCACCGGGCACTGCGTTCCGCGCTGGGCGATCCCTTGATAGGTACGCACCTGTCCCACATCTACCCGACAGGCGCGAGCCTCTACTTCACGGTGATCACACCGTTGGCCGACGATCCGGTGACGCAGTGGAGGGCGGCCAAGGCGGCGGCCACGCAGGCGCTGGTGGACACCGATGCCACGATCACCCATCATCACTCCGTCGGCCGCGACCATGCGCCGTGGCTCGTGGGCGAGGTAGGGCAGTCCGGGGTGGATCTGCTGCGGGCGATCAAGAGCCACGTGGATCCTGATGGACTCATGAACCCGGGAGTGCTGGGGCTGGACTGAGGGCGGGTGCTTGACGCGCTGGACCAGTGCCGCGACCCGCCTCAGTACCCTCGGTACATGCCCCTTGAACTGCTGCCCGCCGTCGATGTCGCCAACGGCCAGGCCGTGCGCCTGGTCCAGGGTGAGGCCGGGACGGAGACGGACTACGGCGACCCCTTGGCCGCCGCGTTGACCTGGCAGGAGCAAGGCGCACAGTGGATCCACCTGGTGGACCTCGACGCTGCCTTCGGGCGGGGGAGCAACGCCGGACTGCTGGCACGTGTTGTGGCCGAACTCGATGTGGACGTCGAGTTGTCCGGTGGAATCCGCGACGACGAATCCCTGCTCTCGGCACTGGCCACCGGGTGCCGTCGCGTCAACATCGGCACCGCGGCGTTGGAGCAGCCCGAATGGTGCGCGAAGGTGATTGCGGAGTACGGCGACCGGGTGGCGATCGGACTCGACGTGCGAGGAACAACTCTCGCCGCGCGGGGGTGGACGAAGGAGGGTGGCGAACTCTTCGAGACGCTTGCCCGTTTGGACAGCGAGGGTTGCGCGCGTTACGTGGTCACCGACGTCCGCCGGGATGGAACCCTGACCGGCCCCAACCTCGACCTGTTGCGTGACGTGTGTGCGGCCACCGACCGGCCCGTGGTGGCATCCGGCGGGGTCTCCACTCTCGACGATCTGCGTGCCATCGCGGGTGTGCCCGGGGTGGAGGGTGCCATCGTCGGCAAGGCGCTGTACGCCGGAGCCTTCACGCTGCCGGAGGCACTGGCGGCTGTGCGATGAGTCTGGCCGTACGGGTCATCCCGTGCCTCGATGTCGACGCCGGCCGGGTGGTGAAGGGCGTCAATTTCGAGGGACTGCGCGATGCCGGCGATCCGGTCGAACTGGCCTCGCGGTACGACGCCGAGGGCGCTGATGAGCTGATCTTCCTGGACATCACTGCGAGTTCCGGTGGGCGGGCGACCATGATCGATGTCGTGCGGCGCACTGCCGACGCCGTTTTCATCCCGCTGACTGTCGGCGGTGGCGTGCGCAGGGTCGACGACTTCGACGCTCTGCTGCGGGCCGGTGCGGACAAGGTCGGGGTCAACACCGGC